>DATILC010000029.1:0-3927 GCA_035476855.1 Solimonas sp. | reverse complement strand
AGCCATCCCCTGCCGTCGCAGCTGCGAGCAGCGGCGAAGTTCGGCATCCGCACCATCATCAACCTGCGCGGCGTCGACCCCAACATCGCCTCGAATCGCCTGTCATGGGAAGCCTGCGAGCGCTACGGACTGAGGCTGGTGCACTTCCCGCTGTTCTCGCGACAGGCGCCCACGCGCGAGGAAATCCTCGGCATCAACGAGCTGTTCAAGCAGGTCGAGAAGCCGGTGCTGCTGCACTGCAAGTCCGGCGCTGACCGGGCGGGGCTGGCCAGCGCCCTGTACCTGATGCTCCAGGCCGATGAGTCGGTCGAGGTCGCGCTCCGGCAGCTGAGCCTGCTGCGTTTCGGCCACATCCGGCAGGCCAAGGCCGGCATCCTCGACCATTTCTTCGAATGCTATCGCCAGCATCACGAACAGCATGGCACGCCGTTCGAGGAGTGGGTGCGGCGCCACTACAGCCGCCACAAGGTCGAGACCTCCTTCCATCACAATCGGTGGATCAACAAGCTGGCCGACTGGCTGCTGCGCCGCGAGTAGTCCGCCTTGCTGCGGGCCCGGGAAAGCGTGCAACAATGCTCCCCCTTTTCCGAAACACCGTGTCATGGACAAGCGACTGCTCGACATCCTCGTCTGCCCCGTCACCCAGGCGCCCCTGGAATGGCTGCCGGAGCGCCAGGAGCTCTGGTGCCGCGCCTCGCGGCTGGCCTACCCGGTGCGCGACGGCATCCCGGTGATGCTCGAGGAAGAGGCGCGTGAACTGAGCGAAGAGGAACTGGGCCGGTGAAGGCCTTCAATGTGGTGATTCCGGCGCGCCTGGGGTCGACCCGGCTGCCCAACAAGGTCCTGCGCGAGGTCCACGGCAAGCCGGTGGTGCGCCATGTCTGGGAGGCCGCGCGCAAGAGCGGTGCGGAGGAAGTGGTGATCGCCACTGATTCTCCACAGGTGCTGGATGCCTGCCGCGCCTTTGGCGCCGACGCCCGGATGACCGAGGCCACCCACAACTCCGGCACCGACCGCGTCAACGAGATTGCGCGCCAGGCCGGCTGGGCCTCGAACACGGTGGTGGTGAACCTGCAGGGCGATGAGCCGCTGATGCCGGCCGAGCTGATCCGCCAGGCAGCACAGCTGCTGGCCGACGATGCGGAGGCCCATATCGCCTCGCTGTGCCATCCGCTGCACAGCCTCGAGGAATGGCTCAATCCCAACGTGGTCAAGCTGACCATGGATCGCCGTGGCTACGCGCTGTACTTCTCGCGCGCGCCGATCCCCTGGAAGCGCGACGGTGCCAGCCGCGATCAGCCGCGCATGCCGGAAGGCCTGGCCTTCCGCCATATCGGCCTGTACGCCTATCGCGTTGCGGCGCTGGCCGAGTTCAGCGAGCTGCCGGCGGCGCCGCTGGAGGACTGCGAGGCGCTGGAGCAGCTGCGCGCGCTGACCCACGGCTTCCGCATCAAGATGGGGGTTACCCACAACCCGCCGCCGCGTGGGGTGGACACCGAGGAAGACCTGCAGACGGTGATCGCGCTGATGACGCCGTCCAAGTCCTGAGCTGTGTGATTCCCTGAAACGAAAAAGGCTCCTGACGGAGCCTTTTTCGTTTGTTGCGAGCGCCCTCAGCTGGTGGCGCGCACCGGTTGCCGGCCGATGCTGTAGTAGTTGAAGCCGAGACGCTTCATCTGCTGCGGGTCGTAGAGGTTGCGGCCGTCGAACACCGTCGGCTGCTTCAGCAGGACAGCCATGCGCTCGAAGTTCGGACTGCGGAACTGCTTCCACTCGGTGACGATCGCCAGCACGTCGGCGCCTTCGCAGGCGGATTCGGCGTTGTCGCACAGCACGAGGTCGGCGCGATCGCCGTAGATCTTGTGCGTCTCGTGGTTTGCCACCGGGTCGAAAGCGCGGACCTTCGCGCCGGCCTGCCACAGGGCTTCCATCAGGTCGCGGCTGGAGGCTTCACGCATGTCGTCGGTGTTGGGCTTGAACGCCAGGCCCCATAGCGCCACGGTCCTGCCCTTGAGGTCGCCGCCGAAGTGGCCGCTGATGCGATCGAACAGCACCTGCTTCTGGCGGCGGTTGACGTCCTCCACGGCGGCCAGCAGCGTCGCCGAGTGCCCCGCTTCGCCGGCGGTGTGCACCAGCGCCTTGACGTCCTTGGGGAAGCAGGAGCCGCCGTAGCCGCAGCCGGGGTAGATGAAGTGATAGCCGATGCGCGGATCCGAGCCGATGCCGATGCGCACCTTCTCGATGTCCGCGCCGACCTTCTCGGCGACGTTGGCCAGCTCGTTCATGAAGCTGATCTTGGTCGCCAGCATGGCGTTGGCGGCGTACTTGGTCAGCTCCGAGGAACGGATGTCCATCACCACCACGCGGTCGTGGTTGACGTTGAACGGCGCATAGAGCGCGCGCATCAGCTCGGCGGTACGCGGGTTGTCGGTGCCGACGACGATGCGGTCCGGCTTGGTGAAGTCCTGGATCGCGGCGCCTTCCTTGAGGAATTCCGGGTTCGAGACGATATCGAACTCGACTTCGTCGCCGCGCTTCTGCAGTGCTGCACGGACCGCCTCACGGACCTTGTCGGCGGTGCCGACCGGCACGGTCGACTTGGTGACGACGATCCGGTAGTCGTTCATCAGGCGGCCGATGGTGTCGGCCACCTGCAGCACGTACTTCAGGTCGGCCGAGCCGTCCTCGCCCGGCGGGGTACCGACGGCGATGAACTGGAACAGGCCATGCTTGACGCCTTCCTCGGCGTCGGTGGTGAAGCGCAGGCGGCCTTCGCGGAAATTGGTCTTGACGATCTGGTCGAGGCCGGGCTCGTAGAACGGCACTTCCCCGCGCGACAGGGTTTCGACGCGGCGTGCGTCGATGTCGACGCAGACGACCGAGTTGCCGGCATCGGCGAAGCAGGCCGCGGTGACGAGTCCGACGTAGCCGGAACCGAAGATGGTGATATCCATGGATGGTGATCAGGGAGCGGGGGTGCTGGGCTTCTCTTCCGCCGTCGGCTCGGGCTGGCCTTCTTCGGCGGACTCAGTGGCCGGCGCTTGCGGCTCCGGCGCGGCAGCAGGTGCCGGTTCCTCGAACAGCTTGAAATAATCGGCGGCCGGGGCGCTGCTGCGGAACTTCAGGCCGTCATCTTCCGTTTCCTGGATTGCGGATTCGTGACGCTCGACCACTGCCGCGGGTGCCTGCGGTGCTTCCATCGGCCGCGGAGCGGGGGCTGCTGCGAAGACCGGCGCCGGGGCCTCGGCCTCCACCGTTGTTTCGACTTCCATGGGCTCGACCGGCGCCGACTGCGGCGCCTGCTCGGCCTGGACGTCCATGGCGGTTTCCATCACGGCTTCGGCGACCGCCGTGCCTTCCGTCTGCGGTTCCGGCAGTTCGGCGGAAACGACGTTGCCAGCGGCGGCATCGTCCTCGGTCAGTGCCAGGACACCGCCGGCGGCTGCCGGCAGGGCCTCGCCACGCTCGCCGCGCTCACCGCGACGGTCGCGGTTGCGACGGTTGCGACGGCCGCGCAGGCTGCGTCCACCGGCGGCATGCGGCTCCTGGCCTTCCTCGGGGCGACCGCCCTCGACAGGCGACAGGTCCGGCTGTGCGGCCTCGACATCGGTCAGCGGCAACTGTTCCGGGCGGTCCTGCGGCTGCTGCGGACGATCCGGGCGACCATCGCGGCGCGGCTGGTTCTGCTGCTGGCCACGCGGCTGCTGGCCCTCGCGGTTCGGGTCGCGGGGCTGGCGCGGCTGATTCGGCTGCTGGCCCTCGCCCTTCGGCTGGCGCTCCGGCTGCTGGCCGTCGCGGCGCGGCTGATTCTGCTGCTGGCCACGCGGCTGCTGACCCTCGCGGTTCGGGTCGCGGCCCTGGCGCGGCTGCTGGCCATCGCGGTTCTGCTGACGCTCCTGCTGCTGGCCGTCGCGGCGCGGCTGGTTC
>DATILC010000028.1:0-6805 GCA_035476855.1 Solimonas sp. | reverse complement strand
CCGAGGGCCTGTGTATCGTCCAGCACCAGCATGCCGCCGCAGCCTTGTGCGATGCGTGCGTAGGCGTGCAGCGGCGCGGCGCTGTTGCAGCCGGGGCAATAGCCGTCGCACAGCACCACCGGCTGCAGCCCGGTGCGCGCGGCGCGCCGCGCCAGCTGTGCCAGCGCGGCGGCATCGTGATGGGCGAAACGCTGCACCCGTGCGCCGACGGCGGCGGCACCCTCGGCCGCCCAGTGCAGGATCGGGTAGGCGCCCGCGTCCAGCAGCAGCGCCGAGCGCGCATCGCGGGCGAGCAGGCGCAGCAGATCCCAGAACAGGTGCAGCGTCGAGGGCAACAGCGTCGTCGCCGGCAGGCCCTGCAGGCGCGCCAGGTCGGCGGCGACGGCGGCGGCGCCGCACGGCTCCTGCAGCGCCGCCGGGCGACCGAGCGTGAGCGCATCCCAGGCCGGCAGCGCCGCGCTCGGGTGGCGCAGGCCCAGGTACAGCGCACTGGTGAAGTCGGCCATGTCAGAACACCTTGAGTTCCTGCCGCGTCGCCGTGTCGGTGCAACGCTGGTTCACCCGAGCAGGCGCGGTCCGGCGGTTGGCCTCGAAGACATAGCGCACGATGCAGTTGATGCCACCGAACTTGCCCGCGGTCGAGCGGTGTTCCGTCACGTACACGCCGTAGTAGATGTGGAACGGCTCGTGCATCAGCGTCGCCAGCAGGGAACTGGTGCTGCCGGCCTTCATGGCGTCCCAGAAAGCGTCTCCCAGGCAGACGACCCGGCTTTTCTTCGGCGCCTTGCTTTCGTCGCCCCAGCTCGAACAGGCAAAGTCGCTCGAGTCGTTCGAGCAATCTGGGCAGTTGGTCGAGTTGATGGTGCAGAAGAACTTGATCTTGCCGCTGGCCAGCAGCTCGGCCACCCGCGCGCACCGGGTCGCCACCACGTCGCCGCGGTCCTTGATCGATGCGGTGGGCTTGAGCCAGGTCGGAACGAACTCCGGTCGGACCCTGAAGATCTTCAGGAACAGCTCCTTCGTCGCCTGCGTGCGGCTGCCGCGCTTGAGTTCTGCGGCCGCCTTGCGCAGCATCACGATCGCAACGCCGATCTGGGCATTGATGATGGCCAGCGCCTGGGCCTTGGTCTTGCCGGCCCGGCGCAGGCTGCGTACGCATTCGGCCGCGGGGCCGGAGAAGTCGGCCACGTACCTGGGTGCCGGCCGGGCGCGCGCGGGCGCGCGGCGCGCCGTTTCGAATTGCCCCTCGTACGCTGCACCCTCGTACTGCTGAGCGATCCCGAAGGGCATCATTTCAAAGCCCAGTTCCTGATTCATGATGCACCTCGCTGCGCTAGGCGGTGCGCTGCTGCAGCGCCAGGCGCCGTTGCAGCAGCACCGAGGGCAGCGTCGCGTCGACCTTCGTATCGCTCGTCTCGATCGCCAGGTCGACGCCGGTGACGGCGCGGTAGGCATGGCTGTAGCCCTGGATCTGCGGGCGCAGCAGGCGCGCCCAGTTGAAGGCCTGCAGCGGCTCCTGCACGTCGCTCCAGTGGCCCCAGCGGATCGTCAGCAGGACCTGTTCGCCGAAGATCGCGAGGTTGCGGAAGTGCAGCACGCTGGTGTCGGTCCAGCCCTGCAGCTTCTTCATCGCGTCGACCCGGTCCATCCACGGCTCGGGGTAGGCGGTCATGATGCGCGTCGGCAGGAACTCGCGGAACTCCGGGCGCGCCAGCAGCCACTGCTGCATCAGCATCTCGATGCGCGCGGTCGAGGGCAGGTCGCCGAACTGGTTGTGCGCGCCCTGCGACAGGATCAGGTGCACCTCCTTCAGCGCATTGAGCACCGGGAAGGCATCGGCCTTGACCGTGGTGTCGTCGTCCTGCTTGAAGAAACCCGTGCACAGGCGCAACAGGTTGTGGAAGGCTTCGAGGAAGCGCGAGCGGCTGTCGGCCGCCTGCATGCGCTGCACCGCCTTGCCTTCGAGCCGCAGGCCGTAGTGGTGGTCGTACTCGTAGTTGCGGCGCACGATGCTGAGGCGGTGCTGCTCGTCCTGCACGAAGCCCCACAGCACGTTGTTGAGCGGGCGCAGCGGGTCGATCTCGAGGTTGGCCAGCGGATCGCGCTCATGCGAGCGGACGTTCTGGAAGCGCCGCGTGATCGCGTTCATCGTCTGCACCAGCATGCCTTCCTCCTGCCAGTACGACCAGATCAGCTCGATCAGGCAGGGATTGGCAAGCTTGTCCTGCAGGATGCCGTGGCACTGGGACACCAACTCCGGCGCGGCTTCGATCGGACTCAGCTTGATCGCAATGTCGGGCAGCTTGGCGCGGATCACCGCCAGGTAGGGCAAGGTCTTCGCGCCGCTGTCGCCACCGGCGATCGGCACCAAGTAGTCGGCGCCGAACACCTGCTTCAGGCCCTGTGCCGGCACCGGCAGATCGCGCCGCAGCAGGTAGGCGTCGTCGCGCACAGCGTCGAACGGCTGCGGTTCGGCCAGCACGCCGCAGTTGATCATCACGAAGGCCTCGGTCGCCGCCTTGACGACGCGGTAGGCGTCCGAATCGGTGAACGGCAGCAGGCGCAGGCTGCGCAGCCGGCCGAACTCGTCGCGCTTGCGGTCGAATCGGTCCTGCTCGAATCCCGGCAGATCCTCCAGGCCGTTCTCGCCGCAGAACAGATGGTCCATGAAGCGCAGGTAGGTGTTGAACGACAGCCCCTCGGTGCTGTTGAGCAGCGCCCGAAAGAACGCCGTGTCCGTGGTCGGCTCGGTGGCGGTGCGCAGCAGCGCGACGCCCAGATTGCCGGAGATCGGCTGCGGCGTGCGCGCGTTGGCGGCGAAGCTGGTGGCGCCGTTGAGCCTGGCGGCCGAGGCGCCGACGGGAACGCCGGCGAGCAACGGTTGGAAGGCCATGCGCAGCTTCCACGGATGCAGCTGGGGGCCGGCGCCGCCGATGGCGCCGCGGTAGGCGAACGGATCGGCGGGGTTGCGCAGCGCGTTCGCCGGCGCATCGAACTCGATCTGGCCCAGGAGGTCGTCGGAGCGGTCGAACTCGATCCGCGTCGCGAAGCGATCGCCGTCGCGCGGACAATCGATCACGACGCAATCGTCGCGTGTGAAGGTCAGGGTCTCGCGCACGTTCAGCGCGACCTCGAAGCAGGCGTCGTGCACGCAGCCGGCGCGTACCTCCACGCCTTGCGGCGCGGTACCCTCGATCAACGGGTCGACCAGCAGATGGTGCAGCACCACCAGGTAGCTCGCTTCATCGAGGCCGTCGAACTGCACCCGCCCATCGCGCTGCGTGCTGCGCAGCTTCACGAAGTCGGCGGCGGCCGGCCTGTGGCTGGCATGCGCATAGCCCTTCTTGGCAAGCGCAGCGGCCGGGATGCGCCATACGCTGACACTGGCGCCTTCAAGCGGCGCCTTGCTGCCCCGGTCGAACACGCTGACCAGGATGCTGCCGGTGCCTGGCTGGACCGGGGACGAAGTGGTGATAGCCATGTGAATCTCCTTATGCGGCGGTCAGGCCGGGTCGAGCCGTGAGCGCACGGCAAACATCCTTGCGGCGCCCGCTGCGGCGTTCGCGCAGGCCGTGGCGCCGCCCAGCGCACTGCGCAACGCCCAGTGCGTCAGCAGCTTTGCGAACAGGTGGCTTTCTTCCTCGGGGCTGACCTGTCCGTTCGCGCGCGCCTGGCCAAGCACGGCGAACACCAGCGTGGGCGGTGCGCGGTACATGTCCGCCGGCGCGCGGCGCCAGGCCGAGAACAGTGCGCCAAGGCGGGCCGGCTGGCGCTGCGCCACGTCGAGCGCTTCCTTCAGCGAGCGGCCGCGCAAGGCGCGCGGGCGGTGGTTGACCAACAGGCTGACGAAGCCCGGTATCGCGGCCAGCAACTCCGAGAACAGCGCGCGGCGCGGCGCATCGAGTCCGTCGAGCGGGTAGTACGCGCTCCACAGCCTCGCGAGCCGTTCCCACTGCGCATGCGGGTACAGCGCCTGACCCATCGCGCACGACAGGCGAACGCGAATCCACGGCACCGGATGCGGGTCGTCCACATTCAGCCGGAACATGAAAGGCCGCGGCAGGCTGACTACGCCCATCAGGCCGAGCGTGGCCGAGATGCCGAGCCGGGCGCAGGACCAGAAGTCGCTGAGGATCTCGCCGATCCAGCGCTCGAACAGTCGCCAGGCCAGGCCGCCGCCGCGCTGCATGCCCTGCAGCAGCGGCCGCAGCGAGGCGGCCAGGTCGAGCAGGGCCGACGCTTGGTGGCCGACCTCGTGGATCAGCGACGCCGCGATGCTGCTGCCCACCATGCGTTCGCGCGGCACGCGGATGATCGACACCGGGTTCTCGCCGCCGCCTGGCAGGCGTGTGCGCGCGCGCCGGATCGCGGCACCGACGCCGCGGTCGAGATAGCACACCAGCGGCGGCACCTCGTAGTAGCCGCCTGGCAGCGCGAGTGCATCGGCCGCGACCGCGTCCAGGCCGCAGAGCCAGACGCCGGTGTCGTGTTCGCTGCGCTGCGAGATCACGTCGTTGAACATGTCGAACTGAGTGAGCACCGCGTTGAACTTGAGCCGCAGGATGGTGAAGCGGCGCTGCGCGTCGGCCGCCGTCGCCCCCTGCGTGGGCGCGGTGCGCAGCCAGGCCAGGAAGTCCAGCACCATCGCGCGCAACTCGCGCCGGCCCGCCACCAGATAGCGCTCGGTCGCCGCCTGCGCGCCGGGCTGCAGGCCGGCGGCCGGCAGCATCGGCTCGAGCAGCGCGAAGGGCTTGACGCGGGCCAGGCGCGTGAGCAATGCGCGAGCTTCCTGCGCGAGCATCCACGCGGCGAAGGGGCTGATGACCATGGACGTCAAACTCCGTAGAGCACGATCTTGTTGCCGCGGCGCATCCAGCGCCCCGCACGGGCGCCGCCGGCGGCTGCGCGCATCGCGCCCGGCATGGCGCCGCCACCGGGGAGCAGCCCCGGCGCATGACGCTGGGCGGCCGCGATCGCGGCGTTCTGTGCCACGGCGCGCGGGTCGGCCGTCGGCGGTGCCGCAGCGGCCTGCTTGACGGTATCGGCCCCCAAGCGCACGAACTGCTTGGCGCCCTCGAATTCGCGGTCCTCCTGCTCGAGAGATTCCGCCTCCAGACCCAGCGCGCTGCCGGCCGCGGAGGCCAGGCCGCTGCCGATCTTGGCGCCCAGCGGTCCGCCCACGTAGCCGCCGAGCGCACCGCCGGCCAGCGGCAGCGCCTTCTTGGCCACGCCCTTGAGCACGCCGCCCACCGCCTGGCCGATCGGCGAGCGCACGGCCGAGCCGACCGCGCGCGCAGCGCGGCCGAGCAGGTTGCCGAGGAAGCGGTCCAGCTCGGCTTCGTTGGTGACCTCGAGCATCTCGCTGGCGAGTTCGGTCTCCTCGGCTTCAGTCAGCACGCTCTCGCCGTAGGTCTCGCCATAGGCCTCGCCCGACCATTCCTGCTGGCCGAATTCGTACTGCTCGGTCTCGAAGCTCGACAGCTCGGGGCTGTACTCCATCTGGGTCCGGTCGATGTCATGCATAGCGATCTCCTTGGGTAGGAATAGGGCGCAAGCGCCTCGGCGGTGGTCCCTGCGAATCAGGGTTCAACACGATCACACCCGGGCCGTGGCGCAGCCAGCGCCCGGTCCGCGCGAACGAAGACGACGGCTGTGCCGACGCGAGCGCCGGCACAGCCGCTTGCATCCAGCCCGGCGCATAGCGCCGCGCCGCCAGTGCGGCGGCCCGTCGCGCGGCTGCGCGCGGTGGCAGTTGCGCCGGGGTGCGGGCCGCCTGGCGTGCCGCCTCGGCGCTGAGTTGCACGAAACGCCGGGCCGCCTCGAATTCCTTGTCCTCGGGACTGAGGCCTTCCAGCTCTATGCCGAAGAAGCGGTTGGCACGCCCGAAGGCGGCGGCGGCATCGGTCGCGATGGGCGCATCGGAGCGCGGCAGTGCGCGCCAGGCGGCCGTCTCCAGCAGGTCGACCAGTTCGGCCGCGACCGCATCCTTGAGCGGCCGGCCCGAATCGAGCGCGGTGCGCCGTACCAGGCGGCCGAGCATCGTCGCAAAGCCCGGCCGGCCAAGGGTGCCGATCAGCTCGGCGGCCTGCTCGGTGCTTTGGGTGTCGAAGGCCACCGCTTCGCGATCCGCGCGCGTGGGCGCCAGGCTTGTGTTCGACGCGCTGTCGAAGATATCGAAGTCCGGGCTGTAGCCCAGCAACATCCGGTTCATGGCCCGCCTTTCCGATGCGATGAGGCACTGCGGGTTGCATGCCTTGGCGCAACCCGATCCCTTATTCGCATCAGCCGTGCCAGGCCGCAGTCACAGATCGAAGGAGCCTGGTGGCGTTGCGGAACGAAGAACGCTTCGCATCGGCCCCGAACGGGCCCGCCGCCGCGAAGCGTGCTTCGCTTCGGGCCGCGATACGCTCTACCGTGCTACGCAGGTGCTCCGCCCGGGGGCGGGCACTGCAGGCGGATTTGCCTTGAGCTCAGCATTGCGCGTCCATCACCTGCTACTCTTGCTGTGTCACAAGCGTAGCCTTGCGTTTACGCGCAGGCAGCAAGGGCACCGCGGTAGCGTCTTGAGCAATGCTGCGGCGATACGCAGCCGTAAGGTCGTGAGCGATGATGGGACGTGGCGCTGTGTGCGCTGGGCTGCCGCGAGGTTTGTAATGCGTGGGCAGGGCAGGTTGCGAGCGGCGGGCAGAGTTTTTTTACCGGCGCCCTCTGGGTGCCGAAGCTGTCGGGCCATCAAGAACCCATAGGCTGCGATGCTCAAGCTTGCGTGATGGTGAAACCCCCGCCAGCCTCTGCCTTCGTAGTG
>DATILC010000027.1:0-24092 GCA_035476855.1 Solimonas sp. | reverse complement strand
CGTGGGGGTTGCTGGAGCCGCTGTTGGCTGCTCAGGCCGTTGATCCTGTTCCGTCGATGGAATGAGCTGGCATGTCCGGCGGCTGACCCGGCTCGCCACCTCCGCCCCGATATGCCAGCCTGTACACCGCAACCCCCGCCGGAAGCCATAGTGGCCATCAAGAAAACCGTCATCGACAACGCCAGGCTCGACCAGATCGTGGCAGATGCACAACGCAGTTCCGCGCAACGCGACGCCGGCTACCGTGAGCGCGCGCTGAAGATGTACCCCTGGGTCTGCGGCCGCTGCGCGCGCGAGTTCACCCGCACGAACCTGCGCGAGCTGACCGTCCATCACAAGAACCACAACCACGACCACAACCCGGAGGACGGCAGCAACTGGGAGCTGCTGTGCCTGTACTGCCACGACAACGAGCATGCGCGCTACACCGACAACGACGGCCGCAAGGCGTCGACGGAGGATCGCGGTACGGTGGCGACCGGCAATCCCTTCGCCGATCTGAAGGCGCTGCTGCAGAAGAAATAGCGCGTAGCTCGTAGGGCGGATCGTGATCCGCCTTCCGCGACAGGCGGATCATTTGCCCTGCCGGACCCTCCTCGATCAGGGTGCCGCCGCCCGCGCACTGACCATCCAGCAAGCCGCCTCAAAGCGCACCTCCGCGCCGCAGACATAGGGCTCGAACGCAGCGCGGACCGTCTCGATCACCCGCCTGCGGGCCAGTTCGTCGATCTCCGTCAGAACGCGGCCGAGAGGCCCGAGGCGGCTCAGGTACAGGACCAGGTCCTGCTCCGCCAGCGTGCAGCGCAGTTCGATCGGCCTGATCTCGATATCGGCCCAGCCGCTGTCCTGCAGGATGCGCCGGACTCGCGACGCATCGGCGAAGGCGAACTGCCCCGGCGTGTCCGGCAGGCGCGCGGGGAGCCCGGGCAGCAGCGGTGCCGCGGCGCGCTCGGCGGTGGTCATGAACGGATTCTCCGCGGCACTGCGCCAGGCGACGAAGCGCAGGCTGGCGCCGTCACGCGCGGCACGCCGCAGGTTGGCGAAGGCCTGCACGGAGTCATCGAAGAACATCACGCCGAAGCGCGAGATGATCATGTCGAAGCCGGCAGGCTCGAAAGCCTGGAGCTGCGCGTCGGCGCAGAGGAAGCGGGCCGGCGTGCCTTCCCGCTCGGCGCGGCTGCGGGCGGCGGCGAGCATCGGCTCGGAGATGTCGATGCCGGTGCCGCGTTGCGTCGAAGGCAAACGCGCGACCGCGAGCGTGGTGCTGCCGGTGCCGCAGCCGACATCGAGCACGCGGCCGGCCGAGGCGGCGCGGACCGCGTCGACCAGCAGGTCCTCGAAGGGCTGGAACATCCGGTCCAGCACCGCCTGCGCCTCGACCCAGGCGCGTCCGGCGAGGCCGTTCCACAGCATCGCTTGCTCGCTGTGGGTGTTCTGCGCGATATCCATGAGCTTCTCCATTGGCTTGCCATCGAGGCGGGGAGGCGGCACTGTGCCACTTCAAGTCGACTTGAGGTCAAGCAGGTGAAGGAACTGGACATCGGCGAGGTGGCGCAGCAGTCCGGCCTGGCGGCCTCGACGCTGCGCTACTACGAGGAAAAGGGGCTGATCGCCCCGGTCGGCCGCCGTGGCCTGCGTCGCCTGTTCGATGCCGGCGTGCTGGAGCGGCTGGCGCTGATTTCCGTGGGGCGCAGCGCCGGCTTCTCGCTGGACGAGATCGCGCGGATGTTCACGCCGGACGGCCGGCCGCAGATCGACCGGCAGCTGCTTGCGGCAAAAGCCGACGAACTGGATGAAACGATCCGCAAGCTCAGCGCCATGCGCGACGGCCTGCGCCACGCCGCGGCCTGCCCCGCGCCCAGTCATATGGAATGTCCCAAGTTCCGGCGCATCCTGCGTGCGGCAACGTCGGGAGCGATTGCAGCACCGGGGAAGAAGGCGCTGCAGCGCAAGGGGCGCGGGCAGCGCTGACCAGGTTGCCGATCGCCCTGCCACGGCGATATCAGCGGCCCGATGCGATCAGTGTCCCTTGCGGATCATCTTGCCGAGGGCCGCATCCAGCTTCTTCCGGAACGCGGCGAAGTCTCCGTTGCAACCATTGATGTCCGTGCTGCCCAGGAGCTTGCGCACTCCCGCGCCGCTGCGCACCAGTACTGCCGGGAAGTCGCCCGCCGCAGCCGCCCGCTCGGCTTTGCCGAGTTGATTGCGGCAGGGCTCGCTGATATCGGCGCCCAGGCGCTCGATCAACTCCTTCTTGTACGCCTTCCAGTCGCCAGTCTGCGTCACCCGGTGATAGGCGATCTCGCAGAGTGTGCAGCTGTGATGTCCCGACACGACCTCCTTCAACGCGCGGATGCCGCCTGCGATGCTGAAGTCGGCGTTCCATACGAAGCTGATCCGTTTGATCTTGCTCATGGCTTTCCGGTGGGTCGGGATGGGTTCAAGGGTTCTGTGGCCATTGTCAGCCTTTTGCGGCGACAACGACTTCCAGCGGAATGCCCAGCGGCCCCACCACTTCGTTGTGCAGCACGCGCCAGCGGCTGTCGGGCAGCAGCGTGCGGAGTTGCAGTGGGCGGCAGCCACCGACGACTGCGGGCGTGACGCGGTAGATCGCCTCCCAGACGCGCATGATCCGTCGCGATGCGAAGCCCCGGCCCGGTGCGAGGCTCGCGAGGCAGAGCAGGCCGTCATCCGCCAGCATTCGATGGGCGGCGGCCAGCACGGCCTCGATTTCCACTTCCGGCAGCAGGTCGAGGACGAAGTTGGAGACGAAGCGGTCATGTGACCTGGCTTGCTCGTCTGCCGGAGGGCCGCCGTCGCTCTGGTGCAGTTTTGCGCGAACGCCGAACCGGGCCAGGCGTTTTCGGCTGAGCGCAATCATGCGCGGAGTGAGATCGACGCCGGTATAACGGGCATCGGCGGGCAGGTGATGAGTCAGCAGCTCGTTGCCGAAATGCCCGGTGCCGCAACCAAACTCGAAAACCGAACGGGCGCTGCCGAAGCGGGCGTGTTCGATCATCCGTCGCGTGGCCAGGGCTTCGTAGCGGGTGGCGACGGATAGCACTCCCGCGAGCAGGCCATAGGCCTGACGCGCCTGCTGATGTGACAACGCGGCATCGAGCTTGGATTGCACACGGGCTCCGGGTGAAGTCTTCATTGTCTATAAAGAGCAGGCCGCATGGGTCGTTGCTTCGCCTTCCACCACAGGCCGCTCATCGGGATGGCCATAAGCCCGCAACGCCTGTGCCCCCGACTCTGTTCACCGCTTCGCCACACGACGCATCGCCAGCGGCGCCTTCTTGAACCACCTCCGGCAGCTGCGCGTCAGCGCCGACTGCTCGCTGTAGCCGAGCAGGGCGGTGACCTGCGACAACGGCAGGTTCGAGCTGCGCAGGTAGTGCTCCGCCACTTCGCGGCGTACCTCTTCCCTGATCTGCTCGAAGCTGCTGCCCTCGTCGGCAAGGCGGCGCTGCAGGGTGCGCGGGTGCAGGTAGAGGGCGTCCGCGACATTGGCCTGGTCGCAGCGGCCGCTGGGCAGCAGTGGCTTGATCGCATCGCGCACACGGCTGCCCAGCGTGGCCTGGGCCTTGCTGCCCTGGCTCTCGAGGAAGGCGGTGGCGATGCGGCGCAGCTGCGGGTTGTTGCCGCGCACCGGCCGGCGCAGGTCGGCGGCGGAGACTTCGATGGCGGCTTCGCCCTGGTCGAAGCGCAGCTCGCAGCCGAAGCTGGCGCGGTAGGTGGCGGCTGGCGACAGGCGGCTGTGCGGCAGCAGAACGCGCAGCGGCCTGTAGGCGTTGCCGCTCAGCAGCAGGATCGACTGGTGGGCAATCAAGGCATTGCGCTCGTCGAACTGCCGGTGCGCCGAGGGCCGCGACAGCAGGATCCTGGTGCCGACCAGCGTCGACTTGCCGCCGGGTGCGGGGCGCAGGGAAATTTCCAGGGCCGGATTGTGGGTGTGGAAAAAGCGCTGGAAGCATTCCAGTGCATCACCGACGGTCTCGCAGTTCTGCGCTGCCAGCGACAGCGGGCCGAAGATGTCGATGCCCTGCTGCTTCGCCAGGCGCAGGCCGAAGTCCTTGCAGTCCAGCGTTTCCGCACTGAGCTCCAGCAGCTCCAGCATCGCGCGGAACGACACGAAGCCCTCGGCATTGCGCAGCGCCTGCGGCGGAATCCGCACGGCACGCAGCAGGGCGCGTGCGTCGCCGCCGAGGCTGGCAACCAGCTCCGGGTAGTGGCGCAGGGCATCGGCGCGGACGAGATCGGTCGGGGTCATGGTGGTTTGTCGCAAGAAGATAAAAAATTGGCATCGGCCGGTCAATTTCTGCGGTGACGGCGATCTTAGGCTGCATGTGATGCTGCGACACTGCGGCACAGGCCTGCGAGAGAGGACAAAGCGATGAAGACGATACGGATGAACCTGGCTGCGCTGCTGCTGGCCGGTCTTGGCGGGGGCGCAGCACTGGCGCAATCGCCTGCGGAGGCCCCGGCTGCGACGCCGACCACCCGTGCCGCCAATGCGGCGGTGCTGAAGGAGCTGCCCTTTGCGGATATCTCGGACTTCGCCAACGCGCGCCGCGGCTACATCGCGCCGCTGCCGGAGGGTGGCGTGATCAGGACGGCCGACGGCCGCGAGATCTGGAATCTCGGTGCCTACCAGTACGGCAACGACCAGCCCGCGCCCGACACGGTCAACCCCAGCCTCTGGCGACAGCAGCAGCTGCTGGCGATCGGCGGCCTGTTCGAGGTGGTGCCCGGCATCTACCAGGTGCGCAGCGCCGACGTCTCCAACCTGACGATCGTCGAGGGCAAGACCGGTCTGATCATCATCGACCCGGTGCTGACCACCGAGACCGCGAAGGCCGGCCTGGATCTGTACCGCGCGCATCGCGGCAGCAAGCCGGTGGTTGCGGTGATCTACACGCACAGCCACATCGACCATTTCGGCGGCGTGCGCGCCGTGGTCGACGAGGCCGACGTCAAGGCCGGCAAGGTGCAGATCATCGCGCCGGAGCATTTCGTCCATGAGGCGGTCAGCGAGAACGTCAATACCGCGAACCACATGACGCGTCGCGCCAGCTACCAGTTCGGCAACCTGTTGCCGAAGAGCGCGACCGGCTCGGTGACTTCCGGCCTGGGCCTGGGTACTCCGGCGGGCACGATCACGATGATCCGCCCGACGCGCGAGATCGGTGCCGGCGACCAGACGGTGCAGATCGACGGCCTGACCTTCGATTTCCTGCTGGCGCCCGCCAGCGAGGCACCGGCGGAAATGCATTTCTACATCCGCGAGTACAAGGCGCTCACCGCGGCGGAGAACGCCAACCATACGATGCACAACATCCAGACCCTGCGTGGCGCCAAGCCGCGCGACGCGCTGGGCTGGGCGCGGGTGCTCAACACCACACTGACGCGCTGGGGTGCGCAGGCGGAGGTGCTGTACGGCCCGCACCACTGGCCGGTCTGGGGCGCCGACGTGGTGAAGACGCTGCAGATGCAGCGTGACCTCTACAAGTACCTCAACGACCAGACGCTGCGCCTGGCCAACCACGGCTACAACAAGGACGAGGCCGCCGAGCTGGTGGCGCTGCCGGACGAACTGGCGCAGTTCTGGGCCAACCGCGGCTACTACGGCACGGTCAGCCACAACGTGAAGGGCGTCTGGGCCTATTACCTCGGCTGGTTCGACGGCAATCCCGCGACGCTGCAGCCGCTGCCGCCGCAGATGTCGGGCAGGAAGTTCGTCGAGTACATGGGCGGCGCAGACCGGATCATGGCGAAGGCGCGCAAGGACTACGCTGCTGGCGAGTACCGCTGGGTGGCGCAGGTGCTGGACACGCTGGTTGCCGCGCAGCCCGAGAACCAGGCCGCACGCAAGCTGCTGGCCGATGCACTGACGCAGATGGGCTACCAGGCCGAGAGCGGCATCTGGCGCAATTTCTACCTGACCGGCGCCAAGGAATTGCGCGAGGGCGTGAATCGCAACTCGACGCCCAGCACCGGCAGCCCCGACCTGCTGCGCGCGCTGACCGTCGAGCAGCTGTTCGACGTCGTCGCAATCCGCCTCAACGGACCGAAGGCGCAGGGCCATCGCATCGCGATCAACATCGCGGTGACGGACCTCAAGCAGGACTACGGCCTGGTGCTGGAGAACGCTGTGCTCAACACGGTGCCGCCGGTCGCCACGCCGGACCTGAGCCTGGCGCTGCCGAAGGATGCGCTGCTCGCGCTGCTGTTCGGCAAGGCCAAGCTGCCGGAGCTGGTGAAGGGTGGCGTCGCCACCGTCAGCGGCGATGCGACCAAACTGGGTGAACTGGCTGGCCTGCTCGACACCTTCGACCTGTGGTGGAACGTTGCCACGCCGCGAGCGCTGCCGGCAGCGCCCTGAGGCAAGCCGATCGTTTCGTGAACGGGGCGTTGCCGCAACGGCAACGCCCCTGATTGGGGATATTCCAGCCAGATCCCGGCCTGCGGCAGCGCCGGCGACGCGTGCTAGGCTCGCGCATCGCCTGCAACGACTGGGATCATCCCGATGAAATCCGTCATCTGCCAGAACGCGGAACTTCGCGTCGTCGATCGCCCGGCGCTCAAGCCCGGCAAGGGCCAGGTGCTGCTGCAGGTCCTGCGCTGCGGCATCTGCGGCTCCGACCTGCACATGCGCCAGCACTGCGACCACATGAGCGATCTCGTCGGGCGCCTGGGCTACCCACACATCGGCCGCTCCAGCGACGAGGTTGTGTTCGGCCACGAGTTCTGCGGCGAGATCCTCGACTATGGCCCGCGCAACCTGCGCAAGCTGCCCACGGGTACGCGGGTCTGCGCGGTGCCGATGCTGCGCGTCGGCAAGGAGATCGACCTGGTCGGCCTGACGCCGCGCGCTCCGGGCGCCTACGCCGAGCAGGTGCTGGTGCAGGCCAGCCTGATGATGCCAGTGCCCAACGGCCTCGATGCGGACCATGCGGCGATGACCGAGCCGATGGCGGTGGCGCTGCATGCGGTGCGGCGCAGCCAGATCCGCAAGGGCGAGGTGGCGATCGTGATCGGCTGCGGGCCGGTGGGCCTGGGCGTGATCTGCATGCTCAAGGCCAGCGGCGTGAAGACCATCGTCGCCAGCGATTTCTCCGCCGGCCGCCGCGAGCTGGCGCTGCGCTGCGGCGCCGACGTGGTGATCGATCCGAAGCAGGGTTCGCCCTTCGACAACTGGAAGGAATATGGCTTCCTCGGCACTGCGCCGATGGCTTTCGAACTGGTGGTGGGGACGCGCGAGAAGCTGGGCCTGCTGCCGGTGCCCTGGTGGCGCGCCTGGCGCCTGGCCGAGGCACTGGGTGCGATGCCGAAGCGGCCGGTGATCTTCGAATGCGTCGGCGTGCCCGGCGTGCTGCAGAAGATCCTCGAAGGCGCGCCGATGCTGTCGCGCGTGGTGGTGGTCGGCGTCTGCATGCAGGCCGATACGATCGAGCCGGCGCTGGCGATCAACAAGGAAATCGAGCTGCGCTTCGTGCTCGGCTACACGCCGCTGGAGTACCGCGACGCGCTACACATGATCGCCGAGGGCGAGGTCGCCTGCGGCCACATGCTGACCGGAACGGTGGGGCTCGAGGGCGTCAGCGCGGCCTTCGACGCGCTGCGCGACCCGGAGCGGCACGCCAAGATCCTGATCGATCCGCAACGCCGCGGCGACGCGGTGGGCTGAATGTCGCTTCGGAGTCCTGCAGTCCGGCCGTGACCGTTCATGCGGCGATTTGCTGCCGCCCGGGCTTCCGGGCCCCGGTTGCCATGGCCGCTGGCATGGGCAGCCGGCAAAGTGACGGCGATCGCGTTTGGCCACCGCAATGTGAACCGGCGCAAGGATCGGCCCCACCGAATCCGGGATGATGACGAAATGAACAACAGGGAAATGACGCCGACGGCGCAGGCTGCACGCCGCCCGATCGAGCGGCTGGGAGCGGTCGATATCTATCGCCACTATCTGAGCGAGGTGCTGGCCGAGGTGCTGGAGACCACCGCGCCGATGGCCCCGGGCCTGGAACGCCTCTGCGCCGGCATGGAAGCCTACTGGGAGGCCTGCTACACGCGGCGCCACGCGCGCCTGCGGGTGATGCGCGAGATCAACTCGCCCGGCACCGACCAGGTGCTGCTGCGGCTGAGCCGCCCCTTCGGCTACCTGCTGCACTCCGAGCTGGAGCATGGCGGCTGCGCCAATGCGCTGACCCAGGCCTGGGTGCTGTTCGCCGAGCTGCGCGGCATTGCGCAGGACGAAGCGCGCAGCGGCAAGCGTCACCTGCACCAGCGTGCGCAGCTGCAGCGCCGCATCCGTGAACGCATTGCCGGCGGCGTGCCGACGAAGCAGTGAAGGGACAGTGATGCAAAAAAGAAGCGGCCCGATGGGCCGCTTCTTCGTTTGGGCTACTGCGGTTTCTCAGCAAGCCAGTTCGCGCATGTCGAACTCGGCCTTGGTCGCACCGCAGTCCGGGCAACTCCAGCTGTCCGGTACATCCTGCCAGCGCGTGCCGGCGACGATGCCGTCCTCGGGCCAGCCACGCGATTCGTCGTAGACGATGCCGCAGGTGGCGCAGATCCAGGTCTTCATGCGACCGCTCCTTCGACGCGCTCGAAATCCGGCTTCTCGCGCACCGCGCAGTCCGGGCAGCACCAGTCCTGCGGCAGCGCGCTGAACTTCGTGCCGGGGGCATAGCCGTTGTGGATGTCGCCGCGGGCCTCGTCGTAGATATAGCCGCAGCCGTTGCACTGATGGCGTTCCATGGCTCAGGCCTCCACGCGGGTCTGCTGGTCGGCGCCGTAGCGGGCGAGGAGCTTCTCGCGCGCCGGCGGGTAGATGTTGCAGCGGCTGACGTCGCCGTCGTAGTGCGCCAGCACGCGATGGTCCATCAGGGCGCGCCACAGCGGCGGGATCATCGCCACCACGATCATGCCGGCGTAGCCCGAGGGCAGCTGCGGCGCCTGCTCGAAGTGGCGCAGGGCCTGGTAGCGGCGCGTCGGGTTGGCGTGGTGATCCGAGTGGCGCTGCAGGTGGTACAGCATCAGGTTGGTGACGATGTGGTTGCTGTTCCAGGAATGCTCCGGCTTGCAGCGCTCGTAGCGGCCGCTGGCTTCCTTCTGGCGGCAGAGGCCGTAGTGCTCGAGGAAGTTGACCACTTCCAGCAGCGAGAAGCCGATCACCGCCTGCAGCAGCAGGAAGGGCAGCACCGCGGCGCCGAGCCACAGCGCCAGGCCGCCGAACAGCACGACCGTCATCGCCCAGGCCTGCAGGTTCTCGTTGCTGTGGTGCCACACCGGCTTGCCGTTGCGTTCCAGGCGCGCCTTTTCCAGGTGCCAGGCCGACTTCAGGCTGCCCCAGACGCTGCGCGGCAGGAACTGGTAGAAGTTTTCGCCGAGGCGCGAGCTGGCCGGGTCTTCCGGCGTCGCCACGCGCACGTGGTGGCCGCGGTTGTGTTCGACATAGAAGTGACCGTAGGCCGCCGGTGCCAGCGTGATGCGCGCCAGCCAGCGTTCCAGCGCCGGGCGCTTGTGGCCCAGCTCATGGGCGGTGTTGATGCCCGCGCCGCTGACCAGGCCGACCGAGATCGCCAGGCCGGCGAGGTCCAGCGCCGGCAGGCCGCCGCGCATGGCCAGCCAGGCGCCGCCGATCACGCTGAGGTACTGCACCGGAATGAAGGCGTAGGTGGCGAGGCGGTAGTAGCGGTCGTTCTCCAGCGCAGCGACCATCGATTCCGGCGCGTTGTGGCGGTCCTCGCCGATCAGACGGTCCAGCAGCGGCACCAGGCCGTAGATCACCACCGGCGTCAGCCACCAGAACAGGCCGATGTCCGTGGTCAGCGCCAGCGCGGCACTGATCAGCGGCAGCGCCGGCCACAGCAGGCCCATCAGCCACAGGCGGCGCTTGCCGTCCTTCCAGCTGCCGGCGTCTTCGCTCTGCAGGGTTTGCATCGTCATGTCTCTCTCCATTTCCAGTGTTCGCCACAGTCGCCGTGGCATGGAGGGATTCTTGGGCAGCGGCCGGCCCGGAGCCCTGTCATTTCTTGACAACACCCTGTCATTTTCAGACAGTTGGCAACAGCATTTTTGCCACGGAATGACACCGACACACACGGAAAGCAGGGGGCCGCATGCAGGTGTACTTCCTTTATCCGTGTAAATCCGTGTTCATCCGTGGCAAGAAATCGTTCTCTTTCCGATGACGATCGTCCCTGAACTGCCGGCGCGCTACTACGCCCGCATGGGCGAGATCCTGCAGCGCCACGGCGTCGACGTCGCCGCGCTGCTGCAGGCGGCCGGCGTGCGCCCGCAGCTGTTCGCCGAGCCCGGCGCGATGCTGCGGCTGGACCAGGTGGAGACGCTGCTGGCCGAGGCGGCGCGGCTCAGCGGGCGCAGCGACCTCGGCTTCGAGCTGGGGCGCTCGCTGCGGATCAGCACCCACAGCGTGGTCGGCTACGGCATCCTCAGCAGCCCGACCATCGACTACGCGATGCGGCTGACGGCGCGCTTCTTCCGCCTGCTCTCACCGACCTTCCGCATGCGCTGCCGCCGCGATGCGGCGCAGGCGGAGATCCGTTTCGAACCGGCGCTGCCGCTGAGCCACGGCGCCTTCGTGTTCCATGTCGAGACCATCGCGGTGGCGATCCACAGCGCGCTGTACGAGTTGCTGCAGGACCAGATGCCGTCGCACCAGCTGCTGCTGTCGATCGCCGAGCCGCCGCATGCGGCGCGCTACGCCGAGCTGGAAGGTGCGCGCGTGCAGTTCGGCTGGACCGGCGCGACCGGCCTGTGCCTGCGCCTGCCGGCAGCGGTGATGGATCGCCCGCCGATCCTGGCCGATCCGAATGCGCTGCAGCTGGCCGAGGCGCGCTGTGCGGCGCTGCTGCGCGATGCGGTGGCGGAAGGTCGTGTCGCCGACTGGGTGCGGATGATGCTGCGCGAGGCCAGCGATGGCCTGCCGACGCTGACCGAGCTGGCGCATACGCTGAACCTGTCGCAGCGCACGCTGGACCGGCACCTGCAGCGCGAGGGCCAGGGTTTCCGCGAACTGCTGGCGCAGGTGCGGCAGGAGCGCGCCCGCGATCTGCTGGCGGCGGGGCGGATGACGGTGACGCAGATCGCGCTGGAGTTGGGCTACAGCGACGCCGCCAACTTCACCCGCGCGTTCCGGCGCGAGGCGGGGATCAGTCCCAGCGAGTACCGTCTCAAGATAGAAAAAACTTCTGCCACGGATTTACACGGATGACACGGATTGTTCAGGTTGCAGAGAGCCTGGCGCAGTCCTCGGGTCCGCCGCAATGAACCGGATATCTTTTTGTCTATCCGTGTGCATCCGTGTAAATCCGTGGCTAATGGGTTGTTCTTAGCCTCAGGACTTCTGCTGCGCCCGCAGCTCGCTCGGAGAACGACCGCTCCAGCGCTTGAAGGCGCGGGTGAACGAGGGCGGGTCGCGGTAGCCGAGCAGGGTGGCGATCTGCTGGATGTCGAGATCGGCGTTTTCCAGCAGGCGCAGCGCGTCGCGGTAGCGCACCTCGTCGAGCAGGCTCTGGAAGCTGGTGCCGCGGGCTTCGAGTTTCCGCTTCAGGGTGCGGCCCGACATGAACAGGCAGGAGGCCACCGATTCGAGATCGGGATAGCCGTCGGCGCTGGGCTTGAGCTCGGCGCGCACGCGTTCCAGCAGGTTCTCGGTGCTGGGCGCGGTGGTGGCCATCTCGTTTTCAAGCTGGGCCACGGCCTTCTTCACCGCGCTGGGCTCGGCCATCACCAGGCGGCGTTCGAGATACTTCAGCGGCAGCCGCAGCTGCGTGATCGGCTGGCCGAAGCGCACGGCTGGCAGGCGCTCGCGGAAGGCGGCGTGGTAGTCCGGCTCGGGCCATTCGTAGCGGATCTCGGCCTCGACCTGCGGCTCGCCGAGCATGAAGCCGATCATGCGCCAGAAGCCGATCATCAAGGACTCGTGCAGGAAGTTGCGCAAGGGGCCGACATCGTGGGTGTCACGCGCCTCCAGCACCAGCTGCTCGCCCTCGGTGCTGAGCTTCAGGCCGATGTCCTGCTGGCGCAGGTGGACGTAGCGCATCACCAGGTCCATCGCCTCGCGCAGCGTGCCGCAGCTCATCGCGGCGTAGCCGACATTGCCATGCGCGGCCGGGTGCGCGCGCAGGCCGAACTCGTAGCCGAGGCCGCGGTTGCCGGAGAGCTGGAAGGCGCGGATGACGATGCGCGCGGCGTCCGGCGCGGCGACACGCAGGTCCGGCGTCTCCAGCATCGGCATGGTGACGCGGCTGCCCTCGAGGATCCTGTCGATGCTGACGCCGCCGGTCTCGGCGGCGATGGTGATGAGATTGCGCAGATAGGCGCCCGGCGCGGCATTGCGGATGCGGGCGCGCTGGCGCTCCTGCTGCTGCGGCGTGGTGTCCGGCGGATCGTCGTGGGTGACGCTCATTGCGGTATCAATGGCCCGGGATGCGTGTGTCGCAATTCTGACACGGGGCAGGGGGCAGGCAAGCCCGCGGGTCATCCCTGGCCGGGCGCCTGTCGCGGCGCTGGCCCGATCCGAGGCGCCGGGCCGTGACGGCGGGCCCTGCCAGCCTGAAATGCTAAGCAGCTTGGCATCGGCGCCTCTCACGGCCCTGGCCCGCGCTGAACGACAGTGGTGCTGTCCGCGCGCTGGGCCGCAAGACCCGGGACCGTTGCGGGCGTATTCCGGCAATCGGCGGCGGTGCAGCGTGACGGCAGCAGCAGAGACATATGACTTTCTCATCGTCGGCGGCGGCTCCGCCGGCTGCGTGCTGGCCAACCGCCTCAGTGAGGGCGGGCGCTACCGCGTCTGCCTGCTGGAGGCCGGGCCTGGCGACAAGCTCAACCCGTTGATCCGTATCCCGACGGGCATCCCGGCGCTGCTGCGCAGCAAGCGCTACAACTGGTCGTTCTGGAGCGAGCCGCAGGCTCAACTCGCCGGCCGTCGCCTGTTCCAGCCGCGCGGCCGCACCCTGGGCGGCTCCAGCAGCATCAACGGCACCACCTATATCCGCGGCCATGCCAGCGACTACGACCACTGGGCCAGCCTCGGCTGCAGCGGCTGGTCCTGGCGCGAGCTGCTGCCCTACTTCCGGCAGTCGGAAAACCACGAGCCCTTTGCCGATGAGTTCCACGGCCAGGGCGGGCCGCTCAACGTCGCCGACCGGCGCTACGTCAATCCGCTGAGCCAGGCCTTCGTCGAGGCCGGCGTGCAGGCGGGTTATCCGCTCAATCCGGATTTCAACGGCGCCAGCCAGGACGGCGTCGGCATCTACCGCACCTTCCAGAAGGACGGCGAGCGCTGCAGCAATGCGCGCGCCTACCTGCGGCCGGCGGAGGGGCGGCCGAACCTGCGCGTCCTCACCGGTGCGCAGGTGACCAAGATCCTGCTCGACGGCCGCCGTGCGGTTGGCCTGCGTTACCGCCGCAGCGGCCGCGATGTCGAGCTGCGCGCCAGCCGCGAGGTGATTCTCTGCGCCGGCAGCTTCCAGTCGCCGCAGCTGCTGATGCTGTCCGGCATCGGCCCGCGCGAGGAACTGGCGCGGCATGGCATTCCGCTGCGGCACGAGTTGCCCGGCGTCGGCCAGAACCTGCAGGATCACCTCGACTGCTTCGTGGTGATGCGCACGCGCACGCGCGTCGGCCTGTCGTTCCATCCGGGCGCCTGGTGGCGCAGCCTGGTCGGCCTGTTCCAGTACGTCTTCGCCCGTCGCGGCATGTTCACCAGCTCGATGGGCGAGGCCGGCGGTTTCATCCGCTCGCGCATCGACGAGCCGATCCCGGACCTGCAGTTGCACATCCTGCCGGCACTCAACACCAACCATGCGCTGGACATGCGGCCGGTGTTCGGCGGCTATGGCTACTCGGTGATGATCTACGACCTGCGGCCGCTGTCGCGCGGCCGCGTCGGCCTGCGCAGTGCCGATCCGATGGATGCGCCGCTGATCGACCCGGGTTTCGCCGCCCAGGAGCGCGACATCGAGCGGCTGGTGCGCGGCATCCACAAGGTGCGGCAGATCCTGCGCCAGCCGGCGTTGCTCGCGCACAACGACGAGGAGCTGCAGCCCGGCCCGCAGCTGCAGACCGACGAGGCGCTGCGCGACTACGTGCGGCGCACGGCCGAGGTCGCCTATCACCCGGTCGGCACCTGCCGCATGGGCGTCGACGATCCGCTGGCGGTGGTCGATCCGCGCCTGCGCGTGCACGGCCTGCAGGGCCTGCGCGTAGTCGATGCCTCGATCATGCCGACGCTGGTCGGCGGCAACACCAATGCGCCGGTGACGATGATCGGCGAGAAGGCCGCCGTGATGATCCTCGAGGACCAGCTGGCCGCTCCGGCGCGCGTCACCCCGCTGCACGCCGACGCAAGGCTGCGCAGCGCATGAGTCTCAACTCCTTCCTTTCTTCCCGATGACCGATCTCCTGACCCGGCTGAGCCGCAGCCCCCTGACCCGTCCCTTGCTGCGTGGCGCCGGCCTGCCGCTGCCGCAGTTGCTGGCGCGCAGCAGCCAGCCCTACGAGGAGCAGCCCTTCGCCGGCCGCCGCGCCGCCTGCAGCGCGATCGGGGCCACTGCGGCGGGCGATGTCGCGCAGGCGGTGCTTGCTGCGGCCGGCGCCACGCTGGCGGGCGAGGGCGAGGTGGCCGAGCTGGCGCTGTTCGATGCCACCGGCCTCGGCTGCGTCGGCGATCTCAAGGCGCTCTATGAATTCTTCCATCCGCTGCTGCCGCGGCTGGCGCCGAACGCGCGCGTGCTGCTGCTGGCGGCGCCGCCGGACGACCCCGTCAACAGCGAACTGGCCGCGGCGCGGCGCGCGATCGAGGGCTTCACCCGCGCGCTGGCCAAGGAGATCGGCCGGCGCGGCGCCACTGCCAACCTGGTCTGGGTCGAGCAGGGCGCCGAGGAGCGGCTCGATGGCCTGCTGCGTTTCCTGCTGTCGCCGCGCTCTGCCTATATCGATGGCCAGCCCTTCCGCCTCAGTCTGCAGGCGCGTGGTAACGGTGCCGCGCCGCAGGTGGCGCCGCTGCGCGGCCGGCGCGCGCTGGTCACCGGCGCGGCACAGGGCTTGGGTGCGGCCACGGCGCGGCGGCTGGCAGAGGAGGGCGCGCAGGTGGTGGGGCTGGATATCGAGGCCAACCGCGCGGCGCTGGAGCAGCTGATGCATG
The DNA here is from genome assembly GCA_035476855.1 of Solimonas sp. Taxonomy (GTDB): domain Bacteria; phylum Pseudomonadota; class Gammaproteobacteria; order Nevskiales; family Nevskiaceae; genus Solimonas_A. Next base: position 8,917 of record DATILC010000027.1, on the reverse strand, counting down.
AAACCGGCGGCGAGTCGCTGCTGGCCGACGTCAGCGCGGCCGGGGCGCCGCAGCGCATCGCCGCCTTCCTCGCGGCGCGCGGCGGCGTCGACGTGCTGGTGCACAACGCCGGCGTGCTGCGCGACAAGACCCTGGCGAAGATGGACGAGCATCGCTGGGATGCCAGCATGGCGGTCAACCTCGAGGCGATCCTGCGCATCGACCGCGAGCTGGTCGAGGGCGGCGTGCTGCAGGACCACGGCCGCATCATCTGCCTGTCGTCGATCTCGGGGATGGCCGGCAACGTCGGCCAGACCAACTACTCGGCGACCAAGGCCGGCGTGATCGGCTATGTCGCGGCGCGAGCGCGCGAGCTGGCGTCGCGCGGCATCACCGCCAACGCGGTGGCGCCGGGGCTGATCGAGACGCCGATGATGATGTCGATGCCCTGGATGTTCCGCGAGGTGGCACGGCGCATGAATTCGCTCTCGCAGAGCGGCGAGCCGCGCGACGTCGCCGAGCTGATCACCTTCCTCGCCACCCCCGGGGCCGCCGGCATCAGCGGCCAGACCCTGCGCGTCTGCGGCCAGAGCCTGATCGGCGCCTGAGGTCTGTACCGGCACAAGCTGTTTTCCTACAAGGCAGGCCAGCGCATTGACGCTTGTCCCGATTCGACCTGCCCCGCAGAATCTCCGCACGCTAGCATTTCAAAAAATACCCGGACCACCGGGCTACGGCGACTGCGCCAGGATCAGGCGCGGCGCTGCCAGCGACAGGACTTGCGACGGGGGATGGGTGATGCGGACAGGGATTGTCGTTGACTCCAGCTGTGACTTGCCGGCGGATTTCGTGCGCAGGCACGACATCCAGGTGCTGCCCGGATCGATCCGCATCGGCGCGGATGTCCATACCGATGCACGCGATCCGCAGGCGACCCTGGCCTTCTACCAGCAGAGCATCGGCCGGCGCAGTGTCGACGCCAAGTCGCAGTCCTACCCGGTGGCGCGCATCCGCAATTTCTTCCTCGACCGCCTGGTCTCGGATTTCGACCACGTCATCTGCATCCCGATCTGGAAGGCGCGCAGCTCGCTGCACGGCAACATCACCAGCGCCTCGCTGGGCATCCTGTCGAGCTATCGCGAGTACCGCGCCGACTCGGGCCTGCGTGGGGCGTTCTCGATGCGGGTGGTGGATTCAGGCACGCTGTTCGCCGGCCTCGGCGTGCAGGCGGCCGAGGGCGCGTTGATGGTCAGCGAGGGGCGTTCCTATCTCGACATCCTTGCCCGGCTTGGCGAGCTGAGTCGCCATACGGTGTCCTGCCTGGTGCCCGACGACGTCGGCTATGTCCGCGAACGGGCGCGCCAGCGCGGCGAGAACGTCGGTGCGCTGTTCCATATGGCGGGCCAGGCGCTGGGCTTGAAGCCGGTAGTGGCCCTGCACCGGGAGAAAACCCGGCTGGTGGCCGGCCGCCGCGGTCAGGCGGCGGCGGTGGGGCACATGCTGCGGCGGGTGGCTCGGGTGGTACGCGAGGGCGGGTTGATGAGCCGCCATGTCTGCGTCAGCTACGGTGGTGAACTCGAGGCGGTGCCGCGGATGGACGGCTACGACGAGCTCGATTCGGCCTGCCGCGAGCAAGGCATCCCCCTGCTGCTGTCGATCATGAGTGTCAGCGCGGCGGTCAATGTCGGTGCCGGGGCCCTGTCGGTGGCCTATGCCGGGGCGATGGCCTGGGATTGAAGCGCTGCCTGCAACGACGTCGCAAAAAACCGTTTTGACTCCGCAAAAGTTCTGCTATGATTCGCCCCCCTGAGCTTCCCTGGGTGGGGAAACTCACGATGGTGGCCGTAGCTCAGTTGGTAGAGTCCCAGATTGTGATTCTGGTTGTCGCGGGTTCGAGCCCCGTCGGTCACCCCAAAAATCGGTCGTATGGGTTGCTAGCTCAATGGTAGAGCAGCTGACTCTTAATCAGTAGGTTCGGGGTTCGAGTCCCTGGCAACCCACCATACACACACCAAGCCCGGCTCGACCGGGCTTTGTCGTTTTTCGCATCTGCCAAGAGGGTTGAGGAAAACATGCTTCAACAGATCCGTGACCGCACCAGCGGCATCGTCGCCGGCTTCATCGTCGCCCTGCTGGTCGTGCCCTTCGCCTTTTTCGGCATCGAGACCTTCAACAGCGGCGGCGGCGATCCGGTGGTGGCCAAGGTCGGCAGCCAGAAGATCCGCCAGTCGCAGTTCCAGCATGCCTACGACCAGCGCTACCAGCAGTTCATGGCACTGATGGGCGAGAACTTCCGCGCCGACAAGTTCGACCAGAAGCTGTTCCGCAAGATGGTGCTGGACGACATGACGCAGGAGGCGATGCTGCGCCAGTACGCCGAGAAGGCCGGCTACCGCGCCAACGACGCCGTGCTGTTCGACTACATCAGCCGCATTCCGGCCTTCCAGAAGGAAGGCAAGTTCGACAGCGAGACCTACAAGACGGCGCTGGGCCGCGTTGGCCAGACCCCGGAGAAATTCGAGGACCAGGTCCGCACCTCGATCGCGATCGAGCAGATGCGCGCCGGCGTGCTGGAAACCGCCATCGTCACCGACGCCGATGCGCAGCAGGCCTGGAAGCTGGCGATGCAGGAGCGCGTTGCCGAATACGCCCTGTTCGACAGCGCCCGCTACCTGGCCCAGGCCACGGTCAGCGACGAGCAGCTGCAGGCGCGCTACGAACAAAAGAAGGACCAGCTGAAGTCGCCGGAGCGCATCCGCCTGGCCTACGTGCAGCTGTCGCCTGAGGGCATGGCCGCCGCCGACGCGCCGGGCCAGGACGTGCTCAAGGCGATCTACGACGCCGAGAAGGCCGCACGCTACACCACCCAGGAAGAACGCAAGGCCAGCCACATCCTGGTCAACTTCGGCGCCGACAAGTCGGCCGCCAAGGCCAAGGCCGAGGGCCTGGCCGCGCAGCTGAAGTCGGGCAAGGCCTTCGCCGATGTCGCCCGCGCCTCGTCCGAGGACAGCGGTTCGAAGGACAAGGGTGGCGAGCTGGGCTGGAACCAGCGCGGCGCGATGCCGGAGAGCTTCGAGAAAGTGTTGTTCGACCTGAAGAAGGGCGAGGTGTCGGAGCCGGTGGAAACCGAGTTCGGCTGGCACCTGATCCGCCTCGATGATCTCAAGCCGTCGGTGGTGCGTCGCTTCGAGGACCCCGCCGTGCGCGAGGAACTGGTCAGCCTGTACCGCAACCGCGAGCTGCAGAAGCGCTACCAGGAACAGGCGGAGAAGATCGAGCAGCTGGCCTTCGAGAACCCGGGCTCGCTGGATGGCGTGGCCAAGGATCTGGGCCTGACGGTGCAGACCACCGACTGGTTCACCCGCGCCGGTGGTGCAGGCATTGCCGCCAACGATGCGGTCAAGCAGGCCGCGTTCTCTGCCGAGCTGCTCAGCGACAACGAGAACAGCAAGCCGATCAGCGTGGGCGAGAACAGCCTGGTGGTGGTGCGCAAGGCCGAGTACGAGGCGCCGCGCCAGCGGCCGCTGGCCGAGGTCGCCGAGACGCTGCGCGAGGAGTTGCGCGCCGAGGCCGCCAAGGCACAGGCGCAGGCCGATGCCGCCAAGCTGTTGGCCGAGCTGCGCGCCGGCAAGCCGCTGGCCGAGGCCGCCGCGGCGCTGGGCGCCGGGCTGCGCCAGCCGGGTGCACTGAAGCGCAACGACAGTACCCAGGATCGCGCGCTGGTCGAGGCGCTGTTCAAGCTGCCGCGTCCGGCCGAGGGCAAGCCGCAGTTCAGCCAGACCACGCTGGGCGACGGCAACGTCGCCGTGCTGGCCCTGAGCGCCGTGCAGGACCCGGCGCCGGCGGCTGCCGAGGAGATCAAGATGCTGCGCCAGCGCCTGCGCGAGATGCAGGCCGGCCAGGAATTCGCCGCCTACCAGAAGCTGATCGGCCAGAAGGTCAAGGTCGAGCTGCAGGAACAGCCGGCGGAAACGCCGGCACCCTCGCCCGAGTCATGATCGGAGCCTGATCCGCGCCGCATTGCGCATCGAACCGCCCGTAGGCCAACCTACGGGCGGTTTTTTCGTTTACGGAGTCGCATGCCGATGAAGCTGCACTGGCAGATTGCCATCGCACTGGCGCTGGCCGTGGTCGCGGGGCTGACGCTGGGCGAGGCGCCGTGGTTCCTCAAGGCCAGCAGCTTCGTCGGCACGATCTTCCTCAACGCGCTGAAGATGCTGATCGTGCCGCTGATCGTGGCGGCGATCATCTGCGGCCTGGCCGGCGTCGGCGACGGCCGCACGCTGGGGCGGCTGGGCCTGCGCACGCTGGGCTTCTACATCGGCACCGGCCTGCTGGCGATCCTCGGCGGGCTGGCGATGATCAACTGGATCGAGCCGGGCATCATCGATCGCGCGCCGGCCGGCGAACGCCTGGGCCTGTCCGCCGATACCGGGCAGGTGCTGGCCAGCGTGCAGGGCAAGGGCAGCGGCGACCTGGTGGCGGTGCTGCAGCGCCTGGTGCCTTCCAATCCGATCGCCGCTGCTGCCGACGGCGACATGCTGGGGCTGGTGACCTTCGCGCTGCTGTTCAGCTGGGCGCTGGCGCAGCTGCCGGAGGCGCTGCGTCGCACGCAGCAGGACTTCTGGCAGGGCGTCTACCAGGCGATGATCCGGCTCGCCGACCTGGTGATGCGCTTCGCCCCGCTGGGTGTGTTCGCGCTGGTCTCGGCGGTGGTGGCGAAAACCGGCCTGGCCGCGGTGCAGCCGCTGGCGCTGTTCTTCCTCGCGGTGGTCCTCGGCCTGCTGGTGCATGCCACGGTGACCCTGCCGCTGGTGCTGCTGCTGGTGGCGCGGGTGTCGCCGCTGGCACATTTCCGCGCGGTCGCGCCGGCGCTGCTGACCGCGTTCTCGACCAGTTCCTCCGCGGCAACGCTGCCGCTGACACTGTCCTGCCTGCGCGAGCGGGCCGGCGTGTCGCCACGCGTCACCGGCTTCGTGCTGCCGATCGGCGCCAACGTCAACACCGACGGCACCGCGCTGTACGAATGTGCGGCAGCGCTGTTCATCGCCCAGGCCTATGGCCTGGAGCTGAACTTCGCGACGCAGTTCACCGTGGTGCTGATGGCGCTGCTGACCTCGATCGGCGTCGCCGGCATTCCCTCGGCCAGCCTGGTGGCGATCGCGCTGATCCTCACGGCGATCGGCCTGCCGCTGGAAGGGGTGGGCCTGATCCTGGCGGTCGACCGGGTGCTCGACATGTGCCGCACCACGGTCAACGTGCTGGGAGACACCGCGGCGGCGGTGACGGTGGCGCGGCTGGAAGGCGAGGTCGTGTTGCAGCGGGCGAACGCGGGCTCGTGGGAGCGGCTTTAGCCGCGAAGGCCGCTGGGCGCAGCGAGCCTTGTTCGCGGCTGAAGCCGCTCCCACCTCGCGGATAGTCTTATTCCGGGTCGCCGGCGTGCTGGCGCAGGCGCGCGGTGAAGGCGGCGAAATCGGCCTCGTTCGGGAACAACGCGGCCGGCACCAGGTAGAAGCCCTTGCCGCTGGGGTAGAGCAGCACCAGGCGGCGGTTCATGCGCCAGCGCTGCAGCTGGTTCCAGCGCAGCAGTTGCGGGCCGCGCGCCCGCTGGAACACCAGGCCATCGTCCTGCACGTCCATGGTCTGTGGCGTCGCGATCGACGGGTTGCGACGGTAGGCCCGGCGCGCGCGCAGGGGCATCACCAGCAGCACATAGCCGGCGAGGGCGGAAGCCGCGGCGAGCAGCGGCACCGACTGCATCACTGCCATCGTCACCAGCAGGCCGATGGCCACCGCCACGAACAGCCACAGCAGCGGCGGTACCGGGCGCAGGTGCAGGAACTGCGCGCTGACGTAGTCGGACTCCGAGATGCAGCCCTGCGCCCGCAGCGGAGCGAACGCAGGGCCGGGACCGGGGTCAGTCAATGCTCATGCCCATGATGTTGTAGCCGGCGTCGACGTAGAGGATCTCGCCGGTGATGCCGGAAGCCAGGTCCGAGCTGAGGAAGGCCGCGGCGTTGCCGACTTCCTCGATCGAGACGTTGCGCTTCAGCGCCGAGGCCTTCTCGGCCGCCGACAGCATGCCGCGGAAGCCGGTGATGCCGGCAGCCGCCAGCGTCTTGATCGGGCCGGCGGAGATGCCGTTGACGCGGATGCCCTGCTCGCCGAGGTCAGCCGCCATGAAGCGCACGTTGGCTTCCAGCGAGGCCTTGGCCGGGCCCATGACGTTGTACATCGGCACCGCACGCACCGCGCCGAGGTAGGTCAGGGTCAGCAGCGAGGCCTGGCGGCCCTGCATCAGCGGGCGCGCGGCCTTGCCCAACGCGGCGAAGGAATAGGCCGAGATGTCATGCGAGATGCGGAAGCCCTCGCGCGTCACCGCGTCGAGATAGCGGCCCTGCAGCTGCTCGCGCGGGGCGAAGCCGATCGAGTGGATCAGCACGTCGAGGCCGCCCCACTGCTTCTGCAGCTCGGCCATGACCTCGTCGATCTGCGCATCCTCGACCACGTCCAGCGGCATCACGATCTTGCTGCCGAGGCTGGCGGCGAATTCCTCGACGCGCGACTTCAGGCGCTCGCCCTGGTAGGTGAAGGCCAGTTCCGCGCCTTCGCGATGAAAGGCCTCGGCGATGCCGGTGGCGATCGAGCGATCGCTGGCGACGCCGGTGATCAGCGCCTTCTTGCCGCTTAGAAAACCCATTTGGCAGTCTCCTGCTCTGTGTCTTGAGGGGGAACCCCAATGATAAACGCGGGTGGCTCCTTCCGGGGCCACCCGCGTTGGTTACCTCGTCCGGACCAGTTCAGGCCCGCCCAGACCAGATTTTCCTCAGGACGGCAGGAAATTGATCGGATAGTTCGGATAGGTGAAGGGCGGGACATCCTTGGCGCCGAAGTTCAGCAGCTGCACGCGCTGGATGATCTTGCGCTCCAGGTCCGGGTCGTTGAAGGTGCTGGACACCAGCTTGCAGTCGGTGACCGAGCCGTTCGGCGCGATCGTCAGGCTGACGATGATCTTGCCGGCACCCAGGCCCGGGTTCTCGCGCATCGCCCGGTTGAAGATCGCGTAGAACGCGCCCTGGTTGCGGTCGAAGGTGAGCTGGATCTCCTCCAGCGTGCGTCCGGCCACCAGCTTGGTGCCACCCTGGCCCGGCTTGGTCTTGTCCTGGCCGAAGCCGACCGGGCTCTCGACCACCGTGGTGCGGCGCTGGCCGAGGCCGGCACCGCTCTGCGAACGGCGTGTCTCGCCGCTGCCGGAGGCGCCGATGCCGTCGCTGCCGCTGGCGGCGCTGCGCTCGAAGGCGGCGGTAGAGCCGCCGGTGGCGCCGGTGCCGGCCTGGGCGGTGATGGTCTGCAGCGGACGCGGCGCGTCGAAGCCCTGCAGCGACTGGTTCTGCAGGTCGCTGAGCTGCTGCTGCATCGCCAGCACGCCGCTGCGCTGCGCGGTCTCGCGGGCCTTCTGCACGCGTTCCTGCTGCGTCGGCTGCTGCGGCACCGGTTTGTCCAGCACCTGCGGCTCGCGCGGCTTGTCCTTCTGCTTGTCCTGCTGCTTCGGCTGTTCCGGCTTGGGCTTGTCCTCCGGTGCCGGCGCCGGTTCCTCGACCTGCTTGGCGATCTCGGCATCGGGCAGCAGGTTGACGTAGCGCGTCTCCGTGGTCTCGCCGCCGCCCTCCTTGAGGCCGGTCAGCTTGAGCAGCGGGATCAGGATGCCGACGATCACGAACAGCACGAGCGCGACGCCGATGATGCGGTTGAAGCGGCGGTCCGCCTCTTCGGGGAACTGCCAGCTGTCGGCGGTGGTGTACCAGATGCTCACGGAGCACCTCCGGCGCCATGCTTCTCGATCACCGCCAGCGAAATCTTGGCGAAGCGCGTCTCGGTGCAGGTAGCCATCACCTTCTTCAGCAGCTGATAGGGGATGGCCTTGTCGGCCATGATGTTGACCTCGCCGCGGGTGACCTGGCCGGCCATGCCGGGGGTGGACATCAGCGGGGCGGTCAGCAGCTCGGACTTGAGGTCGGCCAGCAGGTTGCCCTCGGTGCCCAGGGCCTGCGCCGTGGTCATCACGCGGCGGTTGTTGACCAGGATGTCATCCAGCGTCACCTGCACCAGCGTGTTCTCGCGCGGCTCTTCCTGGATCACCGATTCCGGCAGCTTCAGCGACTTCGGGTTCGGCAGGATCTCGACCACCAGGGCGTTGACCAGCAGGTAGAACACCAGGATCGCGAAGATGTCGATCAGCGAGACGATGTTCATCTCGGTGTCCTTGCCCGACTGGCGTGCCAGTCGCTCAAGGCGTTTGACGATGCGTTCCTTCCTCATGGCGCCGGCGCTCCCGCGGCAGGGGCCGCCCCGGCCTCAGGCTGGGCGTCGCCGATGGAAATCAGCGGGAACATCTCGGGCGGCAGGCCGGAGGCGCGGGCCTCGGCCGGCGTGATGCGCGATGCGTCCATCACCTTGACGATGTTGTCGTAGGGCGTGTCCTGTTCCAGCAGCAGGTTGATCGCCTGCTCGGCCGGATCGGAGCGCTTGACCTCGACCAGCAGGTCGGACAGCGCCTGGGTGTTGAGGCCCTGCGGCGTGTTGGCCAGGAAGCGTTCGGCGCCGTTGCTGGCGACGTGGATGCCGTTCTTGCGCAGGGTCACCGTCAGCGGCTGCTTCTGCTGCTCCTGCGGCGTCGCCGCCTTGTCGGGCGAAGGCAGGTTGAGGCTGATGACGTTGAGGCGGGCCGCGGCCAGCGAGGAGCTGACCAGCAGGAAGAACACCAGTACCGCGAACACGTCGATCAGCGAGACGATGTTCAGCTGTACGGCGCGCGCACGCTGCTTGTGATGCCGCTGCAAACGCCGGATTCGCTGGGACATCGGAATCTCGCGAGGGGGCGGGGAGGCGGCGGCTTAGCGGCGACGGCTGCTGAGCGCGTTGACGAACTTGCCGGCCA
>DATILC010000026.1:0-17165 GCA_035476855.1 Solimonas sp. | reverse complement strand
GACCGCCGGGCATTCCAGCCGTAGCCGACCGGCGGTCCGCCGGGTCAGCCAGCCCGGGCGACGGCGCCCTTGAGCACGCCCTCGTAGGCGCGGACCTCGACCGCCCGGCCGGGCTGCTCGCCCTTGACCGCATGGGCGATGTGCTTCGCCAGGCGTTCGACCGTGGTGTCGCCGTCCAGCAGCTCGCAGCGCTGGGCCGGCAGTTCCAGGGCGAAATCGCCGTCCACCGAGGTGTATTCGAAGCGCACGCGCTCGGTGCCGTCGAGCACGATGTCTTCCTGGGTGCCGAGGTAGATGTCCTTCCAGCGGCCGGCCCAGGTCTGCTCCAGCGCCAGGTCGCGCTGGCCGTCGAGGCGGATCTCGATGCGCGAGCGGTGGCCGTGGGCGATGCGCTGGCAGTGGCCGGTGTGCTTCTTCAGGCCGTGGGCGTAGTGGTAGAACGCGCCGTCGATGACCTCGTGGCGCAGCGTCAGGACCACTTCGGCGACGTTGGAGGGCACCGCCGCGGCGACCAGCGGCTGCAGGTGGGCGGCGAGGGCCTCGGTGGTCACCGCCGGGGCGTCGATCACGCAGACCGCGTCGGCCGGCGACCAGTGCTCGATCGGGCCGTCGGCCGGACCGCTGAAGTACAGTTCGGCACCGTGGCCGTTGTGCTGCAGCTTGAGTCCGGCGTGGCGGTGCGGCACCAGCAGCTTGTGGTCGCCGATGCCGTCGATGACTTTCTTCAGGCGTTTCTTGACCTCGCCGAAGTCCAGCACCATCGACTGATGGTCGAGATCGCCGGCGAGTTCCACGTCGACGATCCAGCTTTCTCCCACGAGGCCGCGCTTCGGATCGAGGAAGGCGCAATCCAGGACGGTCAGTTGTTCTACGAACATGCGGATCATGTCGCCATTGTAATCCGTCATCTCCGGTTCTTCCTGATAAAATCCTGAATTAGCCCGAAGAATCAGCCAGAACGCCCATGAGCGTCGTCACCCGCTTTGCCCCGAGCCCCACCGGCTACCTCCACATCGGCGGTGCCCGTACCGCGCTGTTCTCCTACCTGTACGCCAAGCGTTTCGGCGGCAAGTTCCTGCTGCGCATCGAGGACACCGACCGCGAGCGCTCGACCCAGGAAGCGGTGGACGCGATTTTCGAGGGCATGGCCTGGCTGGGGCTGAAGTCCGACTTCGCCGAGATCTACCAGACCCAGCGCTTCGGTCGCTATGGCGAGGTGGTGCAGCAGATGCTCGCCGCCGGCACCGCCTACCACTGCTATGCCAGCAAGGAAGAGCTGGACGCGATGCGTGCCGAGCAGATGGCGCGCAAGGAAAAGCCGCGCTACGACGGCCGCTGGCGCCCCGAGGCGGGCAAGACCCTGCCGGCGCCGCCGGCCGGCGTGCAGCCGGTGGTGCGCTTCAGGAATCCGGTCGACGGCCAGGTCGTGATCGATGACCTGATCAAGGGTCAGATCGTGTTCGACAACAAGGAACTCGACGATCTGATCATCGCCCGCGGCGACGGTGTGCCGACCTACAACTTCTGCGTGGTGGTCGACGACATGGACATGTGCATCACCCATGTCATCCGTGGCGACGACCACGTCAACAACACCCCGCGCCAGATCAACATCCTCAAGGCACTCGGCACGCCGCCGCCGGCCTACGCGCATGTGTCGATGATCCTCGGCGCCGACGGTGCCAAGCTGAGCAAGCGCCACGGTGCGCTGTCGGTCACCGAGTACCGCGGGATGGGCTTCATGCCCGAGGCGCTGCTGAACTACCTCGTGCGCCTGGGCTGGAGCCACGGCGACCAGGAGATGTTCACCCGCCAGGAGATGATCGAGAAGTTCGACTTCGACCACGTCTCCGCCTCGCCGGCGCGCTTCGACATGGAGAAGGCCTACTGGGTCAACCACCAGTACCTGAAGATCACCGATCCGGCGATCGTCGCGCCGGAGTTCGAATGGCACCTGCAGCGCGTCGGCTGCGATCCGGCCAATGGTCCGGACCTCAAGGCCGTGATCGAGCAGCAGCGCGAGCGCTGCCGCACGCTGGTGGAGATGGCGGAGAAGTCGAAGTTCTTCTACGCCGAGCTGGATGGCTACAACGAGAAGGACGCTGCCAAGCACCTCAATGCCGAAGGCGCTGCGCTGCTGGGCGAACTCGCCGCGGCGCTTGAGGCGCTGCCGGAATGGACTGCGCCGGCGCTGCACACGGCGGTCAACGGCTTTGCCGAAGGCAAGGGCCTGGGACTGGGCAAGGTGGCGCAGCCGATCCGCGTCGCCGTGGTCGGTATGGCGATCTCGCCGCCGATCGACCAGACCCTGTTCCTGCTGGGACGTGACCGAACGCTCGCGCGGCTCAAGGCCGCCGTCGCGTACGTGCAGAACAAATCCTGATATCACATTCCCTCTCCCCGCTGGCGGGGAGAGGGGGAGACCAAGTACATGGCAGTCGAAATCACCTTTCCGGACGGCAACAAGAAGTCGTTCGATGAACCTGTCAGCGGTCTGGCGATCGCGCAGGGCATTTCCCCCGGCCTGGCCAAGAAGGCCGCGCTGGTCACGGTCAACGGCGAGCTCTGGGACCTGACCCGGCCGATCGACCGCGACGCCACGATCAGCATCATCACCCGCGACAAGCCGGAGGCGCTGGAGACCATCCGCCACGACGCCGCGCATGTGCTGGCGCAGGCGGTGCAGGAGCTGTTCCCGGGCACGCAGATCACCTTCGGTCCGGCGACCGAGGTCGGCTTCTACTACGACTTCGCCCGCGAAACCTCCTTCAGCGACAGCGACCTCGAGGCGATCGAGGCGAAGATGCGCGAGATCGTCAAGCGCGATCTGCCGATCACCCGCGAGGTCTGGTCGCACGAGGCCGCGGTGAAGCATTTCGAGGCCGCCGGCGAGACCTTCAAGGCCGAGTGGATCCGCGAGGGCATCGGCGCCGACGAGGAACTGACGATCTATCGCCAGGGCCCGAACTGGCTCGACATGTGCCTCGGCCCGCATCTGCCGTCCACCGGCAAGCTCGGCAGCGCCTTCAAGCTGATCCGTGTTGGCGGCGTCTACTGGCGCGGTGATGCCAACAACGCGCAGTTGCAGCGCATCTACGGCGTCTGCTTCGCCACCGACGACGAGCTCAAGGCCTACCTCAAGCAGGTCGAGGAAGCCGAGAAGCGCGATCACCGCAAGCTGGCGCGCGCGCTGGACCTGTTCCACCAGCAGGAAGAAGCGCCGGGCATGGTGTTCTGGCACCCCAAGGGCTGGGCGATCTGGCAGGCGGTGGAGCAGTACGTGCGCGGCGTCTACCGCAAGAGCGGCTACCAGGAAGTGCGCGGCCCGCAGATCCTCGACGTCAGCCTGTGGAAGAAGTCCGGTCACTGGGACAACTACCAGGAGAACATGTTCTTCACCGAGTCGGAGAAGCGCACCTACGCGGTCAAGCCGATGAACTGCCCGGGCCACGTGCAGATCTACAACGCCGGCCTGCACAGCTATCGCGACCTGCCGATCCGCTACGCCGAGTTCGGCGGCTGCCATCGCAACGAGCCCAGCGGCGCGCTGCACGGCATCATGCGCGTGCGCGCCTTCACCCAGGACGACGGCCACATCTTCTGCACCGAGGCGCAGGTCGAGGGCGAGGTCACGGCTTTCCACCGGCAGGCGATGCAGGTCTATGCCGACTTCGGCTTCACTGATCTGGCGGTCAAGCTGGCACTGCGTCCCGACAAGCGCCTGGGCACGGACGAGGCCTGGGACAAGGCCGAGAACGCCTTGCGCGCGGCACTGCGTGCGGCCGGCGTCGAGTGGGTGGAGTTGCCGGGCGAGGGCGCGTTCTACGGCCCCAAGATCGAGTACCACCTCAAGGATTCGATCGGCCGTTCCTGGCAGGTCGGCACGATCCAGTTCGACCCGATGATGCCGGAGCGCCTCGACGCTTCGTACATCGACGAGCACTCGCAGCGCGTGCGTCCGATCATGCTGCACCGTGCGATCGTTGGTTCGATGGAGCGCTTCATCGGTATCCTGATCGAGCATCACGCTGGCGCGCTGCCGCTGTGGCTGGCGCCGGTGCAGGCCGTGGTCGCGCCGATCGTCTCCGATGCCGATGCCTATGCCACCGAAGTCTGCGAGGCGCTGAAGGACGCCGGCCTGCGTGCGCAGACCGACCTGCGCAACGAGAAGATCAATTACAAGATCCGCGAGCACGCCACGCAGAAGGTCCCGGTGATCGTGGTGGTCGGCCGCAAGGAAGCCGAGGAGCGCACCGTGACGCTGCGTTTCCGTGGCGAAGAGCGCCAGGAGACCCTGCCGATCAGCGAGGCCATCCAGCGGCTGTCCGGTACGAAGTAATGCGGCGGGCCTGAGACAGGCCACCCCACGGCAGGGCATAGTTAAGCCCGCGTTCGGGGGAACAGCATGGCAAGGCCGGAAGATCAGGCGGCTGTCGAAGTTGATCCGCGGTGGTACCTGGAGCTGATTGAATCGGCACCGGATGCCACCGTGCTGATCGATCCCGAAGGTCGCATCGTGCTGGTCAACCGGCAGACCGAACGCATGTTCGGATACCAGCGCGAGGAGTTGCTGGGGGCGCCGATCGAAACCCTGGTGCCGGAGCGCCTGCGTCGCGGGCACAGCGTGCACCGCGATGGCTATTTCAGCGAACCCAAGGTGCGCGAGATGGGCGCCGGCATCGAACTGCTGGGGCGGCGGCGTGACGCCAGCGAGTTCCCGGTCGAGATCAGCCTGAGCCCCCTGCGCACCGAGCGCGGCCTCTACGCCACCGCCTCGATCCGCGATGCCACCGATCGGCGCAAGGCCAACGAGAAGTTCCGTGCCCTGCTGGAAACGGCGCCGGACGCGATGGTGATCATCGATGGCAGCGGCAGCATCATGCTGGTCAACGCGCAGGCCGAGCGCCTGTTCGGCTACCAGCGCGAGGCCCTGATCGGGCGTCCCGTCGAGGCCCTGATCCCGGAACGCCTGCGCGGACATCATGCACAGCATCGCAGTGGCTACTTCGCCGCACCCAAGGTCCGCGGCATGGGCGGTGCCGGGCTGGAACTGTCCGGGCGCCGCAAGGACGGCAGCGAGTTTCCGATCGAGATCAGCCTCAGCCCGATGGAAACCGAGCAGGGCCTGTGGGTGACGGCCGCGATCCGCGACGTCACCGAGCGCAAGCAGTTCGAGCGCAAGCTCGCCGACTATGCCGAGAACCTGCAGCGCAGCAACCAGGAACTGGAGCAGTTCGCCTACGTCACCTCGCACGATCTCAGCGCGCCGCTGCGCAGCGTCAGCGGTTTTTCGCAGCTGCTGAAGAAGCGCCACGGCGAGGCCCTGGGCGAAGAGGGACGTGAGTACCTGGACTTCATCATTCGCAGCGCGGCCCACATGGAGGCGCTGATCGCCGGCCTGCTGACGCTGTCGCGCGTCGGACGCAAGGAGGCAGCGTTCACGACGGTGGACTGCGACAGGCTGCTGGGGGTGGTGCAGGCGCAGCTGTCGGCGATGGTGCAGGAAAGGGACGCCCTGATCAGCCACGATCCCCTGCCGAAGCTGCCGGGGCAGGAGATGGAACTGCACCAGCTGTTCCAGAACCTGGTCAGCAACGGCCTGAAGTTCCAGCCCGGCTCGAATCCGCGGGTCCACGTGTCGGCGCAACGCGAGGGCGATCTCTGGCATTTCTCGGTGCGCGACCATGGCATCGGTATCGATCCGCAGTACCTCGATCGCATCTTCGAGATCTTCCAGCGCCTGCACGGAACGGACGAGTACGAGGGCACCGGCATCGGCCTGGCCCTGTGCCGCAAGATCGTCCAGCACCACGGCGGCAACATCTGGGCAGAATCGCACGCGGGCGATGGCGCGAGCTTTCATTTCACCCTGCGCGCCGGCGCCTGAGCCGTCGCCCCATCCCTGGAGTTTTTCCTTGCGAGCGCTGCGATTCCTGCTGCTGTCCTGCCTGCTGGGTGTCAACGCCACGGTTGCCGCCTCGCAGGATGATGGCCCGCGCCTGCGCGGCAGCTGGCAGCAGGGCAGCCTGGTGTTCGGACAGGTCGAGCCGGGCACGCAGGTCTGGTTCGGCGAGCGCGCGCTGCGGGTTTCGCCGCAAGGCGGGTTCGTCATCGGCCTGGACCGCGACGAGCCCGCCGAGGTCGAGTTGCGGCTGCAGGGGCAGGGCGATGCAGCGCCGCGCAGCCTGCGTTACGCGGTGGCGCCGCGGGTCTGGAAGATCCAGCGCATCGACGGCCTGCCGCCGGACAAGGTCGAGCCGCCGGCGGCGGTGCTGGCGCGTATCGAACGCGAACAGCAGTTGCTGAACGCCGCGCGCGACATCGACAGCGAACAGGATGGCTACCGCCAGGCCTTCGCCTGGGCCGCGCAGGGGCGCATCTCCGGCGTGTTCGGCAACCAGCGCATCCTCAATGGCATCCCGAAGCAGCCGCACTACGGTGTCGACGTCGCGGTACCGACGGGGACCAGGATCCGTGCGCCGGCCGACGGCGTGGTCAGCCTGGCCGAGCCGGATCTCTATTTCACCGGCGGCACGCTGATGATCGACCACGGCCACGGCGTCTCTTCGATCATGGTCCACCTGTCGAAGCTGCAGGTCCGCGTCGGCGATGCGGTGAAGCAGGGCGACGTGGTGGCGCTGTCGGGCATGACCGGCCGCGCCACCGGCCCGCATCTGCACTGGGGCATCGGCTGGTTCCGTTCGCGCGTCGATCCGCAGACCCTGCTGCCGCCGATGCCGGCCAGGCGCTCGAACTGATCCCTTGTGCTGCGACCGGGCGGCTTGCCTGATTGCAAGTTTGAATAGTAATGATTCTCATGTAGAATGCTTTCCCATGACGCGAGTCTCAGTTCGCGCAGCGGGGCGGCGGATGGCGACAGGCCACCGTTTCCCAGGGGTTGCCCCGGGAACCACGAATTCTTATTGGGAGTTTTTTAGATGAAATTCCGTTTGACGCCGGTTGCGGCCGCGCTCTCGACGCTGTTCGCGATGCCCTCCATTGCCCTGGCGCAGGACGCTGCCAAGCCGGCTACCGCGGAGACGGCTCCGGCGGCCAGGGCCGAGGACTCGGTGAAGTTGCCGGCGGTCAAGGTCGTTGGCCAGCAGGACACGCCGAAGGCCGAGCGGGTTTCCTCGCCCAAGTTCACCGAGCCGCTGCTGAACACGCCGCAGACCATCACGGTGATCAAGAAGGAAGTACTGCAGCAGCAGGCCGCGACGACGCTGACAGAAGCACTGCGCAACACCCCGGGCATCACCTTCACCGCCGGCGAGAACGGCAACACCCAGAGCGGCGATACCGTATTCATGCGCGGTTTCGACACCCAGGGCAGCATCTTCCTCGACAACGTGCGTGACCTCGGCGCCGCCGTGCGCGACGTCTTCAACGTCGAGCAGATCGAGATCGTCAAGGGTCCGGCCGGTGCCGACAACGGCCGCGGCGCGACCTCGGGCTACATCAA
This sequence comes from Solimonas sp., assembly GCA_035476855.1. Classification (GTDB taxonomy): domain Bacteria; phylum Pseudomonadota; class Gammaproteobacteria; order Nevskiales; family Nevskiaceae; genus Solimonas_A. The sequence goes on along the minus strand of DATILC010000026.1, from coordinate 9,703 downwards.
CCTGTCGAGCAAGCTGCCGCAGGCCGACGATTTCATCTCCGGCAGCCTCAGCTACGGCTCTGCCGAGAAGCGCCGCGTTACCGCAGACATCAACGAGCAGATCGGCGCCGCCACCGCGGTGCGCCTGAACCTGGTGGGCCAGGACGGCGGCGTGGCCGGCCGCGACTTCGTGCAGAACGAGAAGTGGGGCGTGGCCCCCTCGGTGGCTTTCGGCCTTGGCAGCCCGACCCGCGTCTACCTGTTCTCGCAGCACGTCGAGCAGAACAACATTCCCGATGGCCTGGTACCCACGGCCGGCCTGAAGGGCTACCGCTTCTCCAGCGCGACGGCGACGCCGGTGCAGCAGACCCTTGATGCCAACGGCATCGTGGTGGCGCCGGCGGATTCCGAGAATTTCTACGGCTCGAAGGATGACTTCGAGGATATCGACGCCAACATGTACACGGTCAAGTTCGAGCACGACCTGTCGCCGAACACGACCATCCGCAACCTGTCGCGCTACGGCAAGAGCAACCAGGAGCGCGTGCTGACGTCGCCGAACGGTGCGCCGGTCGTCACCAGCGGCAGTGGCGCGTCCACGGCGCCGATCCCGGCCGACCAGTACACCATCGGTCGCGGCACCAGCCGCCATGCCAGCTACCGCACCAACGAAATTCTGACCAACCAGACCGGGTTCACCACCAACTTCAACCTGGCTTCGATGCAGAATGCGCTGGGTGGTGGCGTGGAATTCCTGCATGAGCGCCAGCAGACTCCGACCTACGCCACCGTGCCTGGTGGTGCCGCCCCGGCTGCGGTGAACTTCTACAACCCTGATCGCAACGTCGCGGTGTCGCCGATGGCCTGGAACGGCGCCGGTAGCGATGGCAAGACCATGACCATGGCGGCCTATCTGTTCGACACGATCAAGCTCAACGAGCAGTGGCAGATCAACGCCAGCCTGCGTAGCGAGTACTACAACACCGAAACCTCCACCGTCGTGGTCTCGACGGCGGCCACGCACCCGAGCCTGCCGGTCGGCACGCTGGTTCCCAGCTTCCTTGAGGAATCGGGCAACCTGTTCAGCTGGAAGGCCGGCGTGCTCTACAAGCCGGTGCCGAACGGCAGCATCTACGCCGCCTACGCCAATGCCCTGAAGCCGCCCGGTGGCGACAACTTCACGCTGGTCGCCGCTGCCGCCAATGCGACGACGGGTGCGATCAACGTCAACGCCTCCAGCCTGGATCCGCAGGAAGCGGAGAACATCGAAGTCGGTGCCAAGTGGGATTTCCTCGGCGGCAAGCTGGCGACGACGGCAGCGCTGTTCCGCAGCGACAACAAGAACGAGCTGGCCCGCACCGACCCGTCGGATCCGAACGTGCTCATCCAGTACGGCGAGAAGCGCGTCGAGGGCATCGAGCTGGGCCTGGTCGGCCTGATCACCAACGACTGGCAGGTCAGCCTGGGCGTGACCAAGCTGGATACCGAAGTGACCGACGGTGCGGTGTCGAATGCGACGGGCACGTCCACCCAGTCCGGTGCGGCGATCAACTGGTCGCCGGAACTGACGGCGACGCTGTGGAGCACCTACAAGATCGCGCCGCTGAAGCTGACCGTCGGTGGTGGTGCGCGCTACGTCGACTCGCAGGTCCGCTCGATCAACAACAGCCCGAACAGCAGCGATCCGGCCACCGGCCAGCAGGGGCAGACCGGCCTGTTCGAAGTCGACAGCTACACCGTGGTCGATGCCATGGCCTCGTATGAAGCGACCAAAAACGTCACCGTCCAGCTCAACGCCTACAACCTGTTCGACAAGGAATACGTGCAGAGCCTGAACAACTCGGGCCAGCGCTATCGGCCCGGCGAGCCGCTGTCGTACCTGGCTTCGGTCCTCGTGCGGTTCTGATGGATTGTCGATGAAGGTGGCAGGCCCCTCCCGACCGTGAGGGGCCTTGCCGTTCTGGTAGTGTTTGCAGTCACCGAAACGCGAGCCCTGCGATGTTGCTGCATATCCCCGATGTCCTCACTGCAGAACAGGTGGCGCAGTTTCGCGCCGCGCTGGACCAGGCTGACTGGGAGGATGGCCGCAAGACGGCCGGCCACCAGGCGTCGAAGGTCAAGAGCAACCTGCAGCTGACCGAGGATCATCCGGTGGCGAAGCAGCTGGGCGCGGTGGTGCTCAATGCGCTGGCGGCGAACAACATGTTCCGCTCTGCCGCGTTGCCGCTGAAGGTGTTTCCGCCGCTGTTCAACTGCTACCGCGATGGCGGCCAGTTCGGCATGCATGTCGATACCGCGCTGCGCTACACCAGCCAGCCGCCGCATCGCGTGCGTACCGACATCTCGGCGACGCTGTTCCTGGCAGCGCCGGAGGAGTACGACGGCGGCGAACTGGTGGTCGAGGATACCTTCGGCACCCATGCAGCAAAGCTGCCCGCGGGACACCTGTTGCTGTACCCGTCGACCAGCCTGCACCGGGTCAACCCGGTGACGCGCGGTGCGCGCATCGCCTCGTTCTTCTGGGTGCAGAGCCTGGTGCGCGAGGACGCACAGCGCACGCTGCTCTACGAAATGGATACCGCAATCCAGAAACTCACTGTCAACGTTCCGGACCATCCGTCCGTTACTCAGCTGACCGGGGTGTACCACAACCTGCTGCGGCGCTGGGCGGACGTCTGAGGAAAAGTATGGAAGCGAAGCAAGGCCAGCAGCGCCGGGCCTTCTGGCTCAAGCATCTGCACCAGTGGCACTGGATCAGTTCGGCGCTGTGCCTGATCGGCATGATCCTGTTCGCCGCCACCGGCATCACCCTCAACCACGCCTCGCAGATCGAGGCGAAGGCCGCGGTGCTGTCGCAGAAGGCGCAGCTGCCGGAGCCGCTGCGTGCCACGCTGGAAGGCGCGCAGACGGAAGGCAAGGCGCCGCTGCCGGCGGAGTTGGTGCACTGGCTGCAGCAGCAATGGTCGCTGGAGGCGGAGCAGGTCGAGGCCGAGTGGTCCGACGGTGAGATCTACCTGTCACTGCCGCGACCGGGCGGCGACGCCTGGGTCAGCATCGAGCTGGAGGACGGTGCGGTCGAATACGAGCAGACTGACCGCGGCTGGATTTCCTACTTCAATGATTTGCACAAGGGCCGCAATGCGGGTGCGGCCTGGAGCTGGTTCATCGATGTGTTCGCGGTGGCCAGCCTGGTGTTCTGCATCACCGGCCTGTGCCTTCTGCAGATCCATGCGGCCAACCGGCCCACGACCTGGCCAGTGGTCGGGCTGGGGCTGGTGATCCCGCTGGTACTGGCGATTCTGTTCATCCACTAGATTCCTGAGGATTCCCATGCGTCATCGCATCCCCCTCGCGCTGTTCAGCCTGCTGCCGGGCACCGCGCTGGCCGCAAACCTGGACCTGTCGATCGAGCTGCCGCGCCTGGATGTGGCCGAATATCACCGCCCCTACGTCGCGGTCTGGCTGGAGCGCGAGGACAAGAGCGTCGCCGCCAACCTGAGCGTCTGGTACCAGCAGAAGAAGGCGCCGGCTGCTCCGGCCGCCGGTGCTCCCGCAGGCGGCATGCAGGCCGGCAACAACCCCGCCGGCGGTGCCAAGTGGCTGCCGGACCTGCGCCAGTGGTGGCGCCGCAGTGGTCGCGAGCTGTCGCTGCCGGTCGACGGCATGACCGGTGCGACGCGCGCGCCGGGTGAACATGCGCTGAGCTTCAGCCCCAATCTGCCGGCCGGCCAGTACAAGCTGGTGGTGGAGGCGGCACGCGAGGAAGGCGGCCGCGAACTGATCGACATCCCGTTCCAGTGGCCGGCGAAGGAAGCGCAGCAGCTCAAGGCCAAGGGCACGCGTGAACTGGGTGCCATCGTCCTCGACCTGAAGCCCTGAGAAGACGGAGTCCAGACATGAAATTCCTGATCAAGCCGCTGGTCCTCGCCGCTGTCTGCCTGCCGTTGTCGGCGATGGCGCACAAGCAGTGGCTGGCGCCGTCCAAGACCGTGCTCAACGTCGACGGCTGGGTGACCTTCGACGCCGGTACTTCCACCGATCCCTTCATGCGCGACCACAACGCCGCGCGCCTGGACAACCTGGCGATCACGGCGCCGGACGGCACGACCGTGGCGCCGGAGAACCAGGCCGCTGGCAAGCTGCGCGCGGTGTTCGACCTGCAGCTCAAGCAGCCGGGCACCTACAAGATCGCCGTGGTCAACAGCGGCATCGTCGCCAGCTGGGACGACAACGGCCAGACCAAACGCTGGCCGCCGCGCGGTACGCCGTTCACGCCGGAAGGCCTGGCCGCCGAGGCGCCGAAGAAGGCCAGGGATCTCAAGGTCACGCAGTCGCTGGGCCGCATCGAGACCTTCGTCACCGCCGGCAAGCCGAACGACATCGCGCTGAAGCCGACCGGCAAGGGCCTGGAGCTGGTGCAGGTCAGCGGCTTCAACGATCTCTACACCGGCGAGTCCGCCACCTTCCAGTTCCTGCTCGACGGCAAGCCTGTCGCCGAGCTCGAGGTCGAGGTGATCGCCGACGGCACGCGCTATCGCAGCAGCGTCGACGAGATCGAGCTCAAGACCGGCAAGGACGGCAAGTTCACCGTGAACTGGCCGCAGCCGGGCCTGTACTACCTGTCGGCCTCGGTCAGTGACAAGAAGGCGGAGAAGCCGGCAACCGAGCGTCGCAGCAGTTACGCGGCGACCTTCGAGGTGCTGTCTCCCTGAGTGCGTGTGCGACGCCCGTTGCCGCAAGGTGACGGGCGTCGTCTGCTTTCCGACATCCTGAAATGAACCGCGTCCTCGTTCCCCACAGCCTCAACCCCTCGTCGCTGCCGGTGCATCCGGACGGCGCCGACCTGCACGGGATGAAGGGCCGGACCATGGGCACGACCTGGTCGGTCTGCGTGATGGCGCGGGAAGAAGACCTGTCCTGGCTGGGGAGCGGCGTGCAGCAGGAGCTGGACCGGGTGGTGGCGCAGATGAGCCACTGGGAACCGGACTCCGACCTGGGCCGCTACAACGCTGCGTCGACCGGGACCTGGCACCGGCTGCCGGCAGGATTCCTGGAAGTGCTGGAGGCGGCGCTGGAGCATGCGCAGGCCAGCGACGGTGCTTTCGATCCCAGCATCGGCCCGCTGGTCGATGCCTGGGGCTTCGGGCCCGCAGAGCGGCGCGAGATGCCACCCTCGGCGCAGGAGATCGAGGCAGCGCGTGGTCGGGTCGACTGGCGGCGCCTGCAGCTGGATGAAGCCGGCACGCGGCTGTTGCAGCCGGGTGGCCTGCAGCTGGATTTCTCCTCCATTGCCAAGGGCCATGCCGTCGACCAGGTGGCTCGCTACCTCGGCCGCGCCGGTATCGATCACTGGCTGGTCGAGGTCGGCGGCGAACTGCGCGGCCAGGGTTGCAAGGCTGATGGCCAGCCCTGGTGGGTCGAGCTGGAGCGCGTCGGCCCGCAGCTGCCACGCACGGTTGTCGCGCTGCACGGCCTTTCAGTGGCCACCTCCGGCGACTATCGCCGCCATTTCGAATGGAACGGCCGGCGCTACGCACACACGCTGGATCCGCGCAGCGGCTGGCCGGTGACGCACGCCCTGGCCTCGGTCACCGTGCTGCATCCGGAATGCATGCAGGCCGATGCGCTGGCCACGGTGCTGGGCGTGCTGGCGCCCGACGAAGCCTTCGACTTCGCCACGCAGCGCAATTTCGCCGCGCAGTTCGTGTTGCGGACGGCAGAGGGTCTTGAAGAGCGCCTGACGCCGGCCTTCGAGGCCCTGGCCAGTGACTGAGGGGCTTGCCAGCGCCGAGGGGCAGCGCGTCCTGTACGCCGCGGCCGTGGTGTGTGCCTGGCTGCTGCTCTGTGTCTTCATCGCCTGGTCACGCCGGGAGCAGCGACGCAGCCTGATGCTGCCGCAGCCTGCCGGTAGCGGCGCGATCCTGGTCTGCCATGCGAGCCAGACCGGCTATGCGCAGCGCCTGGCCCTGCAGACCGCGCAGGCGCTGCAGACCGCCGGCATGCCGGTGCAGCTGCAGGCGCTGGGCGAGGTGGGCGTGGCCGCGCTGCAGGGCGCCAGCCGCGTGCTGTTCGTGGCCAGTACGACCGGCGAGGGCGATCCGCCGGACACCTCGATCCCTTTCGTGCGCAAGGTCATGCGCCCCGATGCCGACCTGCAGGGCCTGCGCTACGGCCTGCTGGCGCTGGGCGATCGTGAGTACCGGCATTTCTGCGGCTTCGGCCACACGCTGGATCGCTGGCTGCGCCAGCAGGGCGCGCGACCCTTGTTCGATCTGGTCGAGGTCGACAATGCCGACGGCGGTGCACTGCGCCACTGGCAGCATCATCTCGGTCTGCTCAGCGGCAGTACCGACCTGCCGGACTGGAGTGCGCCGAGCTACGGTCGCTGGCGCCTGGCGCAGCGGCGCCTGCTCAATCCGGGCAGCGCGGGCGGCGCAGCCTTCCACCTGGGGCTGGAGCCGCTGGACGGCTTGCCGGCCTGGGAGGCGGGCGACATCGCCGAGATCGGCCCGCGCAATGGCATGGCCGCGGTGCAGGAGCTGCTGCGGCAGCTGCAGCTGGATGGCGCGGCGTTGGTCGAACTGGAACGGCAACAGCAGCCACTGGCCGAGGCGCTGGCCGGCCTGCGCCTACCGCAGGACAGCGCAGCACTGCAGGGACTGCAGCCGCAGGCCCTGGTGGAGCAGCTGCAAGCACTGCCGCACCGTGAGTACTCCATCGCCTCGCTGCCGGCGGAGGGTTGCGTCGAACTGCTGGTGCGCCGGATGCGCCATCCGGATGGCCATCCCGGGCTGGGCTCCGGCTGGCTCACCGAAATCGCAGCGGAGGGCGGCGAGATTGCCCTGCGCATCCGCGAGAACCCCGGATTCCGGCCGCCGGCGGGGGACCGTCCGCTGATCCTGATTGGCAATGGCACCGGCCTGGCCGGGCTGCGCGCGCACCTCAAGGCGCGGATCGCGGCAGGGCGGCGGCGCAACTGGCTGCTGTTCGGCGAGCGCAGCGCGGCCTGCGACTACTTTCACCGTGCGGAAATCGAGGCCTGGCAGGCCGAGGGCTGGCTGCAGCGGGTCGATCTGGCGTTCTCGCGCGACCAGGCTCAGCGGGTCTACGTGCAGGAGCGGTTGCGGGCGGCGGCTGACGAGCTGCGGCGCTGGGTGGAGGAGGGTGCGGCGGTCTACGTCTGCGGCAGCCTGCAGGGCATGGCGCCAGCGGTGGATGCGGTGCTGCGGGAAGTGCTGGGCAGCGAGCGGGTGGAGCAGATGCTGGAGGAGGGGGGGTATCGGAGGGATGTGTATTGAGCGTAAGTCGCTCAGGGGCGCCGTCCATGGCGAGGCCGCATCTCCTGAATGAGCCCCGGCCCGCGTTTGGCTTACTTCGGAGCGACATTGAGTCGCTCCTCAGTGGGGCCAAACGCTCCTTGGCCGGGCGTTCGACCGCCGAGCGAAAGTCCACTGGACTTTCGCTAGCGCCGGCGGTCTCACCCTTGGCCGCCCGTGAACGCGCCCTGTGAGAGTCCACTGGACTCTCACAAGCTTGGGCGCGTTCACCCAGGCGGCCACTTCAGCGGGCGGCCGGCGAGGATGTGCAGGTGCAGGTGGAACACCGACTGGCCGGCTTCGGCGCCGTTGTTGACCACCAGGCGGAAGGCTTCGCCGAAGCCCTGTTCCTGCGCCAGCTTCGGCGCCGTCAGCATCAGGTGACCGAGCACGGCCTGGTCCTCGGCGCTGGCGTCGCAGAGCCGCGGGATCGGCTTGCGCGGGATCAGCAGCAGGTGCACCGGGGCGCCAGGGTTGATGTCCTTGATCGCAAAGCAATGCTCATCCTCGTACACGATCTGCGCCGGCAGTTCGCGCGCGCCGATTTTCTCGAACAGGGTTTTTGCCATCGGGCTCTCCGGTCTGGGTGGCTGGCAGTTTAAGCGATGATTCCGGCTGTCTCGCGCATCAGTTGCTACCATTCGCCCCCATGACCGCTCCCAATCCCGCCACGGCGCCCGAGTTCCAGCCGATGGCCGTCTATCGCCGGCTGCTGGGCTATACCCGGCCGCACTGGCCCGTGTTCCTGTTCGCCGCCTTCGGCATGGTGCTGGCGGCCAGTACCCAGGTCGGTTTCATGGCGATGGTCAAGCCGCTGCTCGACGGCACTTTCATCGATCGCGACCCGCAGGTGATCCGCTGGATTCCCTGGGCCATCGTCGGCTTGTTCCTGCTGCGTGGCATCTCCGAGTTCATCTCGTCCTATGGCATGTCCTGGATCGGCCGGCATGTGATCAAGAAGCTGCGCGGTGAACTGTTCGACCATCTGCTGACCCTGCCGGTGCGCTTCTACGACGGCATCAGCAGCGGCCAGCTGATCTCGCGGCTGACCTATCACGTCGAGCAGGTTGCGGAAGCCGTGACCACGGCCTTCACCTCGGTGATCAAGGATGGCTTGACCGTCATCGGCCTGATCGGCTGGATGTTCTACCTCAACTGGCAGCTGACGCTGTTCTGCCTGGTGGTGGCGCCGCTGATCGCGGGGGTGATCCGCCAGGTCAGCCGCCGTTTCCGCAAGGTGTCGCAGAGCATCCAGCAGAACATGGGCATCGTCACCCAGGCGGCCGAGGAGGCCGTGACCGGCCAGCGCGTGGTGAAGATCCACAACGGCCAGGACTACGAACGCGGCCGCTTCGGCCAGATCAACGAGCGCCAGCGCTGGCTGTCGATGAAGGTGGTTGCGGCCAAGTCCGGCAGCGAGGCGATCATCCAGTTCATCGCCGCCTGGGCGGTGGCCTCGATCGTCTACTTCGCGACCCAGCCGCAGATGCTGTCGGCGATCACGCCGGGCACCTTCGTGTCCTTCCTCGGCGCGATGCTGTCGCTGATGAATCCGCTGAAGGCGCTGACCAATGTCAACGAGCGCCTGCAGCGCGGCATCGCCGCGGCCACCGAGGTGTTCATGCTGATGGCCGAGCCGGCCGAGCCGGCGGGCGGTGAGCGTCCGCTGCAGCGCGCCAGGGGACAGATCGAGTTCCGCGACCTGCGCTTCCGCTATCGCAGCGAACTGCCCGAGGCGCTGCGTGGCGTGTCGGTGACGGTACAGCCGGGCCAGACCGTGGCCTTCGTCGGCCGTTCCGGCAGCGGCAAGTCGACCCTGCTGGCGCTGCTGCCACGCTTCTACGATCCGGAATCCGGCCAGATCCTGCTGGACGGCCACGACATCCGCGAGTATCGGGTGCAGGACCTGCGTGACCAGATCGCGCTGGTGGACCAGCAGGTGCGCCTGTTCAACGCCAGCGTCGCCGAGAATCTCTGCTACGGCCTCGACCCGGTGCCGGACGAGGCGCGCATCATCGAGGCGGCCAAGGCGGCCTACGCCTGGGAGTTCATCTCGAAGCTGCCGCAGGGCCTGCAGACCCAGATCGGCCAGAACGGCGTGATGCTGTCCGGCGGCCAGCGCCAGCGCATCGCCATCGCCCGGGCGCTGCTGAAGGATGCGCCGATCCTGATGCTGGACGAGGCCACCTCGGCGCTGGACAGCGAATCCGAGCGCTATATCCAGAGCGCGCTGGACACCCTGGTCCGCGGACGCACCACGTTGGTCATCGCCCACCGCCTGTCGACCATCCAGAACGCCGACCTGATCGTGGTGATGCAGGACGGCCGCGTGGTCGAGCGTGGCAGCCATGCCGAACTGCTGGTCCGCGACGGCGCCTATGCGGCGCTGCACCGCCTGCAGTTCCGCG
>DATILC010000025.1:0-10560 GCA_035476855.1 Solimonas sp. | reverse complement strand
GCCCGGGCGCCCGGACAACTTCGACGAACTGGTCGCCCAGCGACATGGTTCGCCGCTGGCGCCTTACCGCAATCCCTACCCGCTGCCGGGCGAGAATCCCAACGATCCCCGGCTCAATGGTGGCTCGGGCCAGCTGCCGCTGGCCTACACCCAGATCCGCAAGGCCGACGGCAGCTGGACCGGGCAGATCGGCGTGAAGGTCTGCGTCGCCTGCCACAACGGCCAGATCGACAGCGACAAGGCCGCGCCGGGCCTGGGCACGCAGCTCGCCGGCGCCGGCAGCATCGGCGACTTCGCGGTCTCGGGCTATGACTTCGGCCAGGCCGGCAGCGGCTTCTCGCTGTCCACCGCCACCTCGCTGATCACCATCTCGACCAACCGCGGCAGCGGCGCGATCGATTTCTTCCAACTCGCCTTCGTGTTGTTCAGCAAGGGCGATCCGCAGTTGCTGCTGAACCCGAAGATCCTGTTCAGCCAGGCGATCGGCAACATCAAGAGCCCGCCATGGTGGAACCTGGCCTATCGCCCTCAGAAATTCCACGGCGCGATCCTGCCGACCGATTCTTCGCGCATTGATCTCGCGGCCTACTACGACCTCGTCGCCAGCCTCGGCGGCCGCGATGATGAGGCGCTGGCCTGGAACGACGCGCACTCCGGCCCGTTCCAGGTCTGGGCCGAGACCCAGGCGCCGCCGCCGTATCCGGGCAGCGTCGACACGAAACTCGCCGAGGCCGGCGCGATCCTGTTCCATGCCAAGGACCTGTGGGGCCGCGGCCTCGACAATCCCGCGCCCCGTCCGAAGGACGGCAACGGCTCCTGCGCCGGCTGCCACGGCGCCTACTCGCCGCGCTACATCAACGATCCGGCCTACCTCGAAACCCCGGAGCTGGGCGGCCTCGCCGGCTACACCGTGCCGATGTCGGTGGTGCGCACCGATCCGGTCTATGCCGACGCGATGCAGAGCCTGCGCGACCTCGACGGCGATTTCCCCGAGGCCACCAACAAGCAGAACTTCCTCTACTGCGGCAGCGGCGCCTACGGCGAGACCGAGGACAAGACCTCGATCCTGCTGGCACCGCCGCTGTGGGGCATCTGGGCGGCCGCGCCCTACCTGCACAATGCCTCGGTGCCGAATCTCTGGGGCGTGCTGGATCCGTCCAGCGAGCGCCCGGACATCTGGCGGCGCGTATCGAAGCCGGCGCGGCCCGATCAGCAGGGCCTGGTGGTGATGGGCTACGACACCCACTTCGAGCGTGCCTACGACAGCACGAAGATGGGCTGGAAGTACGAGGCGCTGGCCTGCGGCGACGACGGCACCAGTCCCTACCTGGTCTGCAGCCCGGGGAGCGAGGAGCAGCCATCCACTGCGCAGCGTGCGCTGGGCTTCCTCTACGAGCAGATCGGCCTGCTCTGGAACCTGCCGCGTCCCGAGGGCCTGCGCATGAACCAGCAGGACATCGAGAACCGCAAGATCTTCAATACGCATCTGTACAGCCAGGGCAACCAGGGGCACGACTTCACCGCCGTGCTGACCGATACCGAGCGGCGCGCAATCATCGAGTACCTGAAGACGCTCTGACAGAAATCTGGACATTTGTCACATCGCTCGGGCATCGTCCATCCGCAACGACGCGGATGCCGGGCCTGCCACAGTGAAGGCAGCCCGCCGACTCTCCGCGCGGGCAGGGGAATCGCGCTCGGGGGAGCCACGGTGAAAAGACAGATCTCTGTGCTGGTGTTGCTGTGCTGCTGGAGCCTGCCGATCCTGGCGGAGGTGACGGCGCCGGACGATGCGGGGCTCGACTTCATCGCGGAGTTGCAGGAGCCGGCAGCAGGGGACGACGGCGCGGCCAGCGCCGCGCCGCCGCCGGAGTCGCCACCGGCGGAAGCGGCTGCCGCTGAGGTTCCGGTCATCCCGGTGGCGCAGAAGCCCGCGTCGCCGCCGGTCGAGCCTGCGAAGCGCCCGCGCAACCGCCTGGTCGAGGAGATCGTGGTCACCGCGCAGAAGCGCGAGGAGAACCTGCAGGATGTGCCGATCTCGGTACAGGCCTTCAGCGGCGAGATGCTCGATGCCCTGGGCGTGAGCGACCAGACCGACCTGCAGCGCGTCACCCCGGGTCTCAATGTCACCAACCAGGTCAGCTACGTCATGACCTTCCTGCGCGGTGTCGGCACCGATGCGACCATCGCCGCCGAACCCAGCGTGGCCACCTACATCGACGGCATCTACTACCCGTTTGCCTCGAACCTGGCGCAGAACTTCGGCGCGGTGGACCGCATCGAGGTCCTCAAGGGACCGCAGGGCACGCTGTTCGGCCGCAATGCCACCGGCGGCGCGATCGCCATCCATACCAAGGAGCCGGATCCGGCCGACTTCAATGGCGAGCTGATGGCCAGCTTCAGCAGTTTCGACACCCGGATGGTTCGCGGCTACTTCAATGTGCCGCTGACGGATTGGCTGGCGCTGAACGTCACCGCGGTCACCAGCCACACCGACGGCTACTACGACGCCAGCATGGGCGAGCCGGAGGAGCGCCAGCCCGGCGACGACATGAGGGGCTTCCGCCTGAAGCTGCGTGCGCAGCCCACCGAGAACCTCGACATCCGCCTCGCCGCATTCCAGTTCACCATGGATTCGGTCGCCGGCAGCGCCGGCTTCACCGCGCAGCCCTCGACGCTGGGTACGGCCTCTGGTGTGCAGCCGCAGACCGGCTACCGGGGATCGGTCGATTCCTACCCGTTCAACAAGACCGACGACAACACGGTCTACTACGGCAGCCTCGGCTACAAGGCGCCCTGGTTCGACCTGAAGCTGCTCGGCAGCGACCAGCGCATGGACACCGCGGGGCTGCGCGACTTCGACGGCTCGCGGCAGCCGGTCTCCACCTTCCATACGCCGAGCCAGTTCATCGACGCGCAGTCCGCCGAGCTGCAGCTGCTGTCGAACGGCGACTTCGGACCGGACTGGCTGCAGTGGATCCTCGGCGCCTACTACTTCCGCGCCACCGGCGGTTTCGGCAGCCTCAACTTCATCGTCTCGGGCATCGACCTGCAGGAAGGCCGCATCGCCGGCCGGGCCTTGCCGGATGGGCTGGTAGACCTGCTGCGCATGGTGCCGACGAGCGGCGCGATCAACCTCGCCGGACTGATCGGCACCGACTCGCGGGCGCTGTTCTCGCAGGCGACGTTCGCGATGACTGACTGGTTCTCGCTGACGGTGGGCGGGCGCTGGCAGGTTGAGGAGCGCCACATCGTCAAGTCGACCATGGGGACGGAGAACGCGGACGGCAGCCAGAACACCCTGGTCGACAACTCCGACCGCTCGACCGACAGCAATGGCGATCCGTATCCGGCACGCGACGAGCAGCGCAATTTCTCGCCGAAGCTGACGGCCGAGTTCCGCCCCTTCGACGAGACGCTGGTCTATCTGTCCTGGCAGCGCGCGGTCAAGGCCGCGACCTACAACACGGTGGCGATCTACGACCAGCCGGACTATGTCGCGCCGGAAGAGATCGAAGCCTGGGAGGTCGGTGCCAAGACCGCGCTGTTCGGCGGCCTGGCGCGGCTCAACGCCGCGGCCTTTACCTATGACGTGAAGAACCTGCAGACCTACTACCTGTCGCTGTTCGCCGGCGGCGTGATCAGTTTCCAGAACGCCGGACGCGCCAGCATCCGCGGCCTGGAGTTCGACGGCCTGGTGCAGTTGCTGCCCTCGGTGGTCGATGACCTGGTGCTGACCGGCGGCGTGGCCTGGCTGGATACCGAGTACAAGGACTTCAGCGATGCCTCCGGTTTCGATGACAACGGCACCTTCGTCAGCGGGCAGGACTACAGCGGCAAGCAGCTGATCCGCACGCCGGAGATCACCGGCACCCTGGTGCTGAGCAAGACCTGGCCCATGTCCGGTGGGCCGTTCGAGGCGGCATTCGATGCCTACTACACCGACGACTTCTACTACGAGCCGAGCAACCGCGCGGCCTCGAAGCAGGAGGGCTACTGGCTGTACGGCTCGCGCCTCAGCTACCTCCATGAGAACTGGAAGCTGCGCGTCTCCGCCGGCGTCCGCAATCTCACTGACGAGTTCTACACCGCAGGCTTCTTCGCCACCGACTACGGCGTCCAGCCCAGCCTTGCGCCGCCGCGTTCGTACTTCCTGCAGATGATCTGGAATTTCTGAACGCGCGCCGTTCACGGGTGCCCGCCGCACGCCGATTATCCGTGAAGCCCGGCTTCGCCTGCTGCCCCGCGGGTCGGGCAGCTTCGACAAGCTCGGCAACCGGGCGGACATGACCGGCATTCCGGTCGAGGTCCGCGCGCTTGCCTGAGCGGGGTGGCGCTCGTTGACGATGACCCCGCTTCCAGCAGACGAACGGTATTGGACAAATGTCATAATTACCTTATATTGACAAATGTCAAATACACGACGGTCAGCAGTTCTGGAGAAAACTGACATGAACCTCGGGCGGGCAGGCGGCAAGGCCGCAACCTGGATTGCGCTGGCGCTGGCGCTGGCGCTGGGCGCGGCGCTGGCCGGCTGTTCCGGCGACTACAGCGGCGCTGCCGGCGGCAGCGGCGGCGGCGGTGCCTCGCAGGTGCGCAGCATGGGCGAGCTGTACACGCAGCGCGTGCAGCCGCGCCTGGCACTCTGCCGGACCTGCCATATCCCGGGCGGCGTCGCCGATGTCGAGGACGGTCGCGACTTCATGCTCGGCGGCGGTGAGGCCAATGGCCTGGCCGATCTCAAGGCCAGCTGGGAACGGCTCGGCAGGAACAACCCGACCTCGCGCATCCTGCTGATGGCATCGGGGCAGGAGCTGCCGCATACCGGCGGCACGCCCTGGCCGCAGGGCAGCGATGCCTACAAGTCGATGGACGTGCTGCTGAAGTGTTTCGCGGACGAAGGCGCCTGCGGTGCACTGTTGTCAGGCCTGGGCGGCGGCGTGATCAACGAGCTGCCGCTGCTGGGCAGCAAGCACGGCGGCCATGCCTGGTTCGACTACTGCGAGGGCAAGGGCAACGAGGCCGTGCTGCCGGCGGACCCGCGTTCGCTGGTGCAGCCGGGGGCCAACCAGGGCAAGGCGGTCCACTTCAATGCCTGGTGGAAGGACTGCCACGTCGATCCGGAACTGGTCGGCGAGAAGGCGCAGCCGAAGACCTGCGGCGACCTGCGCGAGAGCTGGGCACGTGGCGAGCGCCTGATGCGTGGCAACGGCGCCGAGGGTTCCGGCAGCTTCTTCGCCGGCGACGCCGGTGGCGAGGGCGGGGCACTGGGCATCCCGGTGGCCTCGGTCCACCGCCTGCATTACCTCTGGGGCATGCCGACGCGCCCCGACAATTTCGACCAGCTGCTGGCCGAGCGCTACGGCATGCCGATCGGGCAGGAACGCAATCCCTATCCGCTGCCAGGCGAGGATCCGAATGCAGCAGGCAAGAACGGTGGCAGCGGCCAGCTGCCGGCCTTCATGACCCAGCTGCGCAACGAAGACGGCAGCTGGAGCAGCACCATCGGCTTCACCTGCCATGCCTGCCATAGCGGCGCGGCTGGCCTGCCCGAGGAAGGCGAGGGCCTGGGCCTGCTCTATGGCAGCGGCAACAGCCTGCAGGACATCGGCCTGATGTCGCGCGAGGTCGGCGAGGGCAGCCTGTCGCCGGGCATCGCGTTCGCGCTGTTCGGCACCAGCCGTGGCACCAACAACGCCAGTGACGTCAACGTCTTCTTCCTCGCCAACCAGGACGCCGGACTGCGGCTCGACCAGCATGCACTGGGCGTGCTGACCTCGGGCTCCACCGCTTCCGGCGACACGCCGGCCTGGTGGAACATGGGACATCGCCCGCTGAAGTTCCAGGACGGCTACTTCGCCGCCGACGCCAGCCGCGTCGACCTGATCTTCTACCAGCCGGCCGATGCACTGTTCGGTGGCGCGGCGGGCGAGAACTGGGTGCGCGAGCATGCACAGGATGCGGACAAGTGGGCGATCTCGCTGAAGTCGCCGGCCTGGCCGCTGGCAGTCGACACGGCGATGGCGGAGCAGGGCGCGATCCTGTTCCACAGCAAGGACCTGTGGGCCGAAAAGCTCGGCAACCCGGCGCCGCGGCCCGAGGGCGGCAACGGTTCCTGTGCCAGCTGCCACGGCGCCTACTCGCCGCGCTACGTCAACGACCCGGCCTACCTCGACACGCCGGTGCTCGAGGGCGTCGCTGCCTACATCGTTCCCAAGGACGTGATCCGCACCGATCCGGCCCGCGTCGACACCAACAACGAGGCGGTCAACCAGTACGGCACGACCAGTTTCCTCGGCTATCCGGAAACCGTGGGGACCGCGCAGGACTGCGGCCCGCAGAACCGCGCGGAGCTCCGCGGCGACCGCCAGCTGGGCTATCTTGCGCCGCCGCTGTACGGGGTCTGGGCCACCGCGCCCTACCTGCACAACGGCGCGGTGCCGGACCTGTGGACGCTGCTCAAGCCGGAGGAGCGTCCGGGCATCTGGCGCCGCGTCTCGGCGCCGGCGCGCGAGGACCAGGTCGGCACGGTGGTGATGGGTTTCGACACCAGCCTGAGCCGTGCCTACGACCCGGACAAGCTCGGCTGGAAGTATGACCGGCTGGCCTGCGGCGTCGGCACGCTGCCCTTCCTCGACTGCAACCTCACGGATGAGAGCGACCCGGTGCTGCAGCTGGTGCTGGCGCAGCTCTACGGCAACGTCCTCGTGGCCTGGAACCTCGGCAACCTGCCGGTCTTCCTGCAGCTCACCCCCCAGCAGGTGGAGGATCGCAAGATCTACAACACCCATCTCTACAGCCAGGGCAATGAGGGCCACGACTTCACCAGCGTCCTCACCGACCAGGAGCGCCGCGCGCTGGTCGAGTACCTGAAGACGCTGTAACGACTTCTCGTCATGGCGCCGTCGGTTCGAGGCGCCTTTTTTTTCGAGGAACAGCCATGAACCTGCCGATCTCGCGCCGCGCCTTCCTGAGGGACAACCTGCCGTCGCTGGTGCGCAGCACGCTGGATGGAGCCGAGGGCGACTATCCGAGCCTCACCCGCACCGCGGCCAGCATGTGCATGTCGCCGCGCACGCTGAAGCGCCGCCTGCGCTCGCATGGCCTGGGCTTCCGCAAACTGATCGACGGTGCGCGCCAGCAGGAGGCGCTGCGCCTGCTGCAGGATCGCCGGCTGACGGTGGAACAGATCGCGACGATGGTCGGCTACAGCAGCCCGGCGAACTTTTCGCGCGCCTTCCGCCGCTGGTGCGGACAGCCGCCGGGCCTGTTCCGTCAGGCGATGGATCTGGCCCTTCCGGATACAAGCGGCAACGAACGATGCGCGCCCGATTCCGGCGGGGCATCCTGCGGTGCTGCGCTTTAGGCAAGGACCGCTGCTGCGCGCAGGAGACATATCCGCGCCGGGCCACGGCGGAACAGGGACGGTTCGACAATTCTTTCTGGGGGAATCCATGCAGGTTGATTGGAAGCGCCGGGCACGCATTGCAGCGGCCCTGCTGATGGGTGGTGTGGTCACGACGGCGCAAGCCTTGACCTTCGATCTGCCGTTCGGCGAATCGGGCATCGAGGGCGTGCTCAACACCACTGTCACCGTCGGCGCCGCGATGCGCACCGAGAAGCGCGCCAACGACCTGCTCGGCAAGAGCAACGTCAATCCGGATGCCTGCGGCCGTCTGCCGGATGGCCGCACCTACTACCAGGGCTGCCAGGGCTTGTTCCGCACGCAGAGCTTCCCGGCCGAGCGCCTCGGCGAGGTGCCGGGCCAGTACACGATGAACGCCGACGACGGCAACTGGAACTACGGCAAGGGTGACCTGACCCAGGCGCCGCTGAAGATCACCCAGGACCTGACGCTGTCGATGGGCGACTACGGCATCTTCGTCAAGGGCCTGTACTTCTACGACTTCGTCAACAACGACTTCCGCGAATACCACCCCAACCGCATCACCTCGGACAATGTCGAGCAGGTCGGCAATGTCTCCGTGGTCGGCAGGGAACTGGTGCCGCTGCCGCTGCCGACGCTGGGCGTGCGCAGCGATTCGCGCCCCTGCGGCGCACGCGATCCGGACAACAATGCGCTGACGCCCTGCGGCATCGTCTACGGCCCCGGCGGCGTGGTGCGCAACAAGCGCTCCGACGGCGAAACCCTGCGCCAGATCGGCACCGACTTGCAGCTGCTCGACGCCTACTTCTACGGCAGGCTGCCGCTGTGGGGCGAGAAGGAACTGACCTTCAAGATCGGTCGCCAGTCGGTCAACTGGGGCGAGTCCACCGCCCTGGTGTTCGACTCGATCAACACGGTCAACCCGGTCAACGCCAACAACTTCTTCCGCACCGGCGCGCAGATCGAGGAAGTGTTCCAGCCCAGCGGCATGCTGTTCCTGTCGATGGAACCCTTCGACAATGCCACCTTGGAAGGCTTCTACCAGTACGAGTGGCTCGCCACCGAGGCACCCGCGCCGGGCTCCTTCTTCTCCTTCCTCGACGTCGGCAGCTACGACGCGATCGACAACATCAATCTCAGCTTCGGCTACTCCGCCGAGGATCCGGAGGCTGTCGGTTTCCTGCTCGACAACCCGTTGTCCGGCGTCACCAACACCGCCTCCACCGGCTTCCGCCTGAAGGACAAGGAACCGGACGGCACCGGCCAGTACGGCATCGCGCTGAAGTACTACGCCGAGTGGCTCAACGACGGTACCGAGCTGGGTTTCTATTTCACCAATACCCACGCGCGCAATCCCTACCTCAGCATGTACTCGGTGGAGGAAGGCTGCGGCAAGAACACCACCAGCACGGTGGCCTACCTGCTGGCTTGCTTCAACCAGCCGTTGGGCCATGCCCTGCTGACCGCCAACGATCCACAGGGCGCCACCGACGACGCCACCAACTTCGACACCCTGAAGGTCCAGCTCGAGTATCCCGAGGACATCAAGATGTACGGCCTGTCGTTCAACACGACGGCCGGCGAGTTCTCGATCCAGGGCGAGGTCGCCTATCGTCCCGACCTGCCGATGCAGGTGGACGTGGAAGACCTGGCCTTCGCCGGCTTCGGTCCGACGCTGTCGAACTGCCACCTGCGTAACGCCGGCTGCAACGGCAGCGGCGACCTTACCGGCCTGGCCACCGGTCTGCTGCCGGAGCAGCTCGCGGGCGTCGTCGGCGGACTGGTGTCGGCGCTGCAGCAGGGCGGACTGCCGCTGGACATCCTCGGCGGCATCGGCACCTATCGCGATCCGGCGGCCTGCGCGCAGCTGCCGGGTGGTGGCATCTTCACCATTCCCGGCACCAATACCTGCCTCTACCCGGGCAGCGATTTCGTGGTCGATGCGCAGGGCACGCCGGGTGACTTCACCGACTCCTACGACCTGATCATCGGCCACATGGTCGGCTCTGGCCGTGCCTTCCCCTCGTTCATCGTTCCTTACCGCGGTGGCGTGGTCGGCACCAATCCGGGCAGCAGCTATATCCGCGGCTGGGAGAACTTCGACAGCTACCAGTTCAACTTCGGCGGTACCTACGTCGCCGGCGCCACGCAGAATCCGATCGGTGCCGACCAGGTGATCATGCTGTTCGAAACCGGCGCCACCTGGGTGCCGGACCTGCCGGCCTACGACGTGCTGCAGCTGGAGGCGCCGGGCACCTACACCCACGCCAGCGCCGGCGCCGATGGCTCGGGCTCCGACCGCTCGCGCCAGGCCTGCTCCAGCAACGAGGCCTGCAGCTACGGCGTCGACGGTCTGCGCTTCAACCCGCACCAGCAGGACCCGGCCGGCTTCCCCGACAAGCTGTCCTGGGGCTACGTGGTGATCACCCAGATCTCCTACGAGTCAGTGCTGCCGGGCATCAGCGTGCGTCCCTTCATCATCTGGAAGCACGACGTCGACGGTACCGCGCCGGGCCTGGTCGGCAACTTCGTCGAGGGCCGCAAGACCACCAACCTGCTGGTCGAGACGCGCTACAAGTCCGCCTTCTCGGTCAGCCTCGGCTACACCTGGTTCACCGGCGGCGACAGCTACAACCTCAACCGCGACCGCGATTTTGCGCAGGCCTTCTTCAAGTTCCAGTTCTAGGTTTCAAGGAGCTCCGCCGTGCACGCAAGAACTTCCGCGGTCGTCGTCGGCCTGTGCCTCGGCCTGTTGCAGGGGGCGGCCCATGCCAAAGTTTCCGCGGCGGAGGCTTTTCAGGACGAGCACTTCGAGGCCGCCTCGGTGCAGAAGACGTCGCTGAAATAGCATGCCGCACTTCCAGACCCGCGACGGCGCGCGGCTGCATTACCTCGACATAGGTCGCGGACCGGCGGTGGTGATGCTGCACGCTTTCGGCATGCGCGCGGCGATGTGGCTGCCCTTCGTGCTGCCGTTCGCGCTGCGTCGCCGCTTCATCCTGCTGGACTTCCGCGGCTTCGGCGGTTCACGTGGCGTACGGCTGTCGCAGCCGGATGCGCTGCGCCAGAACGCCGACGACGTCCATGACCTGATCCAGCACCTGCAGCTGCAGCGGCCGAAGCTGGTCGGCTACTCGATCGGCGCCGCCACCGGCCTCGAATACCAGCGCCGC
>DATILC010000024.1:0-10006 GCA_035476855.1 Solimonas sp. | reverse complement strand
GCCAAGCCGCCGCCGCGACGGCGGTGGCATGATCCTCTTTGTAACCAGAACGACAAGAGGGGAATCATGTCTGCCGACAGCAATGTGCAGCGTCTCGCCGAGACGCTGGGCAAACCTGCGACCGAGTTCAAGGCTTTCGCGGCGCTGGCGCCGGCGCAGGTCGACCTGCTGACCGAAGCCGTGCACCTGACCCAGCAGCGTCAGCGCGCCGCGCTGGAAGCCGCCATGACCGATGCGCTGAGCCACCTGCCGGCGCTGCTGCGCGGACCGGTCAAGAAGATACTGGGGATCAAGTGAGCACCCTCGAGATTCGCGCCGAGATCATCAAGCTTGCCCGCGTGCTGGCGCTGAAGCCGGAGCAGCTGGAGTTCCTGCACCACACTGCGCCGCAGGACATCCGCCACCTGCGCGAGACTGCGCACGAGTACTTCTTCAACCGCGGCCGCACCATGTTCCAGCGCCTGGCGGCCACCACCAGGCTGGTGCCGGGCAAGCTCACCGCCTACATCGGCCAGAAGGTGTTCGCGCCGGTGTTCATCGCGCGCATCGCCGGCGAGATGCCGGCGGACCGCGCGGTCGACATCGCGCAGCGCATGGAGATCCGCTTCCTCGCCGACGTCACCCTGGAACTGGATCCGCGCCGGGTCGGTGACATCATCCGGCAGATGCCGGTGGCGATCATCCGCGACGTCGCGCTGGAACTGATCCGCCGCGGCGAGTTCATCACCATGGGCCTGTTCGTCGGCTATCTCACCGAGGCGGCGATCAAGCAGGTGATGGCGGCGATCACCGACGAGGAGCACCTGCTGCGCATCGGCCTGTTCATCGAGGCCAAGGAGCAGGTGCCGAAGCTGATGCGCCTGGTGCCGGACGAGCGCTTCCCGCGTTTCCTCAAGCTGGCGCAGGACGAGTCGAAGAACCTGTGGGCCGAGGCCTTGTCGCTGATGTCGTATGCCGACGCGCCGATGATGCGCAAGCTCGGCGACATGATGGCCGACGAGGGTGATGCGGCGCTGACGCGGTTGCTGCAGCGCAGTCACGAGCAGGACCTCTGGGGCAGCATCCTGCCGGTGATCGCTCAGATGAGCCCGGACAAGCAGTCGCGCCTGGTGCACATCGATGCGCTGGCCGATCCGGAGGTGCTGAAGAGCCTGTTCCGCACGGCCGAGGAGGACAACCTGTGGCGGCTGATGCTGCCGCTGGTGGCGGGCATGACCGAGGGCGACATGGCCGACGTCGCCGGCAAGGCGCAGCCGGAGAAGCTGCTGCGGCTGTTCCGCGCCGCCGAGCAGGCGCAGCTGGTGCCGAAGCTGCTGGCCCTGGTCGACCAGTTCAGCGCCGAGGAGCGTTCCTGGATGGCCGCGATCGCCGCGGCGATGCCGGCCGAGCTGCAGGAGCGTTTCGCGGAGGAGGTCGACCAGGCTGGCCTGTGGGAGCCGTTGTTCGAGGTGGCGTCCGCGATTCCGCCGGAAGGCCGCGCCTCCCTGGTCGGCACGGTGCAGCGCATCGCCGCCAGGCGTCCGGAGCTGGTGGCGAAGCTGGCCGACCTGGCCGAGGCCCGGGGCTTGGGTGACCTGGTGGCCGCCGCGAGGTCTGCCGCAAAGGGCTGAGTCGGGCAGGGACGGGCGGCGCTACAATGCGCCGCCCGTGATGTCCGCCAGCCCCATGAACACCCACGTACCCGCCAAGCGCCTGGCGGGTTTTTATTTCTGGTACTTCGCCGCGATCGGAACGCTGATCCCCTTCATGGGGCTGTTCCTGCAGGCGCGTGGCTGTACGCCGGCGCAGATCGGTGCGGTCGGCGGTGCTCTGGCCATCACCCGCATCATTGCGCCCTACCTCTGGGGCGGCTACGGCGACCGCAGCGGCCGGCGCATGCACTCGATCCTGATGGCGCTCGGCGGCGGCACACTGGCCTTCGCCGCGCTGCAGTTCGCACCAAGCTTCCTCTGGCTGGCCCTGCTCTGTTTCGTCTACGGCATGTTCAACAACGGCACCATGCCGCAGTTCGAGGTGGTGACCTTCCACCATCTCGGCACCCGCATCGACCGTTACGGTCGTCTGCGGCTGTGGGGCTCGATCGGCTTCATCGTCGCGGTGCTGGTGATGGGCCCGGTGTTCGAGTACATCGATGTCTCGACCCTGCCGCTGTGGGTGGCGGGCCTGTTCGCCCTGTGCTGGCTGACCGGCCTGCGCATTCCCGAGGCGCCGCCGATGCCGGTGGAAGCAGAAGGGGGCAGTTCGGTACTGGGCGTGCTGCGCCAGCCGGCGGTGATCGCCCTGCTGCTGGCCTGCCTGCTGTCGCAACTCAGCTTCGGACCGTACTACAACTTCTTCAGCATCTGGCTGGCGGATCACGGCTACAGCAAGACGGTGATCGGCTTCCTCTGGGCCTTCGGCGTGGTGGCCGAGGTCGGCATCTTCTTCGTGATGCATCGCCTGCGCGAGTTCTGGACCCTGCGCAGCATGATGCTGTGGGCCCTGGCCGGTACCGCCCTGCGCTGGTTCCTGCAGATGACCTTCGTCGACAACCTGCCGTGGATGACCCTCGTGCAGATGCTGCACGCCGTCAGCTTCGGCCTGTACCACTTCGCCGCGGTGAGCCTGATCCAGCAGATGTTCAACGGACCGCTGCAGGGACGCGGGCAGGCGATCTACACCGGCCTGAGCTATGGCGTCGGCGGCGTCATCGGCGGCTTCGGCAGCGGCCTGCTGTGGGAGGTGATGCCGCCGGACCTGCTGTGGGCGGTTGCCGGCGGCATCGCGCTGCTGGCCTGGTTCGTGGCCTGGCGCGGACTGAAGGCCTGAGGCCCTAGCCTTCCGAGCCGTCGTCGCCGCGGCGTGCAGGTGTCGGCAGGCCGGCCAGCAAACGGGTGCGGTTGCGGTGGCGCAGGCGGAATAGCAGCCAGGCGTCGCGCCAGTATTTCCAGCCGCTCAGCGGCTGCCCGTGCAGGGCCACCTTGCCGTCGACGGTCAGGCGAAAGCGTTCGTGGCCCTCATGCTGGTAGCGCCGGAACCAGCCTTTCTCGCAGAAGCGGCGCACGGCCGTGTCGAGATCGCGCTGACGCAGGCCGGTGCGGCGCCAGACCGAACGCAGAATGCCGGGCGAATAGCTGTCGGTATAGCGCAGGGACTGCAGCAGCAGGCCGGCGAGGGCCAGCTGCAGGGTTGTGCCACTGACGTGCATATCGAGTCTCCGTTACGGTCCGTCACCCGTAAAGCGGCCGGCGCGGCTGCTCCTTGATGGACAAGTTATCCTTGCCCCTGTGGAAAAGGAGGGACCATGCTCAAGGTCTACGGCGACATCTACTCCGGCAATTGCTACAAGATCCGCCTGCTGGCGGCCCAGCTCGGCATCGCGCACGAGTGGCGACATGTCGACATCCTGCAGAAGCAGACCCGCACGCCGGAGTTCCTGGCGAAGAACCCCAATGGCCGCATCCCGCTGCTGCAGCTCGACAGCGGCGAGTGCCTTGCCGAATCCAACGCGATCCTGCATTACCTCGCGGAAGGTTCGGCGCTGCTGCCGGCGGATCGCCTGCTGCACGCCCAGGTGTTGCAGTGGATGTTCTTCGAGCAGTACAGCCACGAGCCCTACATCGCCACCTCGCGCTACATCATCCGCTACCTGGGCCGGCCGCCGGAGCAGGAGGCGCGCCTGCTGGAGCGCGTGCCGGGCGGCAAGGCCGCGCTGGCGGTGATGGACCGGCACCTGCAGGACCACACGTTCTTCGTCGGCGCGCGCTACAGCATCGCCGACATCGCCCTGTATGCCTACACGCATGTGGCGCATGAAGGCGGCTTCGATCTCGAGCCCTATGTGGCGCTGCGCGCCTGGCTGGCGCGGGTTGCCTCGCAGCCGTGCTACGCCGGCATGGACCAGTTCGACACGGCGATCCGCGCGGCTGGCTGAAGTGGGTTCAACCGGGCCAGTATGGCCGGGTGGACGGTGCCGGCATTCTGACGCGAGCGGGCGCGTGCAGCAGTTTCCCGTGGAACGGCGTCGACCCTGCCATGCCGGGCACGGTGAACTGGGGAGGGGCGACGCCGTCGATGCCTGCCATGGACAGGCTCGGTCAAGGGGATGGGCCCGGGCAGATGCCGGCGTAGCTCTCCGAAGGCGCAGGGCCCCGGGATCAGTGCTACGCCTGGGCCGAGGCGTCGGCAGCGCGCCGCACCGGCTCGCCGTCCACTGGCGGGATACGGGCGCGCATGTGCAGCCCATCCAGGATTTGCCGGTCGCGCCAGCGGGTCCAGGGGAACCAGCTCGAATCGCTGATGGCCTTGCCGCCCGCCGCCGTCATGCGGTAACGCGCTTCTATCTCGTCTCCGTGCAGTTCGAGGTAACCCTCGCTGACGCAGTAGCGCAGCACTTCGCGCAGGTCTTCCTGGCGCAGGCCGGTTGAGCGCCAGCTGGCGCTCAACAGCACGTAGCCGTAATCGCTGGTGTAGGCCAGCGGGCCGTTGGTGAGGCTCGCCAGTGCGGCGAGGAGGGTGCTGCGGCGGATGTCCATGGCGGCTCCGTTCAGGTGAGGTCCACCCGGGTAACGGCAAGTTCCGGGCCCGCCGCAGCGTCCGGGAATCAGCGGCAGCGCCGGAATGACGAAGGGCGCCTTGCGGCGCCCTTCGTGATCTCCATCAAGGCTTATTCAAATACGAAGCTCTCGATCGGCATGCGCATCAGCGACTTGCTCGGCTTGGTCATCGAAGCGGCATGGCCCTTGGCGCGCGGCAGGATGTGGTCGAAGTAGAACTTCGCCGTGGCGATCTTGGCCTTGTAGAACGCCTTCTCCTCGGCGCCGCCCTGGGCCAGCTTCTGGCTGGCGACGGCCGCCTGGATTGCCCAGAAGTAGGCCATCGTCACGTAGCCCGAATACATCAGGAAGTGATGCGAGGCGGCGCTGACCACTTCGCGGTCCTGGCGTGCCATCAGCATCACGCGCATGGTCAGCACGTTCCACTGGGCGGCGTGGCGGGCGAGGTCGGTGGCGAAGCCGCGCAGCTTGCCGTTGGTCATGTGGTCCAGCGCGAACTTGCCGATCATGCCGGTGAATTCGCGCACGGCCTTGCCGCGGGTCTGCAGCAGCACCTTGCGGCCCAGCAGGTCCAGGGCCTGGATGCCGGTCGTGCCTTCGTACAGCGTGGCGATGCGCGCGTCGCGGGCGATCTGCTCCATGCCGTGTTCCTTGATGTAGCCGTGGCCACCGAACACCTGCATGCCGATGTTGGCTGACTCCAGGCCCATCTCGGTGAGGAAGCCCTTCAGGATCGGCGTGAAGAAGCCGAGCTTGTCGTCCCACGCCTTGTACTTCTTGTCATCGTTTTCGATGATGCCGTTGGTCATGTGGTCGGCATACTGCGCGGCGAAGTAGATCATCGCGCGGCCGCCTTCGGCGAAGGCCTTCTGCGTCAGCAGCATGCGGCGCACGTCGGCGTGATGGATGATCGCGTCGGCAACCTTCTCCGGCTCCTGCTTGCCGCGCAGGGCGCGCATCGAGCGACGCTCCTTGGCATAGGCCAGCGCGCCCTGGAAGGACAGCTCGGCATGCGCGACGCCCTGCACGGCGGTGCCGATGCGGGCGGTGTTCATGAAGGTGAACATCGCCTCCAGGCCCTTGTTGGGCTCGGCGATCATGTAGCCGACCGACTGCTCGAAGTTGATCACGGCCGTGGCGGAGGCCTTGATGCCCATCTTGTGCTCGAGCGCGCTGCAGACCACGCGGTTGGCTGCGCCGACGCTGCCGTCGGCATTGACCTGCATCTTCGGCACGATGAACAGCGAGATGCCCTTGGTACCCGGAGGCGCATCCGGCAGGCGCGCCAGCACGATGTGGATGATGTTCTCGGTGAGGTCGTGCTCGCCGGCGGAGATGAAGATCTTGGTGCCGGTGATCCTGTAGCTGCCATCAAGCTGCGGCTCGGCCTTGGTCTTGACCTGGCCGAGGTCGGTGCCGCACTGCGGCTCGGTCAGGCACATCGTGCCGGTCCAGCGACCCTCGGTCAGTGGCGGCATGTAGAGGTTCTTCAGCTCCTCCGAGGCATGCTGCATGATGGTGTTCATCGC
The DNA here is from genome assembly GCA_035476855.1 of Solimonas sp. Taxonomy (GTDB): domain Bacteria; phylum Pseudomonadota; class Gammaproteobacteria; order Nevskiales; family Nevskiaceae; genus Solimonas_A. The sequence continues at coordinate 3,942 of DATILC010000024.1, read as the reverse complement.
GCCCAGCGACAGGCCCGGGTACATCGTGAACGACCAGTTGGCCGTGCCCATCATCTCGGACTTGAACAGGCCCAGCGACATCGGCATGCCCTGGCCGCCGTACTCGGTCGGGTGCGACAGGCCCTGCCAGCCGCCCTGCACGAACTGGTCGTAGGCGTCCTTGAAGCCCTTGGGCGTCGTGACCTTGCCGTTGTCGAGCTTGCAGCCTTCCTCGTCGCCCGACAGGTTCAGCGGCGACAGCACTTCCTCGCAGAACTTGGCGGCCTCGCCGAGGATCGCCTCGACGGTGTCCTTGTCCGCGTCCTTGCCGTTGGAGAGACCGGCGTAATGGGCGGGGTAGTTGAACACCTCGTTCATCAGGAAGCGCATGTCGCGCAGCGGAGCTTTGTAGGCGGGCATTGGGGGAATCCTCGTTACCTAAATAAGTGGACGTATTCTGGAGAGGAGTGTCGATCAGGCCATTGGCCGCAGGAACATCAAACGACTGTTCAAGGGGCCATACGGAGCCGTATGTCAGGTCACAGGCAGCCCAGCAAGGCCGTGGCCGCCCCCGACAGGGTACGCCGCTCATGCCAGACCGCGCCGAGTTCACGATGCAGCGACAGTTCCGGGATTGCCAGCCGCCGGATGCTGCCGTCGATCATCGAGTCCGGCAGGACGCTCCAACCCAGTCCGATGCCGACCAGCATCTTCAATGTTTCCAGGTAGTTGGTGGCCAGGCGGATGCGCGGCGTGAGGCCATGTTCCTGCAGCGCGCGGGTGACGATGCGCTGGGTGTAGGTGGCCTCGTCCGGCAGCACCGCCGGGTGCTCGGCGAGGTCCGCCAGCTGCACCCGGCGCCGGCGCGCCAGGGGGTGCTCCGGGGCGATCACCACGGACAGCGGATCGTCCCAGACCGCGCGCTGCTCCAGTTGTGCCAGCGGCTGCGTCGGCAGGGTGACGATGCCCAGTTCCAGCTTGCCGGCCAGCACCGCCTGGCAGGCCACTTCGGAGTCCATGAAATGGATGTCCAGGTCCACTTCCGGGTACTGCTGGGTGAAGGCGCGCAGTACCGGCGGCAGGCGGTGCAGGCCGATGTGGTGGCTGGTGCCGATCGACAGCCGGCCGGCCACGCGGTCATGCAGGTGGGACAGGGCGCGCCTGCCATCCTCAAGGTCTTGCAGCACCTTCCTGGCGTAGGGCAGCAGGGTGCGGCCGGCATCGGTCAGGCTCACCTGGCGGCCGACACGGTCGAACAGCGACTGGCCGATCTGTCCCTCCAGGGCGGTGATGCGCTTGCTCACTGCTGGTTGGGACAGGTGCAGGGTCTCCGCCGCCTGGGTGAAGGAGCTGCTGTCGGCGACGGCGATGAAGGCGCTGAGACTCTGCGTGTCCATGGGCTGCAGTTCATTCCAATTGGTAATGAACTATATAAGAACGATTCATTGGAGTTATCAATAGGCGGGTCCTAGAATGCCGCCACTTCCGAAGAATCCTGAGGTTCCGGCCATGGCCAAGACGCTGTACGACAAGATCTGGGATGCCCATGTGGTCGCCGACAACGGCGACGGCTCGGCGCTGATCTACATCGACCGACACCTGGTGCATGAAGTCACCAGCCCGCAGGCCTTCGACGGCCTGCGCATCAATGGCCGCAAGCCCTGGCGCCTGTCTGCCAACTTGGCGGTCGCCGACCACAACGTGCCGACCACGCCGGATCGCGCGCAGGGCATCAAGGATCCGATCTCGCGCGCGCAGGTCGATGCGCTGGACGCGAACTGCGCCGAGTTCGGCGTGACCGAGTTCCGCATGGGCGACCACCGGCAGGGCATCGTTCACGTGATCGGCCCGGAGCAGGGCGCGACCCTGCCGGGCATGACCGTGGTCTGCGGCGATTCGCATACCTCCACGCACGGCGCCTTCGGTGCGCTGGCCTTCGGCATCGGCACTTCCGAGGTCGAGCACACGCTGGCGACGCAGACGCTGGTGCTGAAGCAGTCGAAGAGCATGCTGATCCGCGTCAACGGCCATGTCGGCCCCGGTGTCACCGCCAAGGACATCACGCTGGCGATCATCGGCCGCATCGGCACTGCCGGTGGCACCGGCCATGTCATCGAGTACGCCGGTGAGGCGATCGAGGCCCTGTCGATGGAAGGCCGCATGACCCTGTGCAACATGGCGATCGAGGGCGGCGCCCGCGCCGGCCTGGTCGCGGTGGACGACAAGACCATCGCCTATGTGAAGGGCCGCCCCTATGCGCCGACGTCGGAGCAGTGGGACGCCGCGGTCACCAACTGGAAGCAGCTGAAGAGCGACCCGGACGCGAAGTTCGACGCCGTGGTCGAGCTGGATGCGAAGGCGATCGAGCCGCAGGTCACCTGGGGCACCTCGCCCGAGATGGTTGGCCCGGTGTCGGCGCGCGTACCCGATCCGGCGAAGGAAGCCGATCCGGTGAAGCGCAACGGCATGGAGAAGGCGCTGGCCTACATGGGCCTGGATGCCAACACGCCGATCGAGCAGATCACGATCGACAAGGTCTTCATCGGCTCCTGCACGAACTCGCGTATCGAGGACCTGCGCGCCGCCGCCGCCGTGGTGAAGGGCAAGCGCAAGGCTGCGAACGTCAAGCTGGCGATGGTTGTGCCGGGCTCGGGCCTGGTGAAAGCGCAGGCCGAGAGCGAGGGCCTGGACAAGGTCTTCACCGCCGCCGGCTTCGAATGGCGCGAACCGGGTTGCTCGATGTGCCTGGCGATGAACTCCGACCGGCTGGAGCCGGGCGAGCGCTGTGCCTCGACCAGCAACCGCAATTTCGAAGGCCGGCAGGGGCAGGGCGGTCGCACGCACCTGGTCTCGCCGGCAATGGCCGCCGCCGCCGGCATTGCCGGCCACTTTGTTGATGTAAGGAGCATCTGAACATGCGCGCCTTTACCGTGGTGACCGCCAAGGTCATGCCGCTGGACCGTCCCAACGTGGACACCGACGCGATCATTCCGAAGCAGTACCTGAAGTCGATCCGTCGCACCGGCTTCGGCCCCTTCCTGTTCGACGACTGGCGCTACCTCGATCCGGGCACCTTGGAAGTGGACCCGGCGACGCGCCGGCCGAATCCGGATTTCGTGCTGAACGATGCGACGCATGCCGGCGCGCAGGTGCTGATCGCGCGCGACAACTTCGGCTGCGGCTCCTCGCGCGAGCATGCGGTCTGGGCGCTGGACGACTACGGCTTCCGTACCGTGATCGCGCCGAGCTTCGCCGACATCTTCTTCTCCAACTGCTTCAAGAACGGCGTGCTGCCGGTCATGCTGAAGGCGGAGGAAGTGCAGGCGATCTTCGAACTGGTCGGTGCCGACGCCAACGCGCAGATCGTGGTCGACCTGCCGGCGCAGCAGGTGAAGCTGCCGGATGGTCGCAGCTTCGCCTTCGCGATCAACCCGCATCACAAGCACAACCTGGTCAACGGCCTCGACGAAATCGGCCTGACCCTGCAGAAGGCCGAGGCGATCAAGGCCTATGAAGCGAAACGGCGCGTCGATGCGCCGTGGTTGTTCAACTGAGAAGAAAAATTTTTGCCACGGATGAACACGGAATGACACGGAAAATCTTCCTGTCTTGATCCGTGTTCATCCGTGTAATTCCGTGGCTAGAAAACTTTTTACTGACATCACATGAACAAGAAGATCCTGATCCTCCCCGGCGACTACATTGGCACCGAGATCATGGCGGAAGCCGTGAAGGTGCTGGAGCTGTTCAAGTCCGAGGGCGAGAAGATCGAGTGGTCCTTCGGCCATCTCGGCGGCGCGGCCTACGACGCCGAGGGCCATCCGTATCCGCCGTCGACGCAGAAGGCAGCGCGCGAGGCGGACGCGATCCTGATGGGCGCGGTCGGCGGTCCGAAGTACGACAGCCTGCCGCGTGCGGTGCGCCCGGAGCAGGGCATCCTCGGCATCCGCAAGGATCTCGGCC
>DATILC010000023.1:0-4221 GCA_035476855.1 Solimonas sp. | reverse complement strand
CAGCGGGTCGAGCTGCTCGCCGTCGTTGGAGCCGACCTGCACGAAGTAGACCTCCGGCGCGACGCGCGCGAAAGCGCGCACCATCAGCTCGGCCGGGTCGTTGTTGAGCACGAAGCGGCGGCTCACCGCGCGCAGGCGCTGGTACAGCCAGGACTCGCGCGGCAGGTGCTCGCGCAGCCAGATCGCCAGGGGCATCGTTGCCGCGCGCAGGCGGCTGCTCAGGGAGGCTGCAGTCATCGCGCGTCCAGGTAGAGATGTTGGAAATAGCTCAGGCCGCGCATCCGCGGCCAGCGGTACAGCAGTTCGTCGGCGCGCTTGAACGGGCCGCTGAGATGGCCGCGCAGCAGGTAGGACGAGGCCAGTTGCAGGAACACCATCTCGCCGATCTCACGTCGCACCTGGAAGTGCCGGCCGAGGCTGGCGACCTCGTCCTCGGTCAACGGAAACTCGTCCGGGTCGCCGTACTTGGGCACCCACAGCTTGCCGACCACGTGCGTGCGGAACCAGATCAGCAGCCGGCTCTTGGCGCTGTTCTCGAAGAAATAGGCCTTGCCGCCGTCGCGCAGGCTGGCGCGCAGGGTGCCGGCAAACACATCGAAGGGCTCGATGTGATGCAGGATCAGCGCGCCGAAGATGCAGTCGAAAGGACCCAGTGCGGCGATATCCATCGCGCCGCAGGCCTCGGCACGCAGCGGCACGCCGGCGGCGGCGGCACGCTCGCGCAGGCGCGCAATCGCCACCTCGCTGACGTCGACCGCAGTCACCTCGGCACCCTGGCGCGCGAAGTACAGCGCGGCATCGCCACTGCCGCAGCCGAGATCGAGCAGCTTCTTGCCGTGCAGATCGCCGAAATGTTCGCGCGCGCGCAGCGTCAGCGGATCGCCGCTGACATCGGTGGTGCCGGCATGGGTGCCGGCCTGCGCGCCGCGGGCATGCTTGTCGTCCCAGAACGAGGCGACCTGTGCCGCGCGCGGGTCGGTCGGTTCGGTGCTCATGCCGCCTCCCTCAGGCCGGGCGGCAGCAGCCGCAGGAAGCCATCGACATAGCCATCGAGGCTGCACAGCGATTCGAGTCGGCCACGGCCCTGCGCCACTGCCGCAGCCGCGGCAGAAGGTTCCAGCAGCGCCACCGCGCGTGCCGCCAGGCGCTGCACGTCGTGCCCTTCGGCGCCGGCGCGCCAGCCGCCCTGGTCCAGCACTTCCAGCAGACCACCGTTGGCCACCGAGCAGACCGCTGGCGTACCGACTGCCAATGCCTCGCAGGGCACCATGCCGAAGGCGTCCCAGTCGCTGACGAACAGCAGCACATCGAGCGCGCGATAGACCGTGTCGACATCGCGCTGCCAGCGCAGCCAGGTGATCGCGTCCTGCAGGCCGGCCGCGGCGGCGCGCGCCTTCAGTTCCTCGTGCAACGGACCGTCGCCGACCAGCAGGAAGTGCGCGTCGCTGCGCCGCGCGCGGATCGCCGCCGCCACCTCCAGCACCACGTCGAAGCGCTTCACCGGCACCTGGCGGCCGAGCGCGCCGAAGATCGGCGCGTTCGCCGGCAAACCCAGGGCCTGGCGCGCCGCGGCCTGCACCGCGGCGGACTTCGGCGGTTCCAGCGGCACCGGCGGATACAGCACTGCGCTGCGGTCACTGATTTCGGGTGCCAGCTCCACTGCCTCGTCGCGGCACCACTCGGTGAGGAAGGTGACGCGGTCGAACACGCGGCGCACGGCGGCGTAATGCGCCTGCCACTGCGAACGCGGATGGGTGCCGGCATGGTGGTGCAGGCATTGCTGGATCTTGGCACGCGCCGGCGTGGCGCCGATCGCCAGCGTGGCGATGGCGCGCTGGGCGATCTGCACCAGCACGTCGGCACGGCTGCGGCGCAGATGGCGCCACAGCCCCCACAGCGCCGGCAGGCCGCGGCCGCGACGGAAGTCCCAGGCCACCCAGGGGATATCCAGTTCCTCGAGGTAGGGCCGCAGCGTGCCCATCGGCATCAGGGATGCGACCTCGCAGCGATGGCCGGCCTGCTGCAGCCCGCGGATCAGGTGCAGGGTGATGCGCTCGGTGCCGCCGAAATCGCCGTTCTGGAAGGCGAACAGGAAGTGCAGTGGCCGGCTCACAGGCTCTGCCCCATGACCCGCAGCGGCGGCGCGCAGCGCACGCGGGCCGCGGCATCCGCGGCATCGCGCAGCCAGATGCTGTTGCGGCCGGTGGCGGGGGCATCGGCGGCCAGCGGGCTGAGCTGGCGGCTGAAGGGATCGTAGGCATGGCGGGCGAAGCCGGCGGCCAGCAGGGTCTCGGTCACCGGCACGCAGCCCGGGTAGTTCTGGCCGAGACCGACGTCCTCGACCAGCACCACCTGCAGGTGCCCGTCGGCCAGCAGCCCGCCGGCACCGGCCAGCACCATGCCCTCGAAGCCCTCGACATCGATCTTCATGAACGCCGGCCGGTCGAGCCGGACCAGGGCGTCAAGCCGTTGTTGCGGTACGCGCAGCGAGGGCTGGGTCGCAGCCTCCTCGGCGCTCAGTACGTGGTCGCCGGCGCGCAGGCCATCGCTGAAGAACAATTCGCCATCGGCCGGGCCGGCGGCGACGTTGTGCACGCTGACCCGGGCCTCGAGGTTGTTGAGGCGCAGGTTGTCGCGCAAGGCGGCGGCAGTGCGCGGATTGGCCTCGACCGCCTCGACCCGGGCGCCGGCGACGCCGGCACCGATCAGGCTGAAGGTGCCGTAGTTGGCGCCGACGTCGACCAGCATCGAGTCCGCGTCCAGCCAGTGGGCGCAGAAGGCCATGTCCTCGAATTCCTCGAGGCCGAAGTGGGCCACGCCGGTGGCGCCCCACATGCCGGTGCCGACCAGCACGCGCAGTTCGTTGACGAAGGGATAGGCCACCGGATGCGCCAGCACCCGGCTGCCGACATGCCAGCGCAGGTAGCGCAGGGCCGTACCGAACGGCCGCGAACGGTTGAGGGGGTGGGCGAACATCCGGCGGATGTAGTCGGCCAGGTAGGCCGCGCGCTGCGCAGCACCTTTACGCATGAGTGGACTGATGCATCGTACCGCTGCTCCCCCGCCGACCGGCTCGCACTCCAGTGGCCCTCTGGCCTTACACTGGGTGCTCCGAAGTTCTATTTCGCAGACCTTGCCCATGATACCCACAGTCTCGGTCATTCTGCCGACCTATAATCGCGCCCACTGCCTGCGCCGCTGCATCCTCAGCGTCCTGGGCCAGACCTACCGGGACTTCGAACTGCTGGTCATCGACGACGCCTCGACCGACGATACCGCCGGGCTGATGAAGGAATTCGACGACCCGCGCATCCGCTACCACCGCTTCGACACCAACCAGCGCCAGTGCCGGGCGCGCAACTGGGGCATCCAGAATGCCCGCGGGCGCTACATCGCCTTCCAGGACAGCGACGACGTCTGGCTGCCGGAACGGCTGGAGAAGCAGGTCGCATTCCTCGACGGCCAGCCGGCCGACGTCGGCCTGGTCTATGGCATCTCGCTCTGCGTCGGCCCGCGCGCCGCCAGCCAGGTGCTGCCGCCCCTGCCCCGGATGGGCGAGGCGGTGGAGGCACCCGACTTCGCGCGCAACATCGCGGTACCCTTCCTGATGCAGTCCTGGCTGGTGCGGCGCGAGGTGTTCGAGAAGGTCGGCGACTTCGACCCGGCCTTCCACGTCGCCGACGACTGGGACCTGGCGGCGCGCATTTCGCAGGCCTACCGCATCGCGGCGCTGCCGGAGCCCTGCTGCGTGGTGATCCAGACCGAGGGCAGCCTGACCTCGGACAGCACCCGCTTCACTCCCGAAGTGGCGGCCTACATCAGCGAGCGCTACTGCCGCTACTACGGCAACGGCCGCGCCCAGCAGGGCCACATCGCCTTCATCATGGCGGTGCTGAACCTGCGCAGCGGCAACTTCGACTGGGGCCGCCGCGAGATGTGGCGCGCGCTGAAGCTGGCGCCGACGCAGGCCTCGGCCTGGGCGCATGCGCTGCTGAGCGTGGCCGGGCGCCAGCGCTATCGCGAGACCTACATGGCGCTGCAGCGCCGGCGCGGCTGGCTGTTCTGAGCCGCGCCCACCGATGGGGATCATCGACCGCTACCGCAACACGCCCGCGCTGGTCTACACGGTCGGCAAGGTCGGCTCCACCGCGATCGAAAGCGCGGTACCCGGCGCGATCCACACCCACAGCCTCTACGGTCGCATCCCCAACGGGGTACGCG
>DATILC010000022.1:0-13399 GCA_035476855.1 Solimonas sp. | reverse complement strand
AGGCGGAGTTCCAGCGCGCGGACTTGTCTTCCTGGCTGTAGCGCAGCCCCGCCTGGAACACCCACTGCGGCATGAAGTGCCATTGCAGCTGGCCGAAGCCGGCGATCGCATCGGCCTCCTGGTCGAAGCCCTGCTGCACTTCCTCGTAGGCGGTGTCGCTGCCGGCGGGCAGCGACGGGATCGCCGAGAACAGCTGGTTCACCAGCGCCGGCGGCAGCAGCCCCAGCAGCGTCTCCGCCGGCTCGTCCTGGGTGCCGGCGACGGTCAGTTCGAGGAAGGGCAGGGTGCCGATGCGGAAGCGGAAGCCGGAGCCCTGGATTTCGCGATGCTGGTAGAACGCGCCGATCAGCAGATCGCTGCTGCCGAGATTCGCGCCGAACAGTTGCTCCAGTCCGAGCAGGCCCTCGAAGCTCGGCGACACCGCGCGCAGTTCCAGCGTACTGGTCGGCGAGCGGTCGCTGTCATGGCCGAAGATCGCCGGCGCCGGCGAGAAGTCGGTGTCGACGTCGAGTTGGTTCTCCATCACCGAGTGGCCGCCGAGGGCGGTCCAGTCCCATTCGCCGAAGCTGGTGTTCCACTCGCTGACGAAGCTGTCGATCTGCACCTCGCGGCCGTCCGGCTGGTCGATCGAGGCGGTGTAGTTGTTCTTGATGAAGTCGACGTTCGGGTCGTAGCGGCGCAGCACGGCCTGGATGCGTTCGCTGGCGTTGAACAGCTCGGCGCCGGCGCCGCCGGAGACCATCTCGACGCTTTCGAAGCTCAGCTTCAGGTCGCTGCCTGCAAGTTCGGGAAAATGCAGCTTGGCGCGGAAGCCCGAGCGCTGCTGGCTGCGCAGATGCTCCGCGGCCTTCGACGCCAGCGCGGCAGTGGTGTTGTCGATGAAGCCCTCGCGTTCGTCCCACAGCCCGGCGAGGCGGAAGTTGACGACGCCGTCGACCAGCGGCCCGGACACGGCGGCCTCGATGCGGCGTCGTTCGAGTTCGCCACCCTGCACCTGGGCGTAGCCGGCGAACTCATCGGTGGGATTGGCACTGATGATGTGGATCAGTCCCGCCGTGGTGTTCTTGCCGAAGGTGGTGCCCTGGGGGCCGCGCAGGGCTTCGATGCGCTGCACGTCGAACAACGCGGCGTTGAAGTACTCGACGCGCGTATAGGGAATGCCGTCGAGCGCGATGCCGGCCGGCGGCTCGAAGGCCTTGTTGTTGTTGTTGAAGCTGAAGCCGCGCACGCGCGGCGAGGCGAAGAAGCCGGCCTCCTCGACCTTGACGTTGGGCACGAACAGCATGACCTCGCGCACGTCGGTCAGGCCCCAGTCGGCGATGAACTTCTGGTCGACTACCGACAGCGAGATCGGCACGTCCTCGATCAGCTGCGAGGTCTTCTGCGCGGTGACGACGATCTCCTCGATCCGCAGCGAGTTCTTCGGCGGCGTGGGCGGCGGCGGGGCGGGTGTTGCCGCGCGCTGCGGGACCTCGATTACCGGCAGAGGGGCGGAAGGCGCGGGATCTGCGGGCGCCTCGGCATCCCAACCCAACAGCTCGTCGACGTCGCTGGTCGACGTGGGGGTGGCATCCGTCCCGGCCTGGGCCAGCCCCGCAAGCGGCCAAGCCGCGAGGCAGGCGAACAGCATCGCGAAGACTGGCCTGCCGCCGTCAAGCGTCCGATCTGCGTATCGCAGCTGTGGCATCGATTCTCCTCCCTGGTCCGGGCGCCTCTGTCGTGCGCCTCGACATCTCTCCCGGACGGGCCGGGGCCTTCCGTTTGCCGCTATTCGCTGCCGGCGCCGACGATGCGCAGCGCGAACTCGGCGTAGTGCCGGGCGACTTCATCCACGCCCAGGTCGAAGTCCGGCGTGTACCAGTGCGATACGCGGATGCCCATTGCACCGATCGCCGCCAGCGCCAGCCGCGGCTCCTGCACCTTGAACACGCCCTTGTGCACGCCGCGCAGGATCACGTCGGTCAGCAACTGCTCGGACTGCTTGCGCAGCTCCAGCGCCGGCGCCGCGGCTTCGGGCGACAGCGCATGCAGCTCGGCATTGGCGACCACGGCCAGCATCGGGAACTCGGCATGCATCTGGACGTGCGCCCGCATCAGGGCGGCGAGTTGGTCACGCGGATCGGCCGAGGTTTCCAGCAGGGCGACACGCATCAGCTGGTGATGCGCTTCGTGCCCGATGCGCGTCAGCTCGGCGAGCACGTGCTCCTTCGAGGGGTAGTGCGCATACAGCGTCGCCGGCTGCACGCCGGCTTCCTTTGCGATATCGCGGACCGAGGTGCCGCCGTAACCGTGCTCCGCGTACAGGCGCAGCGCGGCGACGAGGATCGTGCCCCGTGCGCCACGCGGAATGGCATCCGCGGGCAGGGTGGTCTCGTTGGCGGCGAGGCGGCGATGCTGGAGGGTGGTAGATGACATTAACGATCGTTCGGTAATTTGCCAGTAACCTAGGCAAATACCTAAATAATGTCAACGAACGATCGTTTCAACTTTCTTGAAGGCCTGCCTTGGCAGGGGTCGGCCCGTGTAGCCCGGTTTCGCGCAGCGAAGCCGGGGAGCGCCCTGGGCTGTGTTCCCCGGCTTCGCTCAAGGGGACACTTGGGCAGCTTTGCTGCCACGCGAAACCGGGCTACGGGTCAGCGATGTCATCAAAGCGCTACGCCGCCCGGTGCTCCGTCCCTGCGCCCGGGGTGATGAACAGCATCGTCGTCGGCACGCGCGTCTTCGCCGTGTGCCACACGCCGGCCGGCACCAGCAGGTAGCTGCCGGGCTCGGTGACGGCGACGGTTTGCAGGCCCTCGGGTAGTTCCAGCAGGAATTCCGCCGCGCCGGACAGCAGCAGCACCATTTCCTCGCCGGCCGGGTGGCGCTCCCACACGGCCCAGTCCTCGCCGAAGGTGTAGGTCGAGATCAGCCGGCCCTGCTCCAGTTCCGGCATCTGGCCGCTGCCGAGCTTCTCCCAGAACGAAGGGGTTACCGGCAGCGCGGTGGCGCGGCCGCCGTCCTGCAGGTGCAGGAACATGTCCTGCGCGCGAAACGGTCCGTGATCGCTCATTGCGCCCCCTGCAGCATCGCGCTCCAGCGGCGCTGCATTTCCGCCGGGCTGAGCTCCTCGCGGCGCGAGGCGAGCTGCCACCTGTGGCCGTAGGGATCGAGCAGCATCGCGGTACGGTCGCCGTAGAACTCGTCGGTAACCGGGCGCAGCAGCGTCGCGCCGGCAGCCTCGGCGCGAGCGACGACGGCGTCCACATCCTCGACATAGAGATGCAGGCTCACCGGCGTGCCGCCGACCGCGGCAGGGCCCAGGGCACCGAAGTCCGGATATTCATCGGCCAGCATCAGGCAGCCGCCGCCGAGCCGGAGCTCGGCGTGGCCGACCTTGCCGGAGGGCTCGGTCAGGCGGAACTCCTCGCGGGCGCCGAAGACTTCGACGTAGAAGGCGATGGCGCGGGCGGCGTCGCGCATGACCAGGTGGGGCGTCAGGCGGTGTGCGGCGTCGGGAACGGGGGATATGGTTTTCATCGGTGACCTCCAGACCTACACTCGAAGCAATGAACCTGCCCATTGTTCCGCATATGGACGCTGCCGTCGTGACGGAGTTCGGTCGCGCATGACGCCGCTGGATCTCGACGCACTGCAGGCACTGGCGACGATGCCGCCGACGGCCAGCGGCTATTCGCCGCTGTCGGAGCAGCCCTGCCTGCTGCTGGCGCTGGAGGGCTCGGCTGATGCGGCGACGCTGGCGCCGTGGCTGCGCCAGCTGCCCTGCCCGGTGATCGGCATCGGCGCGGCGGATGCGCCGCTGGCTGCGGACTGCGATGCGCGGGTCGGCAGCCTGAAGGAGGCGGAGCCGCTGCTGGTCGGCCTGCGGCACAGCCCGATCGCCGCCACGGTGCTGGTGCAGTTGCTGCGCGCCACCGAACGCCTGCCGTTGCAGGATGCGATGACGATGGAGTCGCTGGCCTACGCCACCCTGCAGGGCGGTGCCGAGTTCCGCCGCTGGATGGAGATGCGTCACCCACCGGCGTCACCGCCGCGAGAGGAAGGCCCGGCGGTGGTGATGGCGCGTGTAGCGGACCGGTTGGAGTTGCTGCTCAACCGTCCGGCCAACCGCAATGCGATGTCGGTGGAGATGCGCGATGCGCTGGTCGAGGCGCTGCAGCTGGCGCTGGCCGACGTGTCGATCCGGCGTGTGCAGCTGAGCGGCGCCGGCAAGTGTTTCAGCACCGGCGGCGATCTCAGCGAGTTCGGCACCGCGCCCGATCCGGCGACGGCGCATGCGGTGCGCAGCCTGACCGTGCCAGGGCATCTGCTCGCTGCCTGCGCCGACCGCGCCGAGGCGCGCGTGCATGGCGCCTGCGTCGGCTCGGGCATTGAGTTTCCCGCCTTCGCCGGGCGCATCGTCGCCGCGGCGGACGCCTGGTTCCAGTTGCCCGAGCTGCAGTTCGGACTGATCCCCGGCGCCGGCGGCTGCGTCAGCATCCCGCGACGCATCGGTCGCCAGCGCACCGCCTGGATGGTGTTGTCCGGGCGCCGCATCGACGCGGCGACGGCGCTGGACTGGGGTCTGGTGGACGCGGTCGAGGCGGCCTGAAGTCTACTGCCGCGCGTTGGCCTCGGCCACGGCCTTGTCGGCCTGTGCCTGGATGCGCTGGATATCCGCCGTCGTCGTTTCCAGGTAGGCGTTGATGCACTGCGTGTAGAGCGTGATCTGCTGGTTGTACTGGCGCACCTGCGCGTTGTACATGTTGGCTTCGGCGGCGCCGCCCATACCGGTCGGCGCAGCCGGCAGGCTCGGCTTGCTGCACTGGTGGCCGGGATAGCCGGTGGCGCCGAGCAGCGTCGGCGCTTCCGCGGCAGCGACGGTGAGCGGCAGCAGCAGGGCGAGCAGGGCGAGGCGACGCGGCGACGGGGTCATGCAGCGGTTCCGGAGGTCAGGGACAGGAGCGCAACGATCCCCGATCCGCAGGGTCCGTCGCAAGCTGTCACGCTTGTCAGGTCATGGCGGAGCAGCTGGAGGAGTTGTCAGGATGATCGTTCCCAGTTTCTGGGCGGAGGCCCGCGTCAGCCGGCGCCATGAGGGGCGCGAGCTGACGGTGCGGCGCTTCGGCTGGTCCGAGACCAGCGAGGCCGAGGCGCAGGCCAGCGCCGAACTGCGCGCGCAGGCGGCCTGGGACCGTATCGCCGCCGGCGAGAAGCTGCTGCGGCGCGAGCCGAAGATTCCGTACAACGGCGCCGACGGCCTGCCGATCCGCGAGGAGGTGCTGTCGCGGCAGGGCAACACGGTGATCACGCGCAATGCCTACGGCGCGCAGTGCCTCAACACGCCGGACGTGCTGTTCGCCGACATCGATTTCAAGCAAGGTCTCAGCGGGCGCCTGGTGCTGGCGGTCACGGCGGGCCTGATGCTGCTGGCCCTGTTCTTCGGTTTCCGCCTGCATTCCTTCGGCTACGGCCTGGTGTTGCTGCTGATGTCCCTGCTGATGGCATCGAAGGTGGCCGAGTTGATGGACCTGTCGGTGACGATGATCAGCGGCGGTGCCGAACAGGCCGCGCGCCGGCGCATCGGACGTTTCCTGGCGCGCCAGCCGGACTGGCAGCTGCGCCTGTACCGCACGCCGGCCGGCCTGCGCCTGCTGGCGATGCACCGCCTGTTCGATCCGGCCGAGGCTGCCGTTGCCGAGTGCTTCAAGGCACTGGGCGCGGACCCGATCTATGTGCAGATGTGCCTCAAGCAGCGCTGCTTCCGCGCGCGCGTCAGCCCCAAGCCCTGGCGCATCGGCATCGGCGCGCACATCCGGCCGCGGCCGGGCGTGTGGCCGGTCGATCCGGCGCGGCGCGCGGAGCGGCAGCGCTGGATCGAGGACTACGAGCGCAGCGCCAGCGGCCATGCGGCCTGCCGCTATCTCGAGACGCTGGGCAGCGGCACGGTGCATCCGGCGGCACAGTCGGTGCAGCGCCTGCACGATGAGCTGTGCCGGGCGCAGCAGGATCTGCCGATCGCCTGAGAGCCACATGTACCTGCCGAAACATTTCGAGGAAACGCGGGCGGAGGTGCTGCAGGCCCTGATGCGCAGCCATCCGCTGGCGACGCTGGTCACCACCGGAGCCGCTGGCCTGCAGGCGGAGCACCTGCCGCTGGAATTCGATGCGGCGGCAGGACTGCTGCGTGGCCATGTCGCGCGCGCCAACCCGGTCTGGCGCGAGGCCGATACCGCAACGGCGGCACTGGCGATCTTCCAGGGGCCGCAGCACTATGTCTCGCCGTCCTGGTATCCCTCGAAGCAGGCCGATGGTCGCGTCGTGCCGACCTGGAACTACATCGTCGTCCACGCCCGCGGCGAGCTGCGCTTCGTCGAGGACCACGACTGGCTGCGTGCCCTGGTCGGGCGCCTGACCGATCGCCACGAGGCCGCAAGCGCGCAGCCCTGGCAGCTGTCAGATGCGCCGGAGGAATTCATCGAGCGCCAGCTCGGCGCGATCGTCGGCGTCGAGCTGCGCATCAGCGCGCTGCAAGGCAAGTGGAAGCTCAGCCAGAACCGCCCGGCGGCAGATCGCGCCGGCGTCGTCGCGGGATTGCAGCAGCAGGAAGGCGAGGCCGCCGCGGCGATGGCGGCGCAGGTGCTTGGGGCGATGGAGCGATGAACTTCCTCGCCCATCTCTGGCTGGCTGGCCGCAGCGATATTCCCTTCGCTGGCGCGATCCTCGGCGATATCGTGCGCGGCTCCGATCTCTCGTCCTATCCGGACGACATCGTCGCCGGCATCCGCCAGCACCGCCGCATCGATGCGCTGACCGACAGCCACCCGCGGATCGTCGCGCTGCGCGCCGGCTTTCCGCAGGGCGCACGCCGCTATGCCGGCATCCTGCTCGACCTGGCCTGCGACCACGCGCTGGCACTGGACTGGGCGCAGTACGAGGAGGAGCCGCTGCCTGACTTCTGCCGCCGCAGCGCCGCCGCGCTGGCGGAGGCGCACACCTGGTTCCTGCAGGCCGGGGCACCCGCGCCGCGGGCGGACAGCTTCGCGGAACTGTTGCTGTCCTATGCCGAGCCGCAGGGCATCGACCATGCGATCCGGCGCACGGCGCAGCGCCTGCGCCAGCCGCAGGCGTTGATCGACGCCGGCAGCGGCTGGCGCGAGTCCTTGCCGGCGCTGCGTGAACTGCTGCCGGAACTGCTGCGGGATTTGCAGAGGACTACTGAGTCGTGAGGCAGGCACAGCTCCGTGGGAGCGGCTTCAGCCGCGATACGGTGATGCGGGGAGGATCGGGATATCGCGGCTGAAGCCGCTCCCACAAAAGCGCAATGCTCAGGCCGCCACGTTCTGGCTGCGCAGCAGTTCGGCGAAGCGTTCGGCCGGCATTGGCCGGGCGAGGTAGAAGCCCTGCAGTTCGTCGCAGCCGTTGGCGCCGAGGAAGGCCTGCTGTTCGGCGGTCTCGACGCCTTCGGCGAGTACACGCAGGTCGAGGTTGTGGCCCAGCGAGATGATCGCCTTGACGATCGCGGCGGAGTCGGCGTCGGTGGTGACCTCGCGCAGGAAGGAGCGGTCGATCTTCAGTGACTGCACCGGGAAGCGCTTGAGTTGGCTCAGGCTGGAGTAGCCGGTGCCGAAGTCGTCCATCGACAGACGCACGCCCAGCGCGCGCAGCTGCAGCAGCGTCGCGGTGGCCTGGTCGGCGTCGGGCATCACCATGCTTTCGGTGACTTCCAGCTCCAGCAGTTCCGGCGGCAGGCCGGTGTCGTCCAGCACCGCGGCGACCGCGGCGGTGATGTCGCCCTGCGCGATCTGGCGGCGTGACAGGTTGATCGACACCGGGATCTGCCCGATGCCGGCGTCGAGCCAGGCGCGGTTGTGCAGGCAGGCGGTGCGCAGCACCCAGTGGCCGATCGCCAGGATCAGGCCGGTTTCCTCGGCCAGCGGGATGAAGGTCTCGGGCATCACCATGCCCTCGGGCGATTCCCAGCGGATCAGCGCTTCGGCGCCGGTGATGCGGCCGCTGCGCAGGTCGAACTTCGGCTGGTAGTGCAGGCGGAACTCGGCGCGTTCGATCGCCTGGCTCAGGCGCGTCAGCAGCTCCAGGCGCCCGGCGATGCCGGACTGCATGTCGGCGCTGTAGTACTGCACGTTGTTGCGGCCGGCTTCCTTGGCGCGGTACATGGCGACGTCGGCATGGCGCAGCAGGGTGGCGGCATCGTCGCCGTCGCCGGGCGACAGGCTGATGCCGATGCTGCAGGTGATGCGCAGCTCGCGGCCGGCGATGACGCAGGGCTGGGCGATGGCGTCGAGGATCAGGCCGGCGAGGTAGGCGATCGCGCCGCGGTGGGTGTTGCCGAGCAGCACGACGAACTCGTCGCCGCCCTGGCGCGCGACCAGGTCGCCATCGCGCAGGCAGGCACGCAGGCGCTGTGCCATGGTCCGCAGCAGTGCGTCGCCGGTGTGATGGCCGAGGCTGTCGTTGATCAGCTTGAACTGGTCGAGATCGATGAAGGCGACCGCGACCTGGCCGCCGCAGTCGGCGGCCAGCGCCAGCGCCTGCTGCAGGCGGTCCTGCAGCTGCAGGCGGTTGGGCAGGCCGGTGAGGGCGTCGTGCGTGGCCTGGTAGCGCATCGCGGCGTCGTGCAGCTTGCGTTCGGTGATCGCCTCGACCGTGCCCTCGTACCACATCAGCCGGCCCTGCCCGTCGCGCACCTCGCGGGCATTCTCGGAGATCCAGATGACGCTGCCGTCGCGGCGATGGACCTGCGACTCGAAGTTGGTGATCGAGCCGTCGTGTGCCAGTGCCGCCATGAACTGTGCGCGGCGGCCGGGCTCGACGTAGAGCTGGCGGTCGAGGTCGCGCAGCAGGCCGATCAACTGCTCCGGCGAGTCGTAGCCGTACATGCGCGCCAGCGCCGGGTTGACGGTGACATAGCCGGCGTCGGGCGTGGATTGGAAGATGCCCTCGATGGCGTTCTCGAAGATGCTGCGATAGCGCCGCTCGGCCTCGCCCAGCGACTGCTCGGCATGCTTGCGGTCGGTGATGTCCTGGACGATGCCGCTGAGCGATTCGAGCTCGCCCTGCGGATCGAAGCTGCCGGCGCCGCGTTCCCAGACCCAGCGCAGCTCGCCGTCGGCGCGGCAGATGCGGTATTCCAGTTCGAAGCGCTCGTGGCGTTGCAGTGCCTCGTTGATGGTGTCGCGCACGGCGGCGCGGTCATCCGGGTGGATCAGCTCCTCCCAGGAGACGCAGTGGTTGAGCAGCAGCTCCCGCGGTGAATAGCCGGTCAGCGGCAGGCAGCCCTCGCTGACGAATTCCATGGTCCAGAACTCGTCGTTGCGGCAGCGGTAGATCATGCCGTCGACATTGGCCAGCACGGTGACGAGCAGGCGCTCGCGCTCGTGGTCCAGGCCGCCGGCGTTTCCCGGCGCTTCTTTGCGGTTCGGGGCTTGAAGCATGACGCCAGAGTCAGCAAAAGCCGGGCCAAGGAGTTGGAGTGGGCTTCGGTGATGCCGTCCATGGCGGGACCTTAGAGGCGGAAATAGCCCCGGCCCGGCCATCCATGGCCGGGCGTTCGGAGGCTTCGCGACCTTCGGTCGCGAAGCCTCCTCACCCAATTGGGCGAAGTGAAGGGGCGCCTGCGGGCTTAGGATTCGAAGTAAGTCCGACTCACCAGAACTCCAGAACCATGGCCGAATCCCGCAACGCTGCTGACCGTCCCTCCGTCCTGCAGGCCTTTTCGGGCCTGTCTCACGACGAAATGGAAATCCTCGCCCAGGCCGACCGCTTCGGCCAGAACGAGCTGTACCCGCTGGCGCAGCGGATGGACGACGAGGAATGGTGGCCGACCGAGATCTTCCCGAAGATCGGCGCGACCGGCTATTTCGGCATCACCGCACCGGAGCAGTACGGTGGTTCGGGCATGGACGTGTTCACCTCCGGCCTGATCCTGCAGGGCTTCTCGCGCTGGAACCACGCCCTGGCCCTGGCCTGGGTGGCGCACGAGAACCTGTGCATGAACAACATCCTGGCCAATGCCAACGATGAGCAGCGCCAGAAGTACCTGCCGGGCCTCAACAGCGGCAAGCTGATCGGCGCCCTCGGCCTGACCGAGCCGGGTGCCGGCTCCGACGCGCTGGGTTCGATGCGCACCACCGCGCGCCGCGAAGGCGACTTCTACTACCTCAACGGCAGCAAGATCTTCATCACCAATGGCCCGGTGGCTGACGTGCTGCTGGTCTACGCCAAGACCGACAAGGAGAAGGGTGCGCAGGGCATCTCGGCCTTCATCGTCGAGAAGGATTTCCCCGGCTTCAAGGTCGCGCAGAAGCTGATCAAGATGGGCTTCCGCGGCTCGCAGACCGCCGAGCTGGTGTTCGAGGAGTGCAAGGTGCCGGCCGCCAACCTGGTCGGCCAGGAGAACAAGGGCGTCAAGGTCGTGATGTCCGGCCTGGACCTGGAGCGCTCGATGATCTCGCCGATCAACCTCGGCATCGCCGAGCGCGCCCTGGCGCTGTCGCTGGACTACGCCAAGCAGCGCAAGCAGTTCGGCCAGCCGATCGCCAACTTCCAGATGGTGCAGTCGATGCTGGCCGAGATGTATGTCTGGGTCGAATCGATGCGCCTCTACACCTACCAGGTGCTGCGTGCGGCCAACACGGTAGGCGAGGGCGAGGGCGGCCGCGGCGACATCCACAAGATCACCGCCGCCGGCGTGATGTACACCGCAGAGACGCTCAACAAGGTGCTGAACCACGCGGTGCAGATCCACGGCGGCAGCGGCTACATCTGGGAGTCCGAGATCAACCGCCTGTACCGCTCGATCAAGCTGCTGGAGATCGGCGCCGGTACGACGGAAGTGCGCAAGATCATCATTGCGCAGGAACTGCTCAAAGGGTGATCTGCCGCGCTTTGGCGATGACTGAATGTCATCGCCTGCGGCAGATCACCGGGCGGCCATGGATGGCCGCCCCGTTGGTAGTTCAAGAGATGAGGTCGCGCCATGGACGGCGTCGCTTTACGCAAGCTTGAGTCAAACCATGAACATCGACGTCGAAGCGCTCAACAATCCCGACACCCTCTGGAACTCGGAAACCGTCTACCGCCCTGACCTGTTCAAGGGCAAGGTCGCGCTGGTCTCGGGCGGCGGCAGCGGCATCGGCCGTGCCTGCGCGCTGTTGTTCGCGCGCCTCGGTGCCACCCTGGTGATCTGCGGCCGCACCGCGGAGAAGCTGGAGAAGGTCGCGGAGTTCGTGCGGGCCAAGGGCGGCACCGTGCTGGTGGTGCCGACCAATGTGCGCGAGCCGGAGCAGGTCGATGCGCTGTACCAGCGCATTCACGCCGAGTTCGGGCGCCTGGACTACGTCGTCAACAATGCCGGCGGCCAGTTCCCGCAGGCTGCGATCGACTACGCGCCCAAGGGCTGGGCGGCGGTGATCAACAACAACCTCAACGGCAGCTGGTACATGATGCAGCGCGCCGCGCAGTACTGGCGCGACGTGAAGACCGGCGGCTCGATCGTCAACATCGTAGTGGTGATCGAGCGCGGCATGCCGGGCGTGGCGCATACGGTGGCGGCGCGTGCCGGCATCATCGGCGCCTCGCGCACCGTGGCGGTGGAGTGGGCGCCGCTGGGCATCCGCGTCAACTGCGTCGCGCCGGGGCTTACGGCGACCGAGGGGCTGGAGGTCTATCCTCCTGAAGCACAAAAGGAATTCCCGCTGGCCAACCCGCTGAAGCGACCCGGTACGCCGATGGAGATCGCCGAGTCCTGCATCTACCTGTCGGCCTCTTCCGGCAGCTTCATCACCGGCGAGGTCCTGACCGTGGACGGCGGTGGCAAACTCTGGGGCGAGTTGTGGACGGCGGGGCGGCCGGAGTATTACCGCTCCTAATCCAAGCGGAGCAGACGGTTGAAAATCGGTTCGGTTACAATGTTGCAGTGCAACAAAAACGTCGCAACTGGTTTGGGAGGTTTGCAATGAAACAGTGGATCCTGCTGGCAGCCTTGGGTTTGAGCTTGCCGGCGTTCGCCGATGAGTCGCACCAGGTGTTCGACTGCATGCGTGCCAACATTCCGCAGACGCTGCGCATCCAGGAAATCCAGCTCGACGCGACCGATCGCAGCGGCGGCGTGCGCAGCCTGCGCGGCAAGGTCTACGCCAAGCGCGAGCAGGGCCTGGTCCGCGTGATGCTGCGCGTGGCTGAACCCTCGAACGTCGCCGGCGCGGCCTACCTGGTGCGCGAAACCGGCCAGCGCGAGGACGACATGTACGTCTACCTGCCGGCGGTCAACCGCGTGCGCCATGTCACCGGCAACTTCGCCAACGGCTCGCTGCTGGGCACGGATTTCAGCTATGTCGAGGTCAAGCTGATCCAGAACGCCTTCACTGGCGCCACCGGCCGGCTGGAGCCTGCGAGCAAGATCGATGGTCGTCAGGTCCACGTGGTCACCATGGCGGCGCCGAAGGGCGAGAAGGCGGACTACAGCATGGTGCGTCTCTGGGTCGACCAGCAGACCTGCGTCGCCCTCAAGGCCGAGTTCTACAACGGCGAGCAGCCGGTCAAGCGCCTGACTGCGCCGGTGTCCTCGCTGAAGCAGGCCGGCAAGCTCTGGTATGCCTCCGAGATGGAGATGCGTGACCTCAAGGAAGGCACCTACACCACGATGCGGGTCACCGGCGTCATCGCCGATTCGGACCTGGGCAGCAAGCCCTTCGATCCGAATTCCTTCCATATCGGCCGCTAGTATCCCTGCGGCGGCAAGGCAAAGGGCGCATCCCGGCGATGCGCCTTTTGCGTTTCGGGGTTCAGCCGGCCAGCGCCTGCTCGACCATGAACAGCCGGTCCTGGCCCCAGTACAGGTCCTTGCCGACGAAGAAGGTCGGTGCGCCGAAGGCACCGCGCGCGATCGCCTCCTCGGTGTTCGCGCGCAGCAGCGCCTTGACCTCGTCGTCGGCCGCCAGCGCCATGATCGCCGCCGGGTCGAAGCCGGCGCCGGACAGCACGCCGGCGACGACCTGCGGCTTGCTGAAGTCCAGCGCGTCCACCCACATCGCGGTGTAGATCGCGCGGTTGTAGGCCTCGAAGCGCTGCGGCTCGCGCAGCAGCAGGCCGGTGGCGGCGCGCATCAGCTCCATCGTGTTGAAGGGGAAGTGCGGGTTGATCGTCAGCGGTACGCCCCAGTGTGCGGCCCAGCGCTTCAGGTCCGCGAACATGAATTTCGCCTTCGCCGGGATCGTCACCGGCGAGGCATTGCCGGTGGCCTTGAACACGCCGCCGAGCAGAAAGGGCTTCCAGTTCAGCTGCGCGCCGCGCTCGGCGCAGATGCGCGGCAGCTGGGTCCAGGCCAGGTAGGCCGTGGGACTGCCAAAGTCGTAGTAGAAGTCGACGCTCTTGCTCATTGGGGTCTCCTAACGCTATG
>DATILC010000021.1:0-10962 GCA_035476855.1 Solimonas sp. | reverse complement strand
GCATAAAGCAGGCGCAGGCCCTGGTCGAACCAGCGCTGCGCCTCGGGCGTGGCGGTGACTGCGCGATGGTAGGACCCGAGGCCCTCGAACAGCTGCGCGCCGCGGGCCCAGTCGGCCAGGGTCGCCGGCGGCGGGAAGCTGCCGGGCCGCGGCTGGCAGAAGGCAGCTGCGGCCGTGGTTTCCGGCTGCTGTGCCGGCTGTGAACAGGCCGCGCCGAGCAACAGCCCGACGAGCCCCCCGAAGCACACCGCACGGACGAAGTGGTTCATGACGCCTCCCTGGCTGCAGCCCGGGAGGACTATACGCCCGGGCTAGAGCTGCCGCGCAGCAAAGGTATCGCAGCGGTTCGGATCGCCGGATTCGAAGCCGTTGCGGAACCAGCGCACGCGCTGTTCCGAGGTGCCATGGCTGAAGGCGTCCGGCACGACATGGCCCTGCGACTGCTTCTGCAGGCGGTCGTCGCCTATCGCGGTGGCAGTGTTGAGCGCCTCCTCGACGTCGCCGGTCTCCAGCCACTGCAGCTTCTTTTCCGAACGGTTGGCCCAGACACCGGCGAGACAGTCCGCCTGCAGTTCCTGGCGCACCAGCAGGCCGCCGTCGCCCTGCACGTTCTGCCCGGCACGGCGCGCGGCGTTGACCTTGGCGCTGACGCCCATCAGCGTCTGCACGTGGTGGCCGACCTCGTGGGCGATGACATAGGCGTAGGCGAAATCACCGCCGCCGCCGAGCTTCTGCTCCATGTCCTTGAAGAAGGACATGTCGAGGTAGACCTGGTGATCGCCGGGGCAATAGAACGGGCCCGAGGCCGAGGTCGCGCTGCCGCAGGCGGAGTCGACGCCGCCCGAGAACAGGATCAGCTTCGGTATCTCGTACTGGCGACCGGCCTGCTGGAACACCTCGGTCCAGACCAGCTCGGTCTCGCCGAGGATCACGCGCACGAACTCGGCGGCCTCGTCGTTCTGCGGCGGCGGCGCGCCCTCCTGCTGCACCGGCGCTGTGCCACCGGTGATCTGGTTGACCAGGCCCAGCATCTCCATCGGGTTCTTGCCCAGCAGCAGGCTGATCACCACCACCGCGGCGATACCGCCAAGGCCCAGCTTGCCGCCGCCACCGCCGAGGCCACCACGACGGCCCGAGCCGCGGACATCCACCACGTTGTCGCTACGCTGACCGCCGCGCCATTTCATGTATTGCTCCGCTGATCCTTGCCGGCCGATCCTCGCCCGCGCCGCGACACCGCGCAAGGCTCAGGCCGGGTCGGCCAGCACCAGGCCCAGCGCGGTCTCCAGCAGCTGCGCGCGCGGCCGCCATGGATACTCGGGAATCGTGATCAGCGAGTGACACAGCCCGAGCAGCGCGCAGATCAGCGTCTCGCCCAGCAGCTGCGGATCGCCCCGCCTGCCCGCGCCGCTGGCCTGCGCGGCCTGCACCAGCTCGCGGAACAGGCCGAAGCGCTCGACGATCGGCGAGGCGTCGACGTAGAGCTGCTCGTCGACCGCCGCCTGATCCTGATTGAGATAGACCATGCGGTAGCGCTCGGGATGCTCGCACCAGTAATCGACCCAGGCCTCACAGGCCTTGCGCAGGCGCTGCGCCGGCGTGCCGCGGCGCGTGGCGTGCTCGATGCGCGCGAACAGCTCGACGAAGAAATCGTCCCAGATGTGCCGCAGGATGTCGTTCTTGCTGCGGAAGTAGCCATAGAGGTTCATCGGGCTGCAATCCGCCGCGCTGGCGATGCGGCGCATGCTCACCGCCTCGAAACCTTCCTCGGCGAACAGCTGCCGCGCCGCCGCCACCACGCGCTCGCGCACCGCCTGCTCACGCTCGGCGCTCTTGCGCGGCCGGCCGCGCGGACGCGCCACCGTCGCCTTCACTGGCTTGTCGCCACCACCCCGGGTTGACTTGCTGCGCATGTCGGCCTTATTTTTCGTACACGTACAATAAATTCAGGACATGGAATGAGCAAGCAGTTTCTCGCCTGCGCCGCGCCAGCACTGGCACTCGCTGTGGACGACCATCTCGAAACCGCGGTGTGGGCTGACCTCACACGCTGAACCACAGGACATATCCATGGACATCAAAGACCCCGGTCGTCGCCGCCTCCTCACCGGCGCCGCCGCGCTCGGCGCCGGTGCCCTGCTGCCGGACCCGCTGGGCGACGCCCGCGCCGCCGGCCCCTCGGCCACGCGCGGCAACCACCACCAGGCCGATGTCGCCATCGTCGGCGCCGGACTGGCCGGACTGGCCGCCGCGCGCCAGCTGGTCGCCGAGGGAAAGAAGGTGCTAGTGATCGAGGCCCGCGACCGCGTCGGCGGCCGCACGCTCAACCGCGCCGTCACCGCGCCGGGCGCGAAACCCGGCACCGTGGTCGAGATCGGCGGCCAGTGGGTCGGCCCGACGCAGGACCGCGTGCTGGCGATGATCAAGGAACTGGGCCTGTCCACCTTCAAGACCTGGAACGCCGGCAAGCTGGTGGACTTCCGCGACGGCCGCCGCTCCGAGTACGACGGCCGCATCCCGCCCGGCGCCTTCATTGGCGCGGTGGAGGCGCAGATTGCGATCACGCGGCTCAACCGCATGGCCGCCGATGTGCCGCTGGCCAAACCCTGGACCGCAGCCAAGGCGGTGGAATGGGACAGCCAGACCTTCCAGACCTGGATGGAAGGCAACGTCTTCAGCGACAACGGCCGCGCGCTGCTGCAGCTGGCGATCGAATCCGTGTTCTCGGCACAGCCGCGCGATCTTTCCCTGCTCAGCGTGCTGTTCTACATCCACTCCGCCGGCAGCCTCGAGAACCTGATCAACACCGAGGGCGGCGCGCAGGACTCGCGCATCGTCGGCGGCTCACAGCGCATCGCGCTGGCGATGGCCGCGGCACTGGGCGATCGCATCCTGCTCAACGCGCCGGTGCTGCGCATCGAGCATGACAACAAGGGCGTGACGCTGCGCGGCGACAATTTCAGCGTCACGGCACAGCGCGCCGTCGTCGCGATTCCGCCGACGCTGGCCGGGCGCATCCGCTACGCCCCGGCGCTCGACGGCCTGCGCGACCAGCTGACCCAGCGCGTGCCGATGGGCACCGTGATCAAGGTGCAGTGCGTCTATCCGAAGCCGTTCTGGCGCGAGGCCGGCCTCAATGGCCAGGCCACCAGCGACGTCGGCGCGGTGAAGCTGAGCTTCGACAATTCGCCGCCCGATGGCCACATCGGCGTGCTGATGGGCTTCATCGAAGGTTCCGACGGCCGCGCCGTGATGCGCCAGACCCGCGAGCAGCGCATGCAGGCCACCGTCGACAGCTTCGTGCGCTACTTCGGCGAGCAAGCCCGCAAGCCGCTGGAGTACATCGAGCAGAACTGGGCTTCCGAGGAATGGACCCGCGGCTGCTACGCCGGGATCTTCCCGCCCGGCGTATGGCTGGACTACGGCGAGGCCCTGCGCGCACCGATCGGGCGACTGCACTGGGCTGGCACCGAAACCGCCGAGGTCTGGAACGGCTATTTCGACGGCGCGATCCGTTCGGGCGAGCGCGCTGCCGCCGAGGTCGGGGCGGCCCTGAAGATCACGGGGTGAAACCCGGCGGCCGCCGGCCTGTCGAAGTGCTGCGGGGGACCTTGAATTTGTGCAGCGGAGGTGTCCCATGACAACGAATACGGCGGTACAGGCAGCCCTGGTCATCCTCGCCCTGGCAGCCATGGGCGGCCTGCTGATGGCCGGCATGCGCTTCAGTGGCAGGCCGCAGCCACCGGCAGGTCTGGCGATGTTGCACGGCCTGGGTGCCGGCGCGGCGCTGACCCTGCTGATCTATGCCCATCTCACGGTCGGCCTGGGGCCGCTGGAAATGGCCGGGGTGGCCCTGCTGATCCTGGCCGCGGCGGTCGGTATCGCGCTGAACCTGCGCTTCCATGCGCGGGGGCTGGCGCTGCCGATTCCGGTGGTGCTGGGTCATGCGGTCACCGCGGCAGCAGGGTTCTCGCTGTTGCTGGTGGGGGCGATGACCGGGGCGTAGTCGCTACACCGCTCCTCCTGCTTCCCCGGTCGCCGTCCTCGACGCCGCACCCTCCGGCGACGCCAGGAAGGCCTTCGAGAATTCCGCAAACCGCCCCTCCTCGATCGCCGCGCGCATGCGCCGCATCAGCTCCTGGTAGTAGTGCAGGTTGTGGATCGTGTTGAGCTGGCCACCGAGCATCTCCTCGCACTTGTCGAGGTGATAGAGATAGGCACGCGTGTAGTTGCGGCAGGTGTAGCAGCCGCACTTCGGATCCAGCGGGCCCTGGTCCGTGCGGTACTTGGCGTTGCGGATCTTGACTACACCCTCGCTGGTGAACAGGTGGCCGTTGCGCGCGTTGCGGGTCGGCATCACGCAGTCGAACATGTCGATGCCGCGGCCCACTGCCTGCACCAGGTCGCGCGGCGTGCCGACGCCCATCAGGTAATGCGGATGCTCGGCCGGCAGCTCCGGGCCGATGGCATCGAGCACGGCGAGGCGCTCGGTCTCCGTCTCGCCGACGGACAGGCCGCCGAGCGCGTAGCCGTCAAAATCAATCTCGCGCAGGCGCTGCAGCGACTCGCGGCGCAGCTCCGCCGACATGCCACCCTGGACGATGCCGAACAGCGCGTTGGGGTTGTCGCCATGCGCGGTCTTGCAGCGCAGCGCCCAGCGCGCCGACAGCTCCATGCTGGCGCGGACTTCCTTCTCGGTGGCGGGGTGCGGCGTGCATTCGTCGAACTGCATCACGATGTCCGAGTTCAGCGCGTGCTGGACCTCGATCGAGCGCTCCGGCGTCAGGAAGATGCGATCGCCGTTGACCGGGGACTGGAACCGGACGCCCTCCTCCGTGATCTTGCGCAGGGTCGACAGGCTCCAGACCTGGAAGCCGCCGGAGTCGGTCAGGATCGGGCCGCTCCAGTTCATGAAGCCATGCAGGCCACCGTGGGCCTGGATGATCTCCGGCCCCGGTCGCAGCATCAGATGGAAGGTGTTGCCGAGGATGATCTGGGCACCGATGCCGCGCAGGTCCTCGGGGGTCATGGCCTTGACCGTGCCATAGGTGCCCACCGGCATGAATACCGGGGTTTCGACGATACCGTGCTGCAGTTGCAGGCGACCGCGGCGGGCCTGGCCGTCGGTGCGGAGAAGTTCGAATTTCATGCGCCCATTATCGCCGAGCCGTGATAGCGTTACGCCCCATCAAAATCGCCCCATAGAGGAGAAACCCCATGCGTCTCGTCACTTGCGCCAGCCTGCTGGCCGTCCTCACCTCCGGCTGCGCCATGATGGGCGCCTCCGGCCCGGTCGCCCTGGACGCCTCGGACAACGGCAAGACCATCGAGCTGTCGCCCGGCCAGGCCCTCAACCTGAGCCTGGTCTCGAACCACACCACCGGCTACCGCTGGATCTGGGCCAGCCCGGTGAACCCGGTCCTGGCCAAGGTCGGTGAACCGACCTACACCGCGAGCGCGTCGGCCCGGGACGGCGTCGTCGGTGCCGGCGGCACCGAGACCTGGACCTTCCAGGCCACCAAGGAAGGCGAGACCACGCTGCGCATGGAATACCGCCGCCCTTGGAGCATGCAGGTGCCGGCGCAGGAAGTGCTGAGCTACAAGATCAAGGTCGACTGAGGCACCGCACGGTGCCTGCCCCGCTGTTGCACCGCCTCCGGCAAGCCCGGCCGGTGCGGCAGCCGGGGGATCGGCCGGACCGCCGGTGAAAAGCGGCCGCCAGCGCAGCCGCGAACTGAAGACCGCCCGTGCCGGGCGACGCACGGCGGACACGCCCGCCCCGTCGCAGACCGAAGCAAACCACGAACTGGGCACCGGCCTGACTCCGGTCAACGCCAGCCTGCTGGCACCGTACAGCAGCTACGGCACGCCGAAGTTCGTGACCCGCGGCTACTACCTCGACATCGCCTTTCGCTGCGCCGGCTGTGGCAGGGACGAAGTCTGGACCGGGCGCCAGCAGAAATGGTGGTACGAGATCGCCAGGGGCTATCCGTATTCCGGCGCGAAGCTATGCCGCAGCTGCCGGCGCAGGGAGCGCGAGCGGGCCGCCGGGGCACGGCAGGTCCACCAGCAGGGGCTGGCGCGCAAGCACGCCGCGAAGCAACCCCGGGAAAACTCCTAGGCGTTCTCGATCAGCATGGCATCGCCATAGCTGAAGAAGCGATAACCCTGTGCCACTGCGTGGCGATAGGCCGCCATCAGGCGCTCGTAGCCGCCGAAGGCACTGACCAGCATCAGCAGCGTGCTCTCCGGCAGGTGGAAGTTGGTCAGCAATGCATCGACCACCTGGAAGCGGTAGCCCGGCGTGATGAACAGGCGCGTCTCCCCCGCCCCGGCCTGCAGGCCGTTCTGCACCGCGGCCGATTCCAGCGCACGGGTCACCGTGGTGCCGACCGCCACCACGCGGCCACCGCGGGCGCGGGCTTCGGTGATCGCCTCCACCAGCGCCGGCGTCAGCAGGTAGCGCTCGCTGTGCATGCGATGCTGGCTGAGATCGTCGACGCGCAGCGGCTGGAAGGTGCCGGCACCGACATGCAGGGTCAGCGTCGCGGTATGCAGGCCACGCGCCCGCAGCCCCGCCAGCAGTTCCTCGTCGAAGTGCAGGCCCGCGGTCGGCGCGGCGACCGCGCCCGGGTTCTGCGCGAACAGGGTCTGGTAGCGTTCGGCATCCTCGCCGTCCGGCGTGTGCGTGATGTAGGGCGGCAGCGGCAACTGGCCGGCGCGCTGCAGGAAGTCCATCACCGTACCGGCGCCGTCGTAGCGCAGGCGGAACAGATCGTCGTCGCGCCCCAGCACGGTCAGGCGATCCTCGCCGATCTCGATCAGGCCGCCGGCCTTTGGCTTCTTGCTGACGCCGATCTGGGCCAGGAACTCGCGATCATCCAGCACGCGCTCGACCAGCAGTTCGACCTTGCCGCCGGTGGGCTTGCGCCCGAACAGCCGCGCCGGGATCACGCGGGTGTCGTTGAACACCAGCAGGTCGCCTTCGCGCAGCAGCGCCGGCAGCTCGCGAATCTGGTGATCGGCGAAGACGCCGTCCGGCTGCAGGTGCAGCAGGCGGCTGGCGGAACGCCGGGCGGCGGGGTGCTGCGCGATCAGCTCGGGCGGCAGTTCGTAGTGAAAGTCGGATTTGCGCATGAAGAGCCCGGGGGCCGGGCAGGAAGGGATGGGCCAGGGCGCGCATGGTATGCGCTTTCGGCTGGCCTGGGCTGCCACCGTCGGCGAATCAGGCGTTCACGAGACGGACATGCGGGAAAAATACAGTTGCGGTTTCGATTTCGCCCCACCGGGAACATGCAAGAACCCAACAACAGCGTCCGAAGGGCCGTGAAGCGCTACAGCCTGCCCGCGCTCGCCGTCATCGGCGGCGTGGCACTGGCGGTGACACTGGGCGGGCAGGACGGCGCAGGCCGGGCCCAGGAGCCTGGCAGCAGCACGGCAGCGGACAACCATTTGGCGCCAGCCGCCAGCTGTCCGGATTGTGGCGCCCTTCCCTTCCCGGGGATGGTGACCGGAGGAGCAGCGGCGCCCTGGGGCTCCACCCCGGCCCCGATTATCCGGACGATCCTGCACAGCTCGAACCCGTCGCAGTCGCGCGTGATCATGGAAGGCGCCGACGGACACAGCCAGGCCTATCGCCTGCACGACCAGTTGCCCGGCAACCTGGGACAGATCGTCGCGATTCGCAGCGATGGCATCGACCTGCTGTCCGGCGGCGAGATCCGGCCTCTCGGCATCCGGCGCGATGTGGACACCGCCAGTGCCGAAGACGACTCGATCGCGGACAGCAGCCGCCCGGGCGATTCGCAGACGGATATCTACGAAAGCTGCGGCTACCTGGGTAACGACAGTGCGGCCTCGGCCTGCGTCGATACGATCGATGACCGCATCGACGAACTGGCGCAACTCTGCGAGGGCTACGCCAACGAGCGTCGCTGGCAGGCCTGCATGGAGGGCGCCAACCGGCTGGAGGCACCGCGTCTGCCGCCGGTGGATAACGGCCGCAGCTGAAGGCGGCCGCCGCGCGCTTCAGGCGCCGCAGGATCGTCGCGGGGGACGGAGCACTGCCCCCTGCGACGAACGGCTGCGGCTTGCCTCAGCCGGAGCGCAGCCGCAGGCGGCGCCGCAGCCACAGGGCGCCGAGACCCAGCAGCGCAACGAAGCCGAAATTTCCACCGCCACCGCCGCCATCACCGGAGGCCGGCGGCGGCGTGCCAGTCGACCCACCGTCGCTCGGAGGCGGCGGCGGCGCGACCGGAGGCTGATACTCGAAAGCACCCAGGTCGCAGCGTGCGCCCGCCGAGCGGGGCCGGCCACGCTGGTCGACGTTGCCCGCACCGCTGGGCAGGTCGGTGGCGCAGACCGTGTTGTCGCCGGCGTCGATGGCCGCATCGCTGTCGGGTTTGGTCAGCGCATGCGTCAGCGTCGGGCCGCCGTTGTCGGCCAGCGCCGCCAGCAGGAAGCCGGTCACGCTGACGGAGAAGCCTTCGCAGGTGCTGCCGTCCTTGTCGTCCAGGTTGATGGCACCCGCAGCCGCCAGCGGACTGTCGCTGACGCAGTTCCTGCCGCCGCGCTGACGGGCGATGATGCTGTTGCGCATCGCGACTTCACTGCCATAGCTGTTCACGCCGCCACCATTGCCCGGGCCGGCGCGATTGCCGGTGATCGTGCTGTTGGTCAGCGTTGCGGCGCTGTAGCGCAACGCCATGCCGCCGCCGTAGCCGTTGTCGTCGGTGCTGACGGCGTTGCCGGACACCGTGCTGTTGGTGATCGTCGCGCTGGCGCCGCCAGCGGCGTAGACACCACCGCCGTAGGCGAAGGCGGTATTGCCGGAGATCGTGCTGCCGGTGACGGTGGCCTTGGCGCCGTCACCGTACATGTAGACACCGCCGCCGGACTGCGAGGCGGTGTTGCCGGAGATGCTGCTGTTGGTGACGGTCAGCACGCCCATCGCGAAGATGCCGCCGCCGTAGTCGGCGGAGTAACTGTTCGAGACCTTGCTGCGCACCAGCGACAGCGTGGTCTCCGAACCGCTGAACAGGGCGCCACCGCTGCCCTCGCTGCGACCGCCGGTGATGGTCGTGTCCTGCACCGTCAGCTTGCCGCTGCCGGTCACCGAGGCGATGCGGAAATCGGCGCTGGCGCTGCTGCTGCGCGCCAGCGTGCTGCCATTACCCTGGAGGGTGATGTTGCTGGAAACCTCCGGCAGCGCGTTCTGGCTGCCCAGGCCGAACAGCTTGCTGCCGTCGAAGCTGAAGCTGCCGGAAGCCGGCAGCACGATCACGTCGGCACCACTGCCGGCCGCGCAGCCGTCGACCGCGGCGTTGTTGTTGGCCGCGCGCACCGCCTCGACGATCGAGCAGTTGCCGTTGACCACGTCATCCACGGCCGGGCCGGTGACCGTGATCGAAGCGGCCATCGCCGCAGGCGCGAGCGACAGCCCCAGCAGGGCCAGCGAGGCGATCGGAAGATGGCGTGCAGCGATGATGCGGACGAGCGGCGCAACATCGGCGCCGCGCGCAGCGCGACAGTGACGGGTCGATGACATGATGGTTTCCCTGGAATGTTGCAGCAACGATGCCGCGAACCGCGCCGCCGAACCCGCCCCTCTGCCGGGGTTGCGTGGATCGATGGCGCCGTGTCTTCACAATCCGTCGCTGCGGCTTATGATGCAGCGCGAATCGCGGCACTATCGTAGAAACCCAGCGAGACATTTCGATGACAGCCGTCCCACCGGAGCAGACGCCCGGCGCAGCATCCCCCGGCGAAGCCGCAGCAATCGACCTGCTCGCCAGCGAACACTCGACCAACCTGCCCGCGATCTTCGAGCAACTCGGGCTCAGCCTGCTGGTCACCACCTACCAGGCCGGCAAGCTGGTGGCGGTGCGTCGCGATGGCGAACGGCTCAACACGCATTTCCGGCACTTCGCCAAGCCCATGGGTCTGGCGGCCGATGCCACCCGCTTCACGCTCGGCACCTCGCGCGAGATCGTCGAGTACCACAACCTGCCGGCGGTTGCCGCGCAGATCGAACCCCGCGGACATCACGATGCCTGCTACATCCCACGCTCCGTCCACGTGACCGGCGACATCGACATCCACGAGATGGGCTACGGCCAGAATGGCGAGCTGTGGCTGATCAACACCCGCTTCAGCTGCCTCTGCACGCTCGATGGCCGCAGCAGCTTCGTCCCCCGCTGGCGTCCTGATTTCGTCGGCGGACTGGCGGCGGAGGATCGCTGCCATCTCAATGGCCTGGGCATGGTCAACGGCATGCCGCGCTTCGTGACGGCACTGGGCGTGTCGGACCAGGCTGCCGGCTGGCGCCCGGAGAAGGCGCATGGCGGAGTCCTGATGGACCTCTCCAGCAACCGCATCGTCTGTCAGGGCCTGTCGATGCCGCATTCGCCACGCTGGTACATGGACCAGCTGTGGGTGCTCGAATCGGGACGAGGCAGCCTCGCGCGCGTCGATCCAGCCAGCGGCAAATGGACCACGGTGATCGAACTGCCGGGCTTCACCCGCGGACTCGACTTCTTCGGCCCGCTCGCATTCATCGGCCTTTCGCAGATCCGCGAATCAGCCACCTTCGGCGGCCTGCCGCTTACCGAACGGCTCACCGAACGCAACTGCGGTGTCTGGGTCGTCAACATCATCACTGGCGCGCTGGTCGGATTCCTGCGCTTCAAGTCCGGCGTTCAGGAGATCTTCGCCGTCAATGTGCTGCCAGGCACCCGCTATCCGGACATCCTGGAGCCCGACGATCCGCTCGTCGCCAGTTCCTACGCCCTGCC
Organism: Solimonas sp.; assembly: GCA_035476855.1. Taxonomy (GTDB): domain Bacteria; phylum Pseudomonadota; class Gammaproteobacteria; order Nevskiales; family Nevskiaceae; genus Solimonas_A. Next base: position 169 of record DATILC010000021.1, on the reverse strand, counting down.
CGAACAGGCCCTGCGCGACCTCGCGCCGGCGACACCGGGCGGCCGGTAGCACCAAAAGAAAAGGCCCTCACGTCGAGTAAACGTGAGGGCCAGTTTTACCGCACAGATATGCCTGCTCGTCGCCGTTATGACCTCCGGCCGGGAGAGACCGTCAGATTACGGCGTGATG
>DATILC010000020.1:0-12784 GCA_035476855.1 Solimonas sp. | reverse complement strand
GGAAGAAGATGCCGCCGGCACTGCTGCCGCCAGGCCCCGGGAAGAAACTGAAGCCGATCGGCGGCGGACCGTCGACGAACACGCCGTTGGCGGTGGAACCGGAGCCGGAGACGATGCCGATGCCGACGGTCAGGCTGCCGCCGAGGCCGGCGTTGCGGCCATCGAGCGTCCCGTCGACCAGGCTTTCAAGGGTGATGCGGTCGTCGGCGACGATCGCGACATCGGCACCGCTCTGCAGCTGGCCCTCGATGAACTGCTCGAAGACCGTGGCGACGCCGCCGGTGGAACTGGAGGCACCGGCGCCATCGGCGATGTTTACGACGGAGGGATCGATCAGCAGGCGCCCGCCGCGGCCGACGTCCACCGCACCGCGCACGCTCAGGCTGGCGTGGCCCGACAGTTCCACTGCACCACCCCGCTCGCCGCGCGCGCCCGCATGCGCACTGATCAGCGAACCGGCTGCGGTATGCGCATCGCCCTCGGCGATCAGGCGGATCATGCCGCCGTCGCCGCTGCGACCGCCGTCCGCGCGAATCACGCCGCTGTCGGTCAGGCTGAGGTTCTGGTCCGTACGCAGCACCACACGCCCGCCGTCCGCCGCAGCGATGCCGGAAGCATCCAGGCTGCCGGAATTCTCGATGTCGCCGCCTTCGGCCAGCAGGTAGATCGCGCCGTCGCGCTCCTCCACCGAACGCGCCGTGATGCGGCCGCGGTTGTTGATGACGTTGCCGATCAGCCCCTGGGCCACCGACGCATCCAGCACCACGGTGCCGCCGTTGGCGACGATGTCGCCGACGTTGTCGATGCCGGCCTGGCCGGACAGCGCGGCGGCGTCGATCGAATAGCCGACCAGGCCATCGGCATCCATGGTCAGCGTCATGCGGCTGCCGGAAGCCAGCAGCACGTCGCCGCCATTGGCCTGGATCAGGCCGCTGTTCTCGACCCGATCGGCCGCCAGCACCACGAAGCCGCCCGGCCCGGTCTTGATCCGCCCCTCGTTGGCCACCTCGGCCGGCGATGCCGTGCCCTGCACGAAGCGGTAGCGGCCGTTCATGAAGTCCTGCTTGCGGATATCCAGGGTCGAGGCGACCAGGCCGCCGACGTCGACCCGGGCGCCCTCGCCGAACAGCACGCCCTGCGGATTGACCAGGAAGACGCGGCCGTTGGCGCTGAGGTTGCCGAGGATTTCCGAGGGCAGCCCGCCGACCACGCGGTTCAGCACCGCGGCGGACGCGGAGGGCTGGTTGAACAGCACGAACTCGTTGCTGCCGACCGAGAACTGCTGCCAGTTGATCACGGCGTTCTGCGACTGCTGCCGGATCACCGTCGTATGGGCGTCGGGCGTCGTGATGCCGGCCTGTCCGGCGATGACCTGGCCTCCGCCAGGCCCGGCGAAGGCCAGCCCCGGCAGCAGCGTGCCCGCCACCATGCCGTAGGCACGGGCCAGGCCAGTCGCGGAGAACGGTTTGATCCTGAAGAAAACCTGGCCCATGAGGCGCTCCTGACCGCTTCAAGGCCGGTATCCGGCTCTTGTTCTCACAACGGCTGAAAAGGGACGCCCCCCGCTCCACCCACCCCCATCCCTGGAGCAGGCCGAGCGAGGCAATGTTCTGAATCGACTCTAGGCCGACGCTGCACCCCGGTCAATGCGAATACTTGACGCCGGTCACAGCCGCCGCGATCCGCCCGGCATTGCCGGTGAAACGCGGCTAACATTTGCCGATTGCCGCCGCCCGGAACCGCCATGCTGATCACCAACGCCCACATCATCAACGAAGGCCACGAGACCGCCGCGGACCTGCTGATCCGCAACGGCCGCATCGAGAAGATCGCGAAGAAGATCGACGCGCCGGCCGGCTGCGTGGTGTTCGATGCCGAAGGCCAGTGGCTGCTGCCGGGCGTGATCGACGACCAGGTGCACTTCCGCGAGCCGGGCCTGACCCACAAGGGCGACCTGTACACCGAATCGCGGGCGGCGATCGCCGGCGGCACCACCAGCTTCTTCGACATGCCCAACACCATCCCCAACGCCACCACGCGGGCGGTGCTGGCGCAGAAATACGAGATGGCGCAGGGCCGCAGCTTCGCCAACTACGCGTTCTACTTCGGCGGCGCCAACGACAACCTCGAGGAAGTTGCCGCGCTGCAGCCGGACGAGGCCTGCGCGATCAAGGTCTTCATGGGCGCCTCCACCGGCAACATGCTGGTCGACAACCCGCAGACCCTCGACGGCATCTTCAGCCGCGCGCAGCTGATCGTGGTCACGCACTGCGAGGACACGCCGATGATCAAGGCCAACGAGGACGCCTGGAAGGCGCGCCATGGCGACGACATCCCGGCTTCGGCGCATCCGCTGATCCGCTCGGCCGAGGCCTGCTACAAGTCCACCGAACTCGCCGTGGGCCTGGCGCGGAAGCACAACGCCGACCTGCATGTGCTGCACCTGACTACCGCCCGCGAGCTGGATTTCTTCACGCCGGGGCCGCTGAAGGGCAAGAAGATCACGGTCGAGGGTTGCGTCCATCACCTCTGCATGGACGAGAGCGAATACGCCAGCCGCGGCAATTTCGTGAAGTGCAATCCGGCGATCAAGACCGCCGCCGACCGCCGCGCCCTTGTCCGCGCCGTGATGGAAGACCGCATCGACATCATCGCCACCGACCACGCCCCGCATACGCTGGAAGAGAAGTCGCAGAAGTACGTGAAGGCGCCTTCGGGGCTGCCGCTGGTGCAGCACTCGCTGCTGATGCTGCTGGAGCTGGTCAAGCGCGGCGAGATGAACCTGCGCACCGTGGTGCGCAAGACCAGCCACGCGCCCGCCGAGCGCTTCGGCATCGTCGACCGCGGCTACATCCGCGAGGGCTACTGGGGCGACTTGGTGCTGGTCGACCCGCATGGCAGCACCCGCGTCGACCGCGCGGACGTGCTCTACAAGTGCGGCTGGTCGCCAGTGGAAGGCCGGACCTTCCCCGCCCGCATCCGGGCGACCTGGGTCAACGGCGAGCTGGTCTACCACGACGGCCGCTTCACCAGCCCCAGCCCCCAGGGCCGGAGGATCCGCTTTGTCCGTCGCTGAGGACGATCTGGGCGGTCGCTGCCCCTGGTGTGCGGCGACGCCTCAGTACCGCGAATACCACGACAGCGAATGGGGCGTGCCGCAGCGCGACGACCGCGTGCTGTTCGAGTTCATCCTCCTCGAAGGCGCCCAGGCCGGGTTGTCCTGGCGCACGATCCTCGAGCGCCGCGAGGGCTATCGCAAGGCCTTTGCCGGTTTCGATCCGCAGAAGGTCGCGCGCTACACCGACGCCAGGCTGGAGAAGCTGCTGCTGGACCCCGGCATCATCCGCAATCGCCTCAAGGTCTGGGCCGCACGCACCAATGCCCAGGCCTTCCTCAAGGTACAGAAGGAATTCGGCAGCTTCGCCGACTACCAGTGGGGCTTCACCGGCGGCAAGCCGATCGTCAACCGCTGGAAGTCGATCAAGCAAGTGCCGGCGCGCACCGCAGTGTCCGACGCCCTCAGCAAGGATCTGCAGAAGCGCGGCTTCAAGTTCGTCGGCAGCACCATCATCTACGCCCACATGCAGGCGGTGGGCATGGTTAACGACCACCTGGTGAGCTGCCCGCGGCATCGCCAGCTGGCAGCTTGAGCTTCTTTGGCTTGGTGGGAGCGGCTTTAGCCGCGATCAAGGGCTATCGCGGCTAAAGCCGCTCCCACGAAACTGCGGGCCTGGCACACAGTTCCCGGCGCAGAGGCCCTCTCGTCGTTTTTCGCCTCTCGCTGGCAACAAAAACTTATTTATATATCAATCAATTAAGGTTCCACATCGAAAAACAGTGACATCGACCATTGACACATTTACCAAGGCTCTCCTAAGGTGCGTCTACAGTTGTATACAAGCCCTTTTCACGGAAGCCCGATCATGAGCCAGTCCCGCAGCACCAAGACCCACAAGGCCAAGCCGACCGAGATCCAGCCGATCCGCCGCGACCTGCAGTTCAAGCTGCCGGCCGACAAGATCGACGAATGGCACCACGAGGCCGGCCCGCAGTTCACCGCCTTCCTCAACACCTTCTCGATCGTGCTGCCGGTCGGCGAGCGCTTCTTCATGGCCGCCGTACGCAACTACCGCGACCAGGTCACCGACCCGGAGCTGAAGAAGGCGGTCACCGCCTTCATCGGCCAGGAAGCCATGCACGGCCGCGAGCACGAGGAATACAACGACGCGCTGTTCGCGGTCTCGCCGCTGGCGCCGAAGTTCGAGCAACTGGTCGGCCGCCTGCTGGCCTTCGCCCGCGACGACCTGCCCAAGCCGGTGGGGCTGTCGGCGACCATCGCGCTGGAGCATTTCACCGCCCTGCTGGCCGACAGCGTGCTGCGCGAGCCGCGGGTGTCCGCCGGTGCCGATCCGCACTTCGCCGCACTGTGGCGCTGGCATGCGCTGGAGGAAACCGAGCACAAGGCGGTGGCCTATGACGTCTGGACCACGGCGATGGGCCGCGGCGCCGGCGCCTATGCGCAGCGCAGCGCCGGCATGGTGATCGCCTCGGTGATCTTCTGGGCGCTGATCACGCCGACCTTCCTCGCGGAAGTGGGCCGTCAGGGCAAGCTCACCGACGTCAAGGGCTGGCGCAAGTTCTTCCGCTACACCTTCGGCGAGATCGGCCTGCTGCGCATGCAACTGCGCGCCTACGCCGACTACTTCCGCCCCAGCTTCCACCCCTGGGACCACGACAACCGCGAGTTCCTCAAGCAGATGGACAGCTTCGTCGCGAAGTGGCAGCAGCCGCAGGCCGTCGCGGCCTGATTCAAAGACTTTTGCCGCGGATTTCGCGGATGAACGCGGATAAAAAATCTGCGTGATCCGCGTTCATCCGTGGCAAAAGGCTTTTTGGCTTTTTGGCTTTTGCGGTCTCTCAGCTGGCGTAGCGCCAGCGCTGGCCGTCCTTGCCGTCCTCGACCAGCACGCCCTGCGCCTTGAGCTCGTCGCGGATGCGGTCAGAGCCGGCCCAGTCGCGGTTGCGCCGCGCCTCGGCGCGCTGTGCCAGCAGGGCTTCGATCGCCTCCGGCGTCAGCTGCTCGCTGCCCTGCACCGACCAGCCGAACCAGGCCGCCGGCTCCTGCTGCAGCAGGCCCATCAGCGCACCGGCATCGAGCAGCTGCGCCTTGATCCGTGCCTTCTCGGCAGCATCCGTGCTCTTGTTGGCCGCATGCGACAGCGCGAACAGTTCGGCCAGCGCCATCGGCGTGTTGAGATCGTCCTCCAGCGCCTCGACGAAGGCCTGCGGTGCGCCGACGCCAGGCGCCGGCACCACGTCGGCCAGCTCACGCAGCGTGCCGTAGAGGCGATCGAGCTTCTTGCGCGCTTCGGCGACTGTTTCCTCGGTCCAGTCGATCGGCTGGCGGTAGTGGCCGGTCAGCAGCACCAGGCGGATCGCCTCGCCCGGCAGCGTCTTCAGCAGCTCGTGCACCAGCAGCACGTTGCCGATCGACTTCGACATCTTCTCGCTGTCGACGTTGAGGAAGCCGTTGTGCATCCAGTAGCGCGCGAAGGGCTTGCCGCCATGCGCGCAGGTGCTCTGCGCGATCTCGTTCTCGTGGTGCGGAAAGATCAGGTCGTGCCCGCCGCCGTGGATGTCGATGGTCTCGCCCAGCAGCGCCTCGGCCATCGCCGAGCATTCGATATGCCAGCCCGGGCGGCCGCGGCCCCAGGGCGAATCCCAGCCCGGCTGCTCCGGGGTGGAGGGCTTCCACAGCACGAAGTCGCCGGCGTGGCGCTTGTACGGTGCGACCTCGACGCGGGCACCGGCCATCAGCGCCTGCTCGTCGCGGCCCGAGAGCTTGCCGTAGTCGGCGAAGCTCAGAGTGTGGAACAGCACGTGCCCTTCCGCCGCATAGGCATGGCCCGAGTCGATCAGGCGCTGGTTCATCGACACGATCTGCGGCAGGTGCTCGGTCACGCGCGGAACGTGGTCCGGGTCGAGCACGCCGAGGGCGGCCATGTCCTCGTGATAGATCGCGGCGTAGCGGTCGGTGATGACGCGGATGTCCACGCCTTCCTTCGCCGCCGCAGCATTGATCTTGTCATCGATGTCGGTGATGTTGCGGACGTAGACGACCTCGGGGTAGCGGCGGCGCAGCACCCGCGCCAGCACGTCGAACACCACCGCCGGGCGTGCGTTGCCGATGTGGGCGTAGCTGTAGACCGTCGGCCCGCAGACGTACATCGTCACGCGGTTCGGGACTAGCGGCTGGAACGGCTCCTTGCGGCCGGTGAAGGTGTTGTGAATTTGCATGGCGGGTCGGGCAAAAAACCCGCGCAGGATACCGCCCGGCCGCGCCGCTGTCGCCTCAGGTCAGCCACGCCAGCAGGAACAGCGCCGATACCACGCCGGCGGCATAACCCCACATACCCCAGAGATAGCGCCGCTTTATGCGCGTACGGCCCTCGGTTTCATCGAAATAGGTCAAGCCCACGGGATGCTCGCAACAAGGATCAAGGAGGGGACGACCAGCATGCAGGCTGCCGGTTACGAGAGATTGACAGAAACGAAGCAAGAGCCATGCCTCGATCCGCGGCGCCTCAGTCCGCGCCCGCCTGTCGCAGCGCCTCCAGCTGGCCACGGCGCTGCTCCGGGGGCAGGCGCGACAATGCCGCGGCCGCCTCGTAGAAACGCTCCCAGTCGCCGCCCTGCTGGCGGAACAGCGCCGCGAAGGCCGGCTTGTACTCGTCGTACAGGGCGAACGGCAGCAGCCGCGCGTTGTTGGCCTCGTAGTGCTCGAACCAGCGGTCGAAGCCGGTGTAGCCGGTCCAGGGGCCATCGCGCAGCTGCTCGTAGTCCTGGCGCAGCTGCACGAACTGGCGCAGCTTGGCGGCGCGCCTGTCGTCCTCCGGCAGGTCCGCGGCATAGACCTGCACCAGCCGCGAACGCATCGCCAGCACCAGGTCGATGAACTGGTGGCGGCGCTGCTCGTACAGCCGCCAGCCCTCGTTGCTGCCGCCCTGCGCGGCCAGCCAGGCACGCAGACCCTCGTCCTCGACGAACTCGGCGAAGGATTCGTTGAAGGCAGTGTCATCGCGGATGTAGAGCCGCTGGTGGGCCAGCTCGTGGAAGATCGTGCCGACCAGGATTTCGTCCGACCAGCGCATCATCGAATTGAGCACCGGATCGTCGAACCAGTTGAGAGTGGAGTAGGCCGGCACGCCGCTGACAAAGACGTCGTAGCCCTGCCGCCGCAGCTGCCGCGCCTCCCGCTCCGCGCCATCGCGTTCGTAATAGCCGCGGTAGGACAGGCAACCGACCACCAGGAAGCAGTGCTGCACGGGTTCCAGCGACAGCTCCGGCGCAGCGAACACGTTCCAGACCACGTAGGGACGGCCAAGGTCGGCGTAGGTGGTGTAGCTGCGATTGTCCGGCAGTTTGAGCTGCTGCACCGCCCAGCGACGTGCGTCCTGCACGAGTTGCAGCTGGCGGCGCAGTTGCGGATCGCGCGACTGGTCGGCGACGACCTCGGCAATCGGCTCGCGCGCGTTCAGCAACGCGGTCTGGCCGGCCGCCAGGTGCGCGTAGTAGCCCAGGCTGCTGCAGGCGCTGAGCGCCGCAGCCAGGATCAGTACCGTGGCACGGAGCACTGCGTGGCCCGCGGGCAACCGGAGATGGCGGTCATGCCGCCATTCTCGCGGTTTTGCTCCGCCCTGCCAGCCTCTCAGCGACGACGACGCAACAGCGCGAGCGCGAACAGCAGGCCCAGCAGCGACACACCCGTTGCGCCGCCGCCGGACGAGGAGCTGCCGGAGGTTTCATCGTCCGTCTCGACCGGCGGCAGCGGCGCACAGCCGGCGCGGATGTCGTCGCAGGCCGCGACGCGGCTGTCGCGCAGCGGGAAATGCCGCGCGGCGCGGTAGTGGAAGCTGTAGCGCTCCTGCCAGTCGCCGTCGGCCAGCAGGCGCTGGTCGGCATCGCCATAGCCCGCCTCGCCCGGCTGCTTGAGCCAGCGGTCCAGCCAGGCCACCGAGTAGTGCTCGGCCAGCGGCCGGCCCCAGCCGCCCTCGCAGCGGCCGTTGGACGTATCTGCGCACCAGGAGGTCGACGGGAAAGTCGGGATCAGGCTCCACTCGAAATGCGTACTGCCCTGGATCGTCAGCTGGTAGACCGGCACGCCGGCTTCAAGCCACTGCGCGTAGGCTTGCTTGTGCCCCTCCGGATCCGGCGCCGTCAGGTTTGGCGTGCCGGCGATGCTGTACTCCGAGGTCTGCCCCATCGCCGGTACACGCGGCACGATGCCCTCGCCGCTGCTGAGGCTGTCCCAGGCCACGACCGTATCGACCGGGTTCTGCGTGTCCAGCAGGCCCGGCCAGGGCTCCGCGCCCGCACCGCCGTAGGACTGCACGACCGACACGCCACGCGCGCCCAGCGAGTGGCCGACGAGGCCCAGTCGCGAGCGGTCCTGCACCGCGTGATCCGGATTGAAGGCCGTGACCTCGGTCGGGTAACTGCCGGCGCAGCTGGCGTTGTGCGGATACGGCGCCACCGGGTTGGAGCGGAAGAAGTCGATCGCGTCGACCAGGCCCTCCCAGAACACCGCCGAATTGATGTTGCTGCCCTGCTCGCCGTCCGGCGTCTGCTGGTCCGAGCGACCCTGGCCGCGCGGATCGAAGGTCATGACGGCATAACCCTGGCGCACCAGCGCCTGCGCCATCCACCAGTACAGCGTTTCCGGCGCCTGGATCGAGCCGTTCTCGATCACCACGCCGGGCAGCACGCGGCTGCCGGTCGTGCGCGGCTTCCACACGCGGCCGGAGATGCGCGCGCAGCCGCGGTCGTAGAACACCACCGGCGTGACCTCGCCCTCTGTGTCGTAGAACGGATCGACGCCGGGGTAGCGATAGGGATCGCCGGTGCACTGCTCCCCCCAGCTTGTGCACAGCGGCAGCACCGCGGTGTTGCCGGCCTGCGGGCTGAGCCAGGACGGATCCTGGATGCCACGCATCAGCCATTGCTGAAGGTTCGCCGCGCCCTGCAGTTCCAGACGCAGCAGGAAGTCCGGGTTGGTCGCCTGTTCGGTCGGCCCCTCCAGGGTGCGCGCATAGTTCTGCAGCTCGCGCTGGGTCCATTCCGCGGATGGATGTTCCGGCCCCTCGGGAATCGCCCACGCCGCCTGCAACACGCAACCCAGCATCACCGCTGCCAGACCTGCTCCGCGCATCTTCTCTCCCTGCTCCTCTGCGGGAGCGCTGTTTTTCCACATCGTAGCGGCGACGCTGCAGGCGCGCCGAAGCGCGGCTCAGGCCGGACGATGCTGGAAAGATGACAAGCCTGCCGCGCCCTGCGCCGCCACTGGCCTCAGGCAGGCTGGCCCTCGGCCAGCTTCATCTGCCGGATGAGCTCGAGCAGGCGCGCGCGAGCGGCGGGATCGGGGCAATCGACGGCGCATTCACGGTCGCGCAACTGGTCCACGCGCTGCATCAGCGACTCGGCCGTGGCGTCCGGCGCCGCCACACCGAGCTTGGCCAGGTCGGCACGCAGCAGGAACATGGGGGCGCTGCGCAGCAGTTCCCCCTCCATCGACAGATCGCGCAAGGCCAGCAGCAAGCGCCGCAGCGCGCGCCGACGCACGAAACAGGTATCGAAGTAGAGGCCGACGGCCCTGGCGATCCGCTCGAGGCCCGGGGGATCGCGCTCGACGGCGCGCAGGACCTCGCAGAGCACGGCCTGCAGCAGGCGACGGTACTGGCCAACCAGCCTGCCCGCACGGCCCTCCGGATCGACGGGCGGCATCGTCTGTTCCATGGTTTTTCCCCGGCCGACAGCTCTGCGGCGCTACCGGGGCTAACTTGCCACCGGTGAGTGCGACGGTAGCGGGAGCGGCCACGTCGCTGCACCCCCGAAACGGGGTGAATACCGCGTTCAGGGGGTGGAATCAGGCCGCTTTGGCGATCTTGGAGGTCTGTAACAAACCGACCAGTTCTTCGCGACGGTAGATGCCCAGCTTGCGATAGATGCGGGAGGCGTGGTTGGCGACCGTACTGACCGCGATATCGAGCTGGCGCGCCACGGTCTTGAAGGTCTTGCCCTCTGCCAGAGCACGCGCGATTTCCTGCTCGCGCGGCGACAGCGAGTCCAGCGGCAGCGGGCGGCGGGCGTGCAGCAGGTACAGCGTGCCCTGTTCGGACAGGCGCAGATGCAGCACGCCGACGGTGAACGCGCCCTGCTCCTCCAGCGCCGCCTTGGGCAGGCGGAACGGCACGGCAGCGCATTCGCGATCGCCGAACTCGCCGGCCAGCAGGTCGCGGAAGCGCGGGCTGGCGGCGTAGATGGTGCCATCGGCGTCGACCAGTGCCGCCGAGCCGCGCGAGGCACGGCCCAGCGCCATCAACCATTCGTCGCGCTGCACGATCTGGCGCAGCGACAGGCCGCTGGCCTCGACCATGTGGCCGACGAGGCGGCGCAGTTCTTCCTTCTGTGGCTCGGCGTCGCGCGGAAAACGCATCAGCACCAGGCTGGTCAGCAGGTTGTTGCCGCGGTGGGAGTAATTGAACAGCAGGCCCTGTTCACCGCCGTCGCTCCAGGGCGCCCCCAGCGCGGCGATCGAAACCTCGTGCTGGTTGCCGCTGCCGCGCAGCTTCAGCAACAGGTCGCCATTGCCGCCGAGTTCCGGCCATTCGCTGTATTCACCCGGCGCACCGCCACGGGAACGGGTCAGCCAGGCGGCGCCGCTGGCGCCACTGGCACGGCATACCAGCGCCAGCGCCTCGCGCCGGAAGACGGACCACTCGTAGTCCAGCGCCGTGGCATACAGCGTCTGGGTCAGTCGATCGATTTCCTTCAACGTCGCGCTCACACGCCCCCCATCCCCTTCCAATCAGCCCGCCCGGCGCAGCTGCTGCTGCGCTCGTTCCAGCAACTGTGCCAGCGCCGAGGTCATGCCGTCCATGATTTCCTGTACCTCGGGCACCGTGCCGCGATGCGCGGTGATGCCGACGTCGAGGCTGTCCTGGTAGCTGAACACGGTGATGTTGCAGGCCAGGCCGTGGTAGGGAATCGAGATCGGGTAGTGCGCCTCGACCTTCGCCCCGTTGAGATACAGCGGCGACTTTGGGCCGGGGACGTTGGAGATCACCAGGTTGAACGGCGGGTGCACCAGGTTCTGGATGGCGAAGTTCTCGTACAGGCGCGCCGCCTGTGCCATCACGCTGGGCGGCGGCGTGTGCACCCAGTCCAGCATCAGGCTGGCCGGGATCGCCTTCATGCTGCGCTTGACCCCCACCATTTTGGCGCTCAGCGCCTGCAGGCGCTCGACCGGATCGGCGATGTCGGTGGCCAGCGAGGTGCGCAGCATGGTCACGCGGTTGCCACCGCTCTCGCCTTCGCCGCGCACCGACATCGGCACCGCCGCCACCAGCGGCTGCGCCGGCAGTTCCTTGCGCGCCCCGAGATAGCTGCGCAGCGCCTCGGCGCAGAGGCACAGCACCACGTCGTTGAGCGAGACGCCGAAGACGTTCTTGACCATCTTGATGTCGGTCAGCGACAACGAGGCCGCGGCGTAGCTGCGCCGTGCCGTGATGGTGGCGTTGAAGCGCATGCGCGGCGCGGCAGCGCCCGATTTCTGCGGTGGCTCGACATCCACCGGCTGCGAGCGCCGTGCCGCCTGCTGCCGGGCCATCGCCTCGCGGCGGATGTCGAGCACCAGCGGGATGGTGCGCCGCGCCAGCTTGTAGACCTTGGCCGGCCGCGCCAGGAAGTTCTTCGCGGTGATGTAGCTGAGCTTCCAGGGCGGCGGCAGCTCGTCCGGAATCCAGGGCACGTCGGGCGGCGGCACCTCGCGCGGCTTGGGGGTCGTATCCAGCAGGGTGCTGAACAACTCGGCTCCGGAGACACCGTCGATGCAGGCATGGTGAATCTTCGACACCAGCGCCACCTTGCCGCCCTCCAGGCCCTCGACGTAGTAGAGCTTCCACAGCGGCATGCTGCGGTCCAGGCGGATGCTCATGACATCGCAGACCAGATCGTTGAGCTGCTTCATCGTGCCCGGCCGCGGCAGTGCGCGATGACGCACGTGCATCTCGATGTCGAAGTCCGGATCCTCGATCCAGTAGGGCTGGTCCAGCCCCATCGGCGTGGTCATCAGCCGGCGGCGGAACATGGGCAGCAGGTGCAGGCGGCGTTCGATCAGCCGGCGCACCGATTCGAAGCCGAAATCCGGGCCGGCTTCCGAGGGGTCGATGATCGCCAGACTGCCGATATGCATCGGCACCGCATTGGTTTCGAGGTTCAGGAAAACCGTATCGAGACCACTGAGCTGCTGCATGACTCTCCCTGCCAACCGCGACGGTCGACTACTGATCGGACGTTCGGTGTAGATATAGCACCGCCGGTGTGACAGGGCCAAGCGCTGCGCGGTTTCATGCCCTGGCTGCGGTTACTGCGGGGGCTCGGGGCGATCCAGTCCCTCGTCGCCGTAGGCGACCGGGTCCTCCAGGGGCTCCAGGTGAGTCAGCACCGTGATCGGCGCCAGCCGCTGCGCGATGCGCCGCTCGATACGCTCCAGCAGGTCATGTCCACGCTGCACCGTCCATTCGCCGGGCACCAGGACGTGCATCGAGACAAAGCGTCGCGCCGCGGAACGCCGCGTCCGTATCGCGTGGAAGGCCACGCCGTCGCTACGGAATTCATCGAGCACCTCGCGCAGGATGGCCTGGTCCGGCTCATCCAGCGAAGCGTCCATCAGGCCGGCCACCGATTCGAGCACCAGTCGCCGCCCGGTCCAGAGGATTCCCGCCGC
>DATILC010000019.1:0-1540 GCA_035476855.1 Solimonas sp. | reverse complement strand
TGGCGTCGCGCCCATGCCTGCAACCGCCCTTCAATCAGGCAATGCGTCACGAATCGGAGTGAGGATTTTCAGCGCATGCTCGTAACCGCGCTCGATCAGCTCATCGAGGCGCGGCCAGTCGAACATGCCGATGTCCTGGATCGGCATGCGCAGGTAGATGTCGGCGCGTTCGATCGCGGCACGCTGGATCGTGGTTTCGCTGGTCAGCGTGGCGCTGCGCATCAGGATCTCCGACAGGCGTGGCACGCGGTGCTCGCCTTTCCAGTTGAGCAACGCGCGCTGGTCCGGCTCGCCGATGCCGGCGCCGGGCGCGCGGATATCGCCCTCGGCGCTGACGTTGCTGGCGATGATGGTGCCGCGCTCGAGGTTCTGCATGACGTCGGTTGGCAGGTTGTTGACCACGCCGCCGTCGCAGAGCAGTTCGCCCTCCCAGGCCACCGGCGGCGCCACGCCCGGCACGCACATGCTGGTGCCGACCCAGCTGGCCAGGTCGCCGCGGTCGTGGACCACGGTGGCCCCGGTGGTGAGGTTGGTGGAGATGCAGTAGTAGCTGCGCCGCAGCTCCTCGACGCGACGCTTGCCGAAGATCGCCTGCAGGCGCGTGTGGAAGCGCTGGCCTCGGATCAGCGAGACGCGCGGCATGGTGTAGTCGTTGAGGTAGTTGCGCACGACGAAGGTCTCGCGCGCGATCTGTGCCATCTCGGTGCTGTCGTAGCCGCAGGCCAGCAGTGCCGAGACGAAGGCGCCCATGCTGGTGCCGCCGGCGATGTCGACTGGCACGTCGAGCTGTTCCAGCGCGCGGATCAGGCCGATGTGGGCGAAGCCGCGTGCGCCGCCGCCGCCCAGCACCAGGCCGAGTCCGCGGCCGGTGATCTGGCGGACCAGGGCGGCAATGTCGGCGGCCGACCAGGGGTGCAGGAAGTAGTGCGCACGCGCGCGGGTCTCGCGGCACCAGGCCAGGGTATGCGGGGCCGGATCACCCTCGGGTCGCAGCAGCACCAGTTCCACCGGCGCCAGCAGGCCGTCGCGGCGCAACACGTCGAGTACCGGCACGTCGGAAGGCGGGGCGTTGGCCTCACCGAGGATCAGGATGCGGTCGGCCTGGCGCAGGCAGCGCAGCGACCAGGTGTCCTGGTCGTTGTCGGCGGCGTAGATCACATAGGCGTGCTGCTCTTCCAGTGCGCCGAGCCAGCTGCGCAGGCGCTCGTTGGCGGCGCTGCCCTCGAAGGCGGTCTGGGCGTAGCCCTCGCCGAAGTTGGCGTCGACGTGGCGTGCGGTCACCAGCCGGGCGCGCGGCCAGCCGCCGAGGCGCTCGACCAGGGCCTCGGCCAGCAGCGGTGCCGGCGTGCCGGGCGAAGCGGGGATGACGGCGAAGCAGCCGCCGTTCTCGGTGATGATCTGGCGACGCTGGCTCTGGTACTGGCGGCTGCGGGCGATCACCAGTCGGGTCAGTTTCAGCAGGGCATCCGGATGTTCCTGCAGGAAGCTGACGAAGTCGCGCGCAGCAATCCGCAGCAGCTGGCTGTCGCGCAGGGCATGC
>DATILC010000018.1:0-6939 GCA_035476855.1 Solimonas sp. | reverse complement strand
CGCGTGGTCTTGCCGGCTGCCTGGAACACGCCGACGTAGGGGAAGAAGGTAGTGCCATCAGAGGCGACCAGTCGGCCAGCACTGACCGGATCGCGGAACTCGCCCAGCGGATTGGTCAGTTCCGGGTGATCCCAGACCACGACAGACAGCACGTCTCCGGGGCCGATAAGGTATTCGGCGGTCGTATTCTCCGCGGGGGCCGCGGGGGCAGCCGGCAGCTCTGGCGCAGGACCGGTGTTCAGACGGGTCGATTCCAGGGTCTCGGCGGTGATTTCCACCACCTTGTATTGCGGCGTTTCGTCACCGACGCCCGCACCACGGATGTTGTGCCCGGGGACCACGGCGCAGCCGGCGAGGCTGGAAGCAAAGGCGAGGACAGCAGTCAGTCTCTTCAATTTGGATTCCCCAACCGAAAAATGCACGCGAACACCAAGCCGCCGGGTTACGGCCGAAAAGCGGCGAGAAGATACGGGCTGCGCGCGCCATAGGCAACAGCCGTAACGCCATTTTGAGTGACGCACCACACATGTGTCATTGGCAGGCCGCCACATAATCGCACGATGATCCGTTACCATTTGCCGCTCGCTTACCGCCCCGGCTCCTGAATCCGGCGAATTCCGCCAGGCAGGACCCTTTCCCAGCCTCATGCCGCCTCAACAGACAATGGGCCCCGACGACACCCACGCGCCCAGCGATTCCACCCGGGAAGTCAGCCTCATCGACGGACCGGAGCTTCCCGAAGCCCTGCAGGAACTGCGGCCGGACCATCCCGGCTACAGGCCCCGGCACGTCGCCGTCATCGGCAACAGTGCCGCCAGCCTGCGCAACTTCCGGATCCCGCTGATCCGGGAAATCCTCAGCCGCGGCCACCGCGTCACGGTCCTGGCGCCGGACCTAAGTGCCGAGGAAGCAAGACTTTTCCGAGAGGTCGGCGCTGATGGGGCGGCCTATTCCCTGAGCCCGGCGGGCCTCAACCCCCTGCGCGACCTGCGCGACACCGTGCGCCTTGCAGCCCAGCTGCGCTCGCTGGGCGCCGAGATCGTCCTGTCGTACACCCCGAAGTGCAACATCTTCGGCAGCCTCGCCGCCTTCCTGGCGGGCACGGAGCGTCGCTACGCCCTGGTGGCCGGGCTGGGCTACATGTTCGGCGACAGCGCCGCATCCCGGCTCAAGTACCGCCTGACCAAGCCACTGGTGAAGCTGCTCTACCGGCTGGCGCTGCGCCGCTGCGACAGGGTGTTCTTCCAGAACCCGGACGACCTCGACGAACTGGTCAATGCAGGAGTGGTCGAGCGTCGGCGCTGCGAGCGGGTCTACGGTTCCGGCGTCGACCTGGATGAATTCCCGGTGGTGCCGCAGGCAGCGGCGCCCCTCAGTTTCGTGATGGTGGCACGCCTGCTGCGCGAGAAGGGCGTGCTGGATTTCGTGGCCGCCGCGCGGACCGTGAAGCAGCGCCACCCGGCGGCACGCTTCATCCTGGTTGGCGGGCCGGCCGACAATCCCGACTCCATCAGCTCCGCGGACGCGCAGCAATGGCATGCCGAAGGCCTGATCGAGTGGGCCGGCGAAGTCCGCGATGTGCGCCCCTACCTGCGGCAGGCCGCTGTCTTCGTACTGCCCTCCTACTACCGCGAGGGCACGCCCCGCAGCACGCTGGAAGCCATGGCCTGCGGCCGCGCGGTGATCACCACCCGCTCGCCCGGCTGCAAGGAAACCGTCATCGACGGACGTACCGGCTATCTGGTCCCGCCACGCGACCCGCAGGCGCTCGCCGCCGCCATGCTGCGCTTCCTCGACGAGCCGTCGCTGGTCGAAACCATGGGCCGGGAAAGCCGCGCGCTGTGTGAAGCCCTCTACGATGTCCGCTCGGTCAATCGACAGATGCTGGAATCGATGTCCCTGCCTGCCGCCTGAATCCGCCCGCCTGCCCGCCCCCACTGATGTCCACCAAGCGCGTCGTCCTGTTATGGGACAAGTTCACCCGGGACTACCTGTCCCTGGAATGCATCCGGGCCTACCTGCTGCAGCTCGATCCCTCGATCGAGGTCAGCATCGAGCACCAGGACTTCTTCATCACCGAGGCCGGTACCGATTTCTTCGAGCGCACGGCACGTCCCGCAAGCCTGGTGGTGATGCCCAGCTTCAACTATCGCCGCATGGACTCGGTGCTTGCCCGGGTATTGCAGCAGGGCGCCGCGCTGGCGCTGGCGCACAGCGAGCAGCTGTTCCCGCCGATCTTCAACGAATCCAAGTTCAACTTGTCGCGCGCCGACCGCTATCGCGCACTGACCTGCGGACACCTGGTCTGGGGCTCGTTCTATGCCGACCAGCTGCATGAGCAGGTCGGCGTGCCGCGCGAGTCGCTGTACGTCTGCGGCAACCCCAAGTTCTCGGTCCTGCAGTCGCGGCTGCGCGGCCTGCGCGAAGAACATCGCGGCACGACGGAAGGCAGTGCCGGCGGACGACGCAAGATCCTGGTGCTGAGCAACTTCCTGGTGGCGGACTACTCCGATCGCGAGTGGGATGCGTTCTGCGAGCGCTGGTTCGTACCGCCGCAATACACACTGAACCAGTGGTTCTCCGAGGTTCGCAAGGCCTGCCTGGCCTGGATCCAGGAAGCGGCGCATGCGCATCCGGACGTCGACTTCCTGCTGCGTCCGCACCCGGGCGAGGATGAGGCGCCGTATCGTGCCGCCTGCAATCGCGACAACCTGATCCTCACCGGCGGCGCCGAACTGGTGGTCGATCTGGCGAAGGCCGATCTGGTGCTCACCTACACGTCGTCGGCGGCACTGGAAAGCATCGCGGCCGATATTCCGACCTACAGCCTCGACCTGCAGCGCATGCCCGAGGAAACCGTGCAGCCGCCGCCGCAGATGCATCGCTGGATCGACCTGCCGCAGCTGCAGGCCCTGGTCGCCGATGTGGCAGCCGGCCGGCTGGAACAGCACCAGCCCAGCGCGGAACAGCGTCAGGCGCTGGAGGATTCCAGCCACCAGTCGGCAATCGGGGCCTGGGCCTCGCATGCCGCGGCGATCCACCACCTGCTGCAATCGGCAAGTCCGCCGCGGCTGAGCGCAGCCGAGTGGCTGCGTGCGCAAGGCTTCATCCTGCGCATGCGGCTGCGCGCACTGCTGTTTCCACTGGCCTACCACAATCCGCTGCTGCCGGTCCGGCAGCGTGCACGTGCCTGGCTGCAGCGGCGCAACGCGCGACTGGAGAGCGCCAGGGACCTGGTACCGGCAGCCGTCTGCGCAGCGGTCCGCGGCAATGCCGACGAACTGGTCAGCGAAGCCTGCGTCGAACTGCAACCCGAACTGCTGGTAAGGCACGACAGCGGCTGGACTGCACCGGGACCGTTGTCCGCCTAGGTCCGCACGCGCCGGCGGCGCTCAGCGCGACTGCAGGCGCCGCCCGATACCCTTGAGGCCCTCGCCCTTTCGCACAGCCTCGCCCCCGGTGTTGCCGGACTCGTCCAGCTCATCGATCGGCCGGTCGGCGAGGCTGAGCAAGGGGCCACGCTGCCGGTCCTGCAGGCTGTTGCCGCGGACCACCAGTTGCTTCAATCCGGCCGACGCCTTGGGCAGGGACACGATGGGGTGTTCGCCCGCCGACAGGAACTTGTTGTCCGCCACCAGCACGCGGCCGCCCTTGCGATGCGTGCGCAGCAGCACGCCATCGCCGAGCACCCGGAACGAGTTGCCGCGAATCTCCAGCAGGCTGACCGAACTCAGTACCCGCACCGCCACCATGCCGGGTGCACTGGCCAGCGCCGCATCGATCTGGTTCCCCTCGATGCGGATCTCGGCCAGCGGCGAAGTCTCGATGCGAATGCCATCGTAGTTGCGTTGGGCCGAGGATACGTCGAGGCGGTTGTCGCGGATCAGGACGCCACCTGCCGCATCATTGATCTGGATGCCGGCCTGGTTGGCCTTGCGCGGCAGGTCGATCGGCCGGGCGATCCGGTTGCGTTCGATCCGGTTGTTGGTCGGCGCCGTGGCATCCTTGGGGTTGCCCTTCTTCAGGTTGATCCCGGCGTTGACGAAGCCCTGGATATCGTTGTCCTCGATCAGGTTGTCGTTGCCGTGCACCTTGATGCCCGATCCCTGGTCCAGCAGTACGCCGGCATCGCGGATGGTGTTGCGCCGGGCAACGCTGTTGCGGGTCGACAGCAGGAAGGCGATGGCATCGTCGCCGGTGCGTTCGAAGACGGTGTCCTCGACGATGATGCCGTCGCCACTGAGGAAGATGGCGCCACCGCGGCCGATGTTGGTAAACCGCGAACCGGCAATGCGCCAGCGCAGCGGACCGCCACCACGCACCGAGCCGTTGCCGATGATGCCCTGCTTGGGCGTATCGCTGACGACGCAATCGATGATCGAGATGTCCGTCGCCGGTCCGCTGTCCTTGCGTGCGCCACCGACCAGCGCCGCACTGGCACCCTTGCGGTCGTAGTCGCGTGAACGGAAGGTCAGGGTCAGGCTGCGGAACGTAACCTGCCGGCGCCCGCTGACATCGACAATCGGCCGGTCGAGACTGGCGCCCAGCAGGATGCTGCTGGCCGCGCTGGCACCGCGCACTTCCACCGCATCGGGCGGCAGCAGGGTCTGGCCGATACGATAGGTCCCCGCAGGCAGGCGCACGATTGCCTTGCGGCCGGCAGCTGCATCCAGCGCCCGCTGGATCGCCGGAGCATCGTCGGCACTGCCGTTGCCGAGCGCCCCGAATTCACGCACGTCGAGTTCGGTCTGTGCCGATGCCGGGAACGATGAGGCGCATAGCAGCAGCACCAGTGCGCCGAGGAATCGGCCTGTAATACCGCGCTGAGGGTCCATCATGGCCATTCTCCTGCCCTGGAAACCGCTCAGCGCAGGCATTCCTGGCTGCGTGAGAGATCGATCTTCAATCTGACAGGCTTGCGACGCATTCGGTTCAACGTCGCCAGCGGGCTGCGCAACCCCGCCATCAGCGCCCTGACCCAGGGCGACGAGACCTTGTCGTAGCCGAAGTCGTCCAGCGCCGGCTGCGTCGCCGCCTCCAGCATGGCCGTCTCGACAGGCCCCAGCCGTTCGCGCCAGCGATCCTTCGACGACTGGAACACGGTATTGCCGCCGGCGCGCGTGGCAGTCGGCATCTCCGCCGCGACCCCCAGCTTGGTCGGGCGGCTCATCGCCTCGGTGTAAGGCACGCCAACGAAATCGGCGACGCGCTGCATCACTCCCGCGGCGTCCGACACCAGGTCCTCGTATCGCACGAAGCAGGCGCGCGGATCGGCGCGGCGATGGAGCGCGGCGATCTGCCGGTAGTCGGCTTCCACCGCCGACAGGATCAGCAACCTGCGCCGCAGCGCTGCAACCCGCTGCAGCAGGCCGCTGCGGCGCGTGTAGTCGATGCGGCTGACGTAATAGGCACGCGGATCGCGCACGATGAAGACCACCTTGCCCGCCGGGAACTGGGCCCAGAACCAGTCCAGGAACACCGGATCGACGATCGGCATCGGCTGCTTGAAGGCCCAGGCCCGCGGCTGCCCGATCGGCCGGCGCAGGGCGCGGTGGAAGGCCTGCAGCGTACGCCGGACCAACGCCGTGCGCGTAAGCCCTTCCTGCGGCGGTTCCGCCAAGGCCTGCAGGTACTGCAGCCGGTCGAACAGGCTTTCGCCATCGGCCTGGTCCAGGCCGCGCAGTACCGAACGGGCGCAGTGCTGCTCGATCTCGGACAGCAGCGGATACTGCTCCTTGGCCCAGGCCGCACCGCGCGGATCGAAGGCCTCGCCGTGGGCCTCCTGCATCGCCTTGTACAGGTGGATGGGGTTGGGCGTGCCGTAGATCCAGTCACGCAGCATGTGCTCGGCATCGTCGTAGCGACGCGACCACAGGCGATCGAAGGAGGGCTCGTCGGGATAGCAGAGCACGCCATCGGCGCCGTCCATCAAGCCCAGCAGCAGGGTGGTGCCGCTCTTCATCAGGCCGGTCAGGAACACCGGCTGGTCCAGCCATGCTTGCGTCATTGGTTTTTCACCTTGGCAGCTTTCTTGCGGCCGCGCTGGACCACCAGCGCGAAGATGCGCGCACTGCCCGGCATCGCGCCACTGCGTGCCAGCAGCAGCGCCAGCATCCCGAAGGCCATGACGCCGGCAGCGGCGGCCATCACCTCCACCAGCAGGCCCGCCTGCCCACCGGACAGCCAGTGGGCCAGCCACTCCATACCCCAGAACGGTGCGATGCCCAGCAGCAGGCCCAGGACCAGGATGCGCAGCAGTCGCGGCGCCGACAGTTTCATCCGGCCCAGCAGGAACAGCGCCGCCACCGTGGCCTGCAGGAATTCGGCGCAGGCCAGCGCCAGCAGCACGCCGCGCATGCCTTCCGCCAGCGGCAGCAGGAAAGCCACGCCGACAAACAGCAGCAGTCCGCCGCCCTGCATGCCAGCCTCGAGCGTCGAATGGCCCTGGCCACGCAGGATGGGATACAGCGCAGAGTTGATCGCCAGCAGCACGCAGATGCAGCCCATCGCCTGCAGCACGTAGGCATAGGGCACCCACTTGGCGCCGACCAGCAATTCCAGGATGGTGCCCGCATGGGCACTGAACACACCCGCGAGTACCGCGCCGAACAGGATGTAGACCTCGAGGATGAGGTAGACAGCGTCCTTGATGCGCGACGGATCCTGGTCGGCCGCGAGCCGGGCCATGGTCGGGAACAGCACCTGCCGCACCGGCTTGGTGAACTCGCGCATCAGCTGCGTGCTGAGGCGTGATACGAACTGGTAGGCACCCATGTCGGCGATGCCCAGCAGGCGGCCGACGACGATCTTGTCAGCCTGGCCCCTGCCCTTCTCGAACAGCGCCACCATGAACACGCCGCTGGCAAAGCGGAAATGCTGCTGTACGAACGGCCACTGCCAGCGGAAGCGCGGCGCCACCGGATACAGCAGGTAGGACAT
>DATILC010000017.1:0-22662 GCA_035476855.1 Solimonas sp. | reverse complement strand
AGCAGCAGCTGCAGTGGCGGCAGTGTCACGCTGTCGACGCCGCAGGAACTCCTGCGCAACAACGAGGGGCGGCTCAGCGGTGGCCAGCTGAAATTCGTGTCGGGCAGCCAGTCGGCGACCTTCAGCTTCAACAACGATGGTGGTGCCACGCTGGACCTCAACGGCCAGACGCAGTCGCTGACGCCCGCGGAAGTCCAGACCGCGGTGGACGACGAGCCCTGCTGAGCCCGAACGGCGACAACAAAAAAAGCCCCGGAGCGATCCGGGGCTTTTTCGTTGCGTGGCTTCACCAGATGCTGACGCGCTGCTCCGGCGCCAGCCACATGGCATCGCCCGCCTTGACGCCGAAGGCCTCGTGGAAGGCCGGCAGATTCACCACCACGCCGTTGCAGCGGTACTCGTCCGGCGCATGCGGATCGGTCTTGAGGCGCTGCACCAGGTCGGCCTCGCGGAACTCGCGGCGCCAGGACTGCGCCCAGCCCATGAAGAAGCGCTGCTCGCCGGAAAGGCCGTCGACCATCGGTGCCGGCTGGCCCTTGAGCGTGCCGCGCCAGGCCTTGTAGGCGATCGACAGGCCGCCGAGGTCGCCGATGTTCTCGCCGATGGTCAGCGCGCCATTGACCTTGTGGCCGGCCACCGGCTCGTAGCGGTCGTACTGTGCGATCAGCTTCTTCGTCCGCTCCTCGAAGCGCTGGCGGTCGCCCTTGGTCCACCAGGACTTGAGGTTGCCGTCGCCGTCGTACTTGGAACCCTGGTCATCGAAGCCGTGGCCGATTTCGTGGCCGATCACCGCGCCGATGCCGCCGTAGTTGGCAGCGTCGTCGGCGTTCATGTCGAAGAACGGCGGCTGCAGGATTGCGGCGGGGAACACGATCTCGTTCATCGCCGGGTTGTAATAGGCGTTGACCGTCTGCGGCGTCATGAACCATTCGCCACGGTCGATCGGCTTGCCCAGCTTGGCGGCCTCGCGCGCGTGCTCGACCTGGGCCGAGCGCATGAAGTTGCCGAGCAGGTCATCCGGCTTCACCACCAGCGCCGAGTAGTCCTTCCAGCGGTCGGGGTAGCCGATCTTGGTGGTGAACTTCGACAGCTTCAGCAAGGCCTTCTGCTTGGTCTCCTCGCCCATCCAGTCGAGGCTGCGGATGCTGTCGCCGTAGGCGGCGAGCAGGTTCTGCACCAGCGCATCCATCCGTGCCTTGGCCTGCGGCGGGAAATGCCGCGAGACGTAGATGCGCCCCAGCACCTCGCCCAGTGCACCCTCGGTGGCGTCGACGCCACGCTTCCAGCGCGGCTTCAGTTCCTGGATGCCGCGCAGGGTCTTGCCGTAGAAGGCAAAGTTCTCGTCGACGAAATCATTCGACAGGTAGGGCGCGAAATCACTGAGCAGCTGCCACTTCAAGTAAGTGCGCAGCAGCGGCAGCGGCGTATCGGCGATCACCCGGTCCCAGGCCTTGAAGAAGCTGGGCTGGCCAATCACCACGCCGGGCGAGGCCTGCAGGCCCTGCGCCGACAGGAAGGCGCGGAAGTCGAAGCGCGGCGTCAGCTTGCGCAGCTGCGACTGGCGGTACTTGTTGTAGGTCTTGTCGGCGTCGCGCGATTCCACCTTGGTCCACTGCGCCTGCGCCAGCCTGGTCTCCAGCGCCATGATCGCCGCGGCCGAGGCGTCGGCATCGGCGATGCCGGCGAGCGTCAGCATCTTGCCGATATGCGCCACGTACTTGGGGCGGATCTCGGCGAACTTGGCATCGGGCAGCAGGTAATAGTCGCGGTCCGGCAGGCCGGTGCCGCCCTGGAAGAAGTAGACGACGTAGCGGGTCGAGTCCTTGGCGTCCGGCTCGATCCAGCCGGGGAAGCTGCCGGTGCCGGCCATGGCCAGCTCGGCCAGCAGCTGCGGCAGCTGGCGACGGTCGGTGAGTGCGTCGATCTTCGCCAGCAGCGGTTGCAGCGGCTTCAGGCCCAGCTGGTTGGCGCGGGCCTCGTCCATGAAGGCGGCGTAGTAGTCGCCGACCTTCTGTGCGTCGCTGCCGGCCGGCTTGTCCTGCTGCCGGGC
This sequence comes from Solimonas sp., assembly GCA_035476855.1. GTDB lineage: Bacteria > Pseudomonadota > Gammaproteobacteria > Nevskiales > Nevskiaceae > Solimonas_A. Next base: position 20,612 of record DATILC010000017.1, on the reverse strand, counting down.
CGACTCCTCGATGATCGCGCGCAGTTGCAGCTCGGCGCGGTCGTCGAGCTCGGTGAAGGCGCCGTAGCTGGCCTTGTCGGCGGGGATCTCGGTGCGTGCCATCCAGCCGCCATTGACCGCGCGGTAGAGGTCGTCCTGCGCCCGCACTGCCGGGTCGAAGTTGCGCGGGTCGATGCCGGAGGGCGGGCCCTGCGGCGCGGCGGCCTCGGGCGCTTCGGGGGCATGGCTGCAGGCAGCCAGCAACAGCGCCGCGCAGGCAGCGGGGAGCAGACGGTTCATGGAGACTCCATAAGAAGAGCGCGAAGACTGTCGTAACATGACGCGTGCTGGCAAGACGGAGTTCCCGACGATGGAAAAGATCACCAAGACTGACGCCGAATGGCGGGCGCAGCTGACGCCGGAGCAGTACCAGGTAACGCGCCTGGGCGGCACCGAGTGCGCCTTCACCGGCGCGATGTGGGATGACCACCGCGATGGCGTGTTCCACTGCGTCTGCTGCGGGCTGCCGCTGTTCGATTCGCGCGCCAAGTTCGAATCCGGCACCGGCTGGCCCAGCTTCTTCGACCCCGCGGCCAACGGCGCCGTCGCCAGCCGCGAGGACCGCAGCCACGGCATGCGCCGCGTCGAGGTGAACTGCGCGCGCTGCGACGCCCACCTCGGCCACGTCTTTCCCGATGGCCCCAAGCCCACCGGCATGCGCTACTGCATCAACTCGGCCGCGCTGGAGTTCCGCGGACGCGACGCATGAGGGTGCACTGGCTGCAGCACGCCGATTTCGAGGACTTGGGCTGCATCGCCCCCTGGCTGGCGCAGCAGGGTGCGCAGGTTTCCTGCACGCGCCTGCAGCGCGGCGAGACGCCGCCATCGGTCGAGGCCTTTGACTGGCTGATCGTGATGGGCGGGCCGATGAACATCTACGAGTACCAGGCCCATCCCTGGCTGCGCGTGGAGAAGCAGCTGATCCGCGCCGCCTTCGACGGCGGGAAAAAACTGCTTGGCATCTGCCTGGGTTCGCAGCTGATCGCCGACGTGCTCGGTGGCAAGGTGACGCGCAACGCGCACAGCGAGGTCGGCTGGTTCGACGTGACGCTGAACGAGGCCGGGCGACGCTCGAAGTTCTTCGGCGGCTTTCCGCAGCGCTTCAGTGCCTTCCACTGGCATGGCGACACCTTCGCCATTCCACCGGACGCGCAGAGCCTGATGTCCTCCGAGGCCTGCGCCCACCAGGCCTACGAGCTCGACGGCCGCGTCGCCGCGATCCAGTTCCACCTCGAGGTCACCGCCGCCAATGCGCGCGAGTGGTTCGAGCATGAGCGGCCAGTACCGGCGCAGTACGTGCAGGCGCCGGAGGCGATCCTCGCCGACCTCGATGGCTTTGCCGGCAACAACCGCCTGATGCTGCAGCTGCTTGACGGGTTCCTGCGCTAACCGCAATCACTGCAGGCTGCCGCGCAGCGGCGCTGCGGCCGCGCAATCTGCACGCCGGCGCAGGCCGCGGCTTGCTGCCTTGACCTGAAATCAGGCACTTGAGAGCTGGCCCGATTCCTGATGCGGGATAGGTGCCGCCGGCCTCTGCGCCGCGGCACCCCATCCCAGGCAAAGGAGTTTTCGAATGAGCAACATCGACAGCGACGCACGCCGGGGCGGCAGCGACATGCGCAGCAGCGCCAGCTCCGACAAGGCTCATGGCCGTGCCAAGGAATTGGTCGGCAAGGTCAAGGCCAAGGTCGGCAAGGTGATCGGCGATAAAGAGCTGCAGGCCCGCGGCGAGGCCCAGCGCTTCGACGGCAAGGTCGAGCGCCTCAAGGGCGAGGTCAAGGAAAAGATCGAGGACGCCAAGGACCTCGTTAAGAGCGGGGCGCAGGCGGTGAAGGACAAGGTCGCCGACCTGCGTGACCGCGACCGCCATCATTGAGATGCCGGTTGCAGGCGGGGAGCGTCGCCGACGGCGCTTCCTGCTTTCAGCCGTAGCGGCCGCTGCCAGCCAGCAGCAGCGCCGTCAGTGAACCGCCGGCGACCATCAGGCCGATCAGCATCATGAACGTGCCGATGGTGCTGCCGAAGTGGTAGACGCCGGTGAGCAGGCTGGCCAGCCCGGTGGCCAGCAGGAACGCGGTCAGCAATACCGGGGCAAGACGGTTGAGCACGGGATCCTCCTTGGATCGGTTGGGAACCCCCGCTCCCCTCCACGCAGGAATTAAGCCAGCGTTTTCTTGCACGCGATTGACGCGCCGATGACGGCTGCCTGCCTCATCGCCGTGCGGCAGGCACGGCCATGGAGCGAAGAGGGCGCACTGCCGTGCGAAAGATTCAGCGCGTCATTGCGCCCGGGGCATTGCGGTGCGCGACGCGCATCGCGCCGGTTTTCTGTGCGCGCGCCTTTTTCGGGCGGCCGCGCGAGACGCCACCGAGTTCGTCGATGAAGCGGTGCAGCGTCGCGGTGGCCTCGGCGCGGCCATCGCGGGCATGTTCGCCCATGTTGGAGCGGTAGTAGTCGTAGTTGCCCATGAAGCGGTCGACGTCGCTGGGCGTCAGCCGTTCGAGTTCGGTGCGCATGCCCACGCCCATGCGCTCGATCATGTAGGCGTTGAGGCGCTGCTCGAAGGCGCGCTCCGGCATCACCAGCAGCGGCTTGCCGAAATGGATCGCCTCGCCGGTGAGGCCGTTGCCGGCAGTGGACAGCACGGCGCGGCAATTGGCGAGGTCGTGGACGAACCACTCGTTGCTGGGCGCGCGGAAGTCGAGGTTCTCGACCTTGCCGCGGTAAGGCGTGCCATAGATCACCACCGGGCAGTCGAGCAGGCGCAGTGCGCGGTCGATGTGCGGCAGGAACTGGTGCTCGCCCTTGTTGAAGTAGCACAGCAGGTAGTCGCCTTCCTTCGGCTTCACCCGCCGTACCTCGTCGCGCATCATCGGGCCGACGATGTGCACGCCCGGATAACGCGGTTCCGCCGGGTAGAAGCTGGAGATCAGGATGCGCTCGGGCACGCCCATCGCCGCGCGATAGCCGATGGCGTCGCGCATGCCGGCCAGCCACAGATCAGGCGGGAAGTGCGGCTTGCAGTAGGCGATGACGCCGACGTGGTCGAAGCTGATGCGCGGGATGCCGAGATTGCGCGCGGTGCGGTGGATCCAGGCCTCGGAATCGGAGATCGCCAGCTGGATGCCGCGATCACGGAACTCGCGCTCGATCGCCTCCATGCCCGGGCCGCCGAGCAGCAGGTCGGCCATCGGCGCCGCGTTCCTGGCGATCAGCTTGCCGATCGAGTGCTGGCCGAGTTCGTTGTACTGGTAGCAGATCAGCGGGATGCGCACGGTGGGGAACAGCGGCGCCAGCACGTCATAGGCATCGCCGCCGGCGAACACCGTGACCTCGTGCTCCTGCATCAGCGAGGGCAGCACGGACATGGTCCGCATCGCATGCCCGCGCCCGTAACCCATCACACCATAGGCGATACGCATGGCTGTACTCCGTTCATACGCGGAGCAGGCTATGGCGGGTGCGTAAACCGGGTGTGACGGTTCGGCGAAGCTTTTGTGACGCTGCGGTGAGCGGGTGCAGGGCGCAGCAAATCAACGGCAAAGATTTTTGCCACGGACAAACACGGATGAACACGGAAAGATGACTGCAAGCAGAGGGCAATCTACCTAGAGTTCTTTCCGTGTTTTCCGTGTCATTCCGTGGCCATATGCTTTTTTGCGGGCGTGTCGTCGGGCATCAGCTGCCGTTTCAGGAACGTGTAAGCCAGCGCCTGCATCTTCGCCAGCTGCGCGTTGTCCGCCGCGCCGCCGTGGCCGCCCTCGATGTTCTCGTAGTACAGCGCCGCGTGGCCCTGCTCCTGCATGCGCGCCATCATCTTGCGCGCATGGCCCGGGTGGACGCGGTCGTCGCGGGTCGAGGTTGTGAACAGCACCGGCGGATAGGGCTGGTCGGGGCGCAGGTTCTGGTAGGGCGAGAAATTGCGGATCCAGGCCCATTGTTCCGGCTGGTCGGGATCGCCGTACTCGGCCATCCACGAGGCACCCGCCAGCAGCTTGTGATAGCGCCGCATGTCCAGCAACGGCACCTGGCAGACCACCGCGCCGAACAGCTGCGGGTACTGCACCAGCATGTTGCCGACCAGCAGGCCGCCATTGCTGCCGCCCTGGATGCCGAGATGCTTCGGCGAGCTGACCTTCCGCGCGATCAGGTCCTGCGCCACCGCGGCGAAGTCCTCGTAGGCGCGCAGGCGGTTTTCCTTCAATGCCGCCTGGTGCCAGCGCGGCCCGTATTCGCCGCCACCGCGGATGTTGGCGACCACGTAGACGCCGCCCTCCGACAGCCAGCCGCGACCGACCCCGCCGCTGTACATCGGCGTCAGCGGCACCTCGAAGCCGCCGTAGCCGTAGAGCAGCACCGGATTGCGGCCATCGCGCTTCAGCTTCTGCCGCGACACCTGGAAGTAGGGCACGCGCGTGCCGTCGCGGCTGCTGGCGAAGTGCTGGCTGACCTGCAGGCCGCGGCTGTCGAAGAAGGCCGGCATCGCCTTCAGCGGCAGCGGCCGTCCGCCGACGCGGCCCAGCGCCAGCGTGGTCGGCGTCAGGTAGTCGGTGACGGTCATCAGGTAGTCGTCGGACTCCTCGTCGTCGACTGCGTCGACGCTGACCGTGCCCAGCTTCGGCGCACCGCGCAGCGGCTGCTGCTTCCAGGCGCCGGGGGCGGGAGTCAGCACGCTGATGCGGTTGCGCACGTCCTGCATGACGTTGAGCAGCAGGTGGTGGCGCGTCCAGCTGTAGCCGGCCAGCGAGCTGCGCTGATCCGGCTCGAACAGCAGGGTTGGTTCGCGCTTGCCGGCCATCCAGTCGTCGAAGCGTGCCGCCAGCAGCGCGCCGGCGGCGTAGGTCTTGCCGCCGACCTGCCAGGGCTCGCGCAGGTTCAGCAGCAGCCAGTCGCGCTGCACCGACTTGTCGGCGGAGTTCGGTGCGTCGATCTTGTGCAGGCCGTCGGCGCTGCGCAGGTACAGCTCGGTGTTGTAGAAGGCGATGGCGCGCTGCACGAAGTCACGCTCATGGCCGCGGGTGTCGTCGTGGCTGGCGGCGATGTAGAGATCGTCGGCCCGGCCCTCGTAGACCGTCTGCGCCGCGGACAGCGGCGTGCCGCGGCGCCATTCCTTCACTACGCGCGGATAGCCGGACTCGGTCAGCGAGCCGGCGCCGAAGTCGCTGAAGACATAGACGCGATCGCGGTCGATCCAGGCCAGGCCGCCCTTGGCCTCGGGGCGGAAGAAGCCGTCCGCGACGAACTGCTTCTTCTCCAGGTCGAACTCGCGGCTGACGTCGGCGTCGCTGCCGCCGCGCGACAGCGAAACCAGGCAGCGCGTCCATGGCTCGCCGGGCTTTTCCGGCTTGAGGCATTCGACGCCATGCCAGACCCAGTTCTCGTTCTCGGCGCGGTTCAGCGCATCGAGGTCGAGCAGGGTTTCCCAGCGCGGCGCCGGCTTGCGGTACTCGGCCAGCGTGGTGCGGCGCCAGATGCCGCGCGGATTGCGGGCGTCCTTCCAGAAGTTGTACCAGTGCCCGCCGAGCTTGCTGACAAACGGAATCTTGTCCTCGGAGTCGAGCATCGCCAGCAGGTCGCGGCGCAGCGGCTCGAAGCCCGGATCGGACTCCAGCTCGCCTTCGGTGACCTGATTGCGCGCCCGCACCCAGTCCAGCGCCCGTTCGCCGCTGACATCCTCCAGCCAGAGGTAAGGGTCATCGTCGGATGCGCCATCCAGCGGCGGGATCGGGTCCTGCGCCATTGCCGTCGTCGCCAGCCCGGCGGCCAGCCCCGCGATGATTGCCATGCGCATGCAAGTCCTTCGGTGAGAGGACGGCATTGTCTGCCGCGGCCCTACCGGGACGTCAATTCAGTGCGGCAGTCGTGGCTTCGCGCGGAAAGCGGTGATCGCGAAAGGCGCCGGGGGTCAGCCCGGTCCATTTGCGGAAGGCGCGGCTGAAATTGGCCGGGCTGCTGTAGCCAACCCTTGCGGAGACTTCCTCGACGCTCAGCGCGCGGTTCTGCAGCAGGCGCGTGCTGTCGCGGTGGCGCGATTCGTCGAGCAGCTGCTGGAAGCTGACGCCGTGCTCGCGCAGGCGCCGCTTCAGGGTGCGGGCCGAGGTGAACAGCCGGCCCGCGGTGGTGTCGAGGTTGGGATAACGGCCGCTGTCCTGGTTGAGCAGGGCGCGCACGCGATCGAGGAAATCGCCGTCGCCGCCCAGCAGCGACAGCTCGCGCTCGCACTGGCCGGTGATCATCTGCGCCGTCACCGCGTTGCCGGTGTGGATGTTGCGCTCCAGCAGGCTGGCCGGCGTCCGCAGCTGGTTGACGCCCATGCCGAAGCGGCAGCGCGGCAGGCGCTCGCGGTAGCGCGCGTAGTACTCCGGCTCGGGCCATTCGAACCACAGCTCGATCTGCTCTGCGGCCTTCGGCCAGAACTGGCGCAGGGCGTTGACCCAGCACAGCAGGTACATCTCGATCGCGTACTGCCGCACCGGCCCGAAGGGAATGCGGCCCTGCACCTCGACCACCGCCTGCTCGCCCTCGGTACGCAGCTCCATGCCGAAGGCCAGGGTGCAGATCGGCACGAAGCGGGTGGCGAATTGCAGGGCCTCGCGGCCGGTGGGGTTGCTCATGGCGCCGTAGCTGACCAGGCCGTGGGCGGTGAGGCTGGCGCGCAGGCCGAACTCATAGGCCAGGCCGGGATCGCCGGTCAGCTGCAGGCTGCGCTGGATCAGCAGGCCCCACTGCAGCAGCGTCAGCCGGGTATCGGGGCGGGCCAGCGCCGCCGGCGCCAGGCCCAGGCCTTCGAGCATGCGCTCGCGTGCCACCCCGCGCTCGGCGGCGAGCTCGATGGTCAGCAGGCCATAGGCCAGCGGGACGGTGGGGCGGCTGAGGACGTCAAGACTCATGCGGGCCAAAGTAACCCCGCCACCGGAGCTTCACAATTGCCTTGCTGCCGTATGGCCCGGGATGAAATGCACATTGGCATCAAAAGCCAAGTGTTTGGCGTCCGGACGGGTTTGGCCTGAAATGAATCCCACAATGGCGCGATCGGCGATGGCCTGAAATGACTGTGCCAGCCGATAGTCGCTCCGTGCCCTGCCTTCAGGCGGGGCCGGCGTTGCGTTTCCGGAGAAGGGTTCATGGGCGAGTTCAGGGTCGGGGCTTTGGCGCTGCTGGCATTGGCGCTGGCGGGCTGTGGGGACTACGGCGGTGCCGCCGGCGGCGCGGGCGGTAGCAGCAGCGGCTCGGCCAAGGTCAACAGCGAGCAGGAGCTGTTCGGCCAGCGGGTCAAAGGCCAGCTCGACAACTGCCGCCTCTGCCACATCCCGGGCGGCGCGGCCGACGTGCCGGAGGGCGAGCGCTTCATGCTCAGCAAGGCCGGCGGTGACGACTACGAGCGGCTCAAGGCGGCCTGGACCACGCTGGGCAAGGGTGTCGAGAGCAACCGCATCCTGCTCAAGGCGTCCAACACCGATCCGGAGCCGCACAGCGGCGGCTCGCCCTGGCCCAAGGACGGTCCGGCGTACAACAACGCCAAGGCGCTGTTCGGTTGCTGGGACAGCCCGGCCGCCTGCGCTGGCCTGCTCGCCGCACTGGGCGGCGGCGTGGTCGAGCAGCTGCCGCTGCTGGGCAACCCGGGCAAGCACTTCTTCGTCAGCCAGATCTGCGACGGCCAGCCCGACGCCACGACCATCGACTGGACCCAGGACCCGCGGCGGCTGATGGACGAGAACGCCGGCCTGATCGACAGCGAGCAGTACGCGGTCCACTTCAACGACCCGTTCCAGCTCTGCCATACCGACACCCTGCTCGCCAACCAGGCCGAGCAGAACCGCCTGCGGGTCGCGGCCGGCAAGAAGCCGATCCACAGCGCCAAGGCCTACGCCCAGACCTGCGGCGAATGGCGCGCCCGCGTGCAGGAGGGCCATGACTTCATTGCGATGACGCCCACCGACACGCCGCGCAGCGGCGGCTACGGCAACACCAATCCGATCGTGTCGGGGGTTTCGGGCACTGCCGGCGCCGCAGCCTGGAACAAGCTGTGGCAGGTCTGGGGCCTGTCCGAGCGACCGGCCAACTACGACGAAAGCCTGTTCGAGCGCTACGGCCACTCGCCGCCGCCGCCGCATATCTACAACCCCTATCCGATCATCGACCCGGCCCGGGGCATCGATGAAACCAAGCTGCTGAGCAAGACCTTTGGTGGCACCGGCCGGCTGCCGCTGGGCTGGGCCCAGGGCAAGGACGCCGAGGGCAAGTACATCGGCAAGTTCGGCCTGACCTGCTTCAGCTGCCATGCCGGCCAGGTCGGCACCGGCGAGATCGCCGGCCGCGATGGCCTGGGCCACCCGGAGAGCTTCGGCAAGAATCCCACCGGCAGCTACATGGGCCTGCCCAACACCAACACCGAGCTGGGCGTGCTGCTGGCCGACCTGATCCACGCGCAGCAGCCGGCGGACTACAAGATCCCGGCCCTCGGCTACATCCCGCTGGTCAATACCACGCGTGGCACCAACGCGGCCGACACCGAGATCGAGGCGATCGTCGCGATCCGCGACTTCGACACGCTGAACTTCCAGCACGTGTTCGTCGACCCGGTGCACGGCAGCTACGGCGACCAGGATCCGCCGGCCTGGTGGTGGCTGCACAACAAGACCCGCTACCTGTGGTTCGGTGGCCACTCCACCGACTCCTCGCGCGGCAACATGTACTTCGGCAGCGTCAACGGCCTGTCCGGCGACGAGGTGCTGGAGAACGAGGGCATCTTCGAATCCGTGCACGACTGGTCGCTGACGGTCGAGGCGCCGAGCTACCCGGGCCCGGTGAATACCGCGCTGGCCGAACAGGGCGCGGTGCTGTTCCACGAGAAGAACCTCTGGGCCGATGAGGCCAATGCCGACATCCCCAAGCCCAAGGGCAACGGCTCCTGCGCCGGCTGCCACGGCGCCTACTCGCCGCGCTACATCGGCGACAAGCGCTTCCTGCCCGATCCGAAGCTGGCGGGATCGGTCGGCTACACCGTGCCGCTGGAGATCATCGACACCGACCCGGCGCAGGCCGAGGGCTGGTCGCGCGAGGTGCGCCCGCATGTCTCGACCTTCTGGTGGTCCTACCCGGACGCGCAGCCGGACTACCTGTTCCCCGAAAAGAAGGATCCGCTGACCGAGGTGCTGGACGACTACGGCATCACCGACGGCATCTCCGGCGAGACCGTGGCCGACCACCTGGGTCGCAGCTTCGCCCATGCCGGCGCGCTGCAGCCCCTGGGCGAGCTGCTGATGCAACTGTCGACCCAGCTGAGCCCGGTCAGCGGCCTGCCGCTGGGTGCCGCGCTGGGCCGGGTCAAGGGTGCCTGCGGCTTCGAGGAAAAGACCGTGGGCTACGTCACGCCGCCGCTGCATGGCGTCTGGGCTTCGGCGCCGTACTTCCACAACGGCTCGGTGCCGGATGTCTGGAGCGTGCTCAAGCCGGAGGAGCGGCCCACGGTCTGGCGTCGCCAGCGCACGACCACCGACGTCAATTTCAACGCCTTCGAGACGCGCCTGTCCGGCCCCAGCGGCGGCTATGACTTCGACAAGCTGGGCTGGAAGCACGACGTGCTGGCCTGCGATACCGGAGGCCAGGGCATTCCCTACTACCAGTGCCAGCCGGCGCAGGCCGTACCGCCGGAACTGTCCGCCCTGTACGACGCGCTCAACGGCGGCCTGATCTGGCCGATGTGGGTGGTGCCGCCGCCGGTCGGCGACCAGGGCCTGGCCGACCGCATGATCTTCAATACCAACATGTACTCGAAGAAGAACCGCGGCCACGAGTGGACCAAGGCACTGACCGACCAGGAGCGGCGTGCGCTGATCGAGTACCTGAAGACGCTCTGACCCCCTGACCGCTTTTATCAATCGATTGGCCTGCCGGGAGCATCTGCACCGCGGCCCGCAACGGTTAGCATCGACCTGAAGATGGAGGAGATGGGCATGGTCAAGGCGGGAATGCTGGCGGCCGCGTTGCTGCTGGCGACGCCGGCGGCCCTGGCGGTGAACGTCGGCGAGGCACCGCCGCCGCTGGTGGCGCAGGATGCGGCCGGCAACTGGCAGCGCCTGCAGGACTATCGCGGCAAGGTGGTCTACGTCGACTTCTGGGCCTCGTGGTGCGGGCCCTGCCGCGAGGCGATGCCGCAGTACGAGCGGATCTACCAGGCTTGGGCGGCACGCGGCTTGGTCGTCATCGGCGTCAACGTCGACAGCGATCGCGCCGATGCCGCGCGCGCGCTGAAGCGCCGGCCGGTCAGCTTCCCGGTGGTCTACGACCCGGCGGGCAGCTGGCCGGAGCGCTTTGCGCTGCCGGCGATGCCGACTGGCTATCTGATTGGCCGTGACGGTATCGTGCGGCACGTGCACGCAGGCTTCCGCAGCGGCGATCTGCCGGCGCTGGAAGCACTGATAGAAAAAGCTTTGGGGGAGAAACCATGAGACGCATGCAACGCAGCGCCCTGCTGGGCGCGGTACTCGGAGCGGCCCTGCTGCAGGGCGGCTGTGCGACGCGATCGCAACTGCCGGATCCGCCGCCGCTGATGGACCCACCGGAGCAGGCGCAGCAGTCGCAGGAGGCGCTGAAGCCCTGGCAGCGCGGCACGCTGGCCAAGTCCGAAATGGCCTGGGATCCGGATCCGCTGCTGGCGGACTACCGCCGCCACGTGCAGTTCAGCAAGGAAGCCGCCAGTGGCGGAGCTTCACTCGGAGGAGGTGGCTGTGGCTGCAATTAAGAATTCCAAGGCCCTCGCTGCCCTGACCCATGCCGCCCTGGCCCTGCCGGGCGTCGCCGCGGCCGAGGTCCAGACCGACTACCTCTACAGTTTCTACCAGGAAAAGGACACGCCGGGCTCGCAGACCTCCAGCGGCCAGTCGGTGGAGCGCTACCAGATCCATTCGCACATGTTCCGTGCGGTGATGCCGATGGGCGAGAACACCCTCGGCGCCAACCTGACCTACGAAACCATGAGCGGCGCCTCGCCCTGGTGGGTGCAGCCGGACACCAACGGCAAGCCGGTCAACGTCATGAGCGGTGCCAGCATCAGGGACGAGCGCGTCGACCTGCAGGGCACCTGGTCGTTGCCGATCGAGCCGTTCCAGGCCGCGTTCTCGCTGGGCTATTCCGCCGAGGACGATTACGAGGCCCTCAACGGCGGTGCCGAGCTGGAGCTGCGCGATGACGAGCGTGGCCTGACCTGGACCGGCGGCCTCGGCTACTCCGACGACCAGCTCAAGCCGGAGCACGGCACCAGCAGCCCCAATGTCATCGACAGCGAGAGCAAGAGCACGCTGACGCTGTACGGCGGTGCGGCGATGGTGCTGAATGCGGCCACCGTGGTGCAGGCCAACATCAACTACCAGCGTGGCGACGGCTTCCTCAGCGATCCCTACAAGCTGGCGTGGATCGGTGGCAGCACCGTCGCGGACTCACGTCCCGACGGTCGCCAGTCCTGGGCGCTGAGCGGCAAGCTGCGCCATCACCTGGCCAGCTCCAACGCGGCGATCCATGTCGACTACCGCTACTTCCACGACGACTGGGAGATCGATGCCCATACCCTGGAAGTGGCCTGGCACCAGGTGCTGCCCGACCAGTGGCGCATCACCCCCGCGCTGCGCTGGTACTCGCAGAGCCAGGCCTTCTTCTACGCGCCCTACTACCAGGCGGCGCGCAGCGATGGCTTTGCCTCCAGCGACTACCGGCTCTCGCCCTACGGTGCGGTCTCGGCACGCCTCGACGTCAGCAAGGCGCTCGAGAACCTGGCGCTGGGTGCCGGCGTCGAGTGGTACGACGCCGATGGCAGCTATGCGCTGAAGAGCGTCGATGTCGCCAACCCCGGGTTGGTCGAGTACCTCAGCTTCCAGGCGCGCATCACCTACCGCTTCTGAAGCTGCTGCGGTTGCAACAGCGACGCCCTCATCCTTCCCGGGATGAGGGCGTTTCTGCTTGCGGCTAAGCTTCGCTCCATGCGCTTCCTGCACCACCCGTTCCATGCCCTCGGCGGCCCCTGCTCGCTGCAGCTGCATGCGGCTGACGCAGCGCAGCTGCAGCGAGCCGCCGCCGCCGCGGAAGCCGAGGTGCGGCGCATCGAGACCAAGTACTCGCGCTACCGCGAGGACAGCGTGCTGTCGCGGATCAATGCCAGCGCCGGCGATGCGCAGGGCGTGACGGTCGATGCGGAGACCGCGGCGCTGCTCGACTACGCCACCGCCGCGCACGAACAGAGCGAGGGCCTGTTCGACGCCAGCTCCGGCGTGCTGCGCCGCGCCTGGGATTTCAAGGCGAAGCAGCTGCCGCAGCAGGCGCAGCTCGATGCCCTGCTGCCGCTGGTGGGCTGGCAGCGCCTGCTGTGGCAGAGCCCGCGGATCGTGCTGCCGCTGCGCGGCATGGAGCTGGACTTCGGCGGCTTCGGCAAGGAATACGCCGCCGACCGCGCCGCCGCCGTGCTGCAGGCCGCCGGCATCCGCCATGCGCTGGTCGAACTTGGTGGCGACATCCGCGTACTCGGCCCGCAGCCGGACGGCGCACCCTGGCGCATCGGCATCCGCCATCCGCGCGCGCCGGAGTCGGCGATCGCCACGGTGGAACTGGTCGGCGGTGCCATCGCCAGCAGCGGCGACTACGAGCGCTACTTCGAACGCGACGGCCGCCGCTACAGCCACATCCTCGATCCGCGCACGGGCTGGCCGGTGGAAAGCTACGCCGGCATCAGCGTGCTCGCGGAGCAGTGCCTGGTCGCCGGCACCGCCACCACCATCGCCCTGCTCAAGGGCCGCGAAGGCCGCGACTGGCTGCAGGAGCTGGGCCTGCCCTGGCTGCTGATCGACGCCGCCGGAAAGCTCGAGGGCTCGCTGGCGAGGGCTTAGAGCCTATCCGTGAATAAAACACGCACGCGTTGCTGCCAGAAATCGCGCCAGGCAAGTCGGCCGACGCGCGGTTTGGTGGTTCCAAATAAGCGGCGGTCGGCGCCGCATGGCGCGATTTCTGGCGCAACCCGAAGGGACGGGGCCATTTTCGCGCCCCGCGTTCCCTATCGCCCCTTATGTACGTCAGGTACACGCGGGTCGATAGGGTTAGCGGGACACGAAAATGGCACGCCGTCGCGTGCGTGTTTTATTCACGGATAGGCTCTTAACCCAAAAACTCATTTGCCACGGATTACACGGATGAACACGGATCAAGATCAATCGCTTGCGAGCACACCGGCCGTAACCGGAGTGGTGCATTCGCAGTCCGCAGGAAACATCCTGTAAATCCGTGCTTTTATCCGTGTTGACCCGTGTAATCCGTGGCTCAACTGCTTTTTGTAGGCTTAAAGCAGCTTCAGCACCATGTCGACCAGCGTGCGGGTCAGCCGCTCGCGCGACAGGTGGGCGGGGCGGTGCAGCACGGTCTGCAGCACTGCGGCCCAGACCATGTTGGTCAGCAGGTAGGTGCTGGCCTCCGGATCGTCGAAGTGCACCACGCGCTCGCTCTTGTTGCGGCCCTCCAGGGCGATGTGCTGCAGCGTGCGCGACAGCTCCCGGACCTCGGGGATCTCCCACAGGAACGGCACCTCGCGCAGCGCCACCCGCAGCACCGCCGCGCGCTGCTCCAGCGCCGTGACCATCGCGCGCATCCAGTAATCGATGCCGCCGCGCGGCTGCTCCGGCAAGGCCAGCGCGGTGTGCAGGCTGGCCGTCATCTCGCCGACGATCTCGCGCATGGTCCGCGCCAGCGCTGCGGCGATGATCGACTGCTTGTTGGGGAAATACTCGTAGAGCGAGCCGATGCTGACCCCGGCGATCTCGGCGATGCGGTTGGTGGAGACGGCCTCGTAGCCCTCGTCGACCAGGAGCCGAGTGCAGGCATCCAGCAGGGCTTCGACCGTGGCTTTTGCACGGGCTTGCACGGGAAGCTTTTTCGGCGCCAGATCAGTGGCTTGTGGCATTGCTGCGGCTCGTGGAAGTAGGCCTGTGGGGATTCGGCGCAAACCGAGTGGTTCCGAGCCCTCGCTCGGGTTAGCTTAGCGTGTGCGTGAACCGTGCAGCCAGGACTGCGCGGCACTGGAAACCCGGAGAGGAAGCAATGAACATCCCGATGCGTCGACTGCCGCTGGCCCTGGTTCCGGCCCTGCTGCTGGCGGCCTGTTCCGGCGACTACAGCGGTCGCAGCGATGGCGCCTCCGGCGGTGGCGGTGGTGGCGCGCAGGCGCGCTCGATGGAGGAGCACTTCAGCAGCAACGTGCAGCCCTCGATGGATTTCTGCCGCAGCTGCCACGTGCCCGGCGCTGCCGCCGATGTCGAGGACGGCCGCGACTTCGTGCTGTCCTCGAACAAGTCGCAGGACCTCGCCAACCTGCGCGCCAGCTGGGAGCGGCTCGGCAGGAACAATCCGACCTCGCGCATCCTGCTGATGTCCTCCGGGCAGGAGCTGCCGCACAGCGGCGGCGCACCCTGGCCGCAGGGCAGCCCCGCTTACCGCAACATGGCAATCCTGCTGCAGTGCTTCGACAACCCCGCCGGCTGCGTCGCATTGCTCGCTGGCGGCCTGGCGCCGGGGGTGCAGCTGCCGCTGCTCGGCAGCCGTCGCGGCGGCCATTACTGGTTCGACTACTGCGCCGGCAAGCCGGATGACACTCCGGTGCCGGCCGACCCGCGCGAGCTGGTGGTGCCGGGCGTGAATGAAGGCAAGGCGGTGCTGATGAACGCCTGGTGGCAGACCTGCCAGGAAGACAACCATCCGGGCACCTGTGGCGGGCTGCGCCAACGCGCGGCACGCGGTTATCCGCTGGTGGCCAGCGATGGCGAGGTCGGCGCCGGGCACTTCTTCGCCGGCAACTCGCCGGATTCCTCCTATGCCTTCCCCGCCGGCGACTACGCCACGATGTGGGATAGCATCTGGGGTCTCGACGCGCAGCCGAACGACTACGACCAGCTGGTCGCCGAGCGCTGGGGCATGCCGCTGTCGCCGACGCCCAATCCCTACCCGCTGCCGGGCGAGGATCCCAACACCACGGCCCGCGCCGGCGGCTCCGGCCAGCTGCCGATGGGCGTGACCCAGCTGCGCAACGAGGACGGCAGCTGGACCGGCAAGCTCAACGTCACCTGCAACATCTGCCACGGCGGTAGCGTCGGCGCGGCCAGCGACGGCCCCGGTCTCGGTGCGATGTACGGCACCAACTCGCTGTCCGACATCACCGTGATGTTCAGCGACCTCGCGCGGCTGGCGCCGCAGCAGAGCGCGCTGGCGGCGATCTCGCAGAACAAGGTGCGCGGCACCGGCAACATCACCAACTTCCAGCTGTTCGGCACCCTGACCATCACCGACGTGCCGGGCCTGCCCGGCTATCTGTCGATCCAGACCCAGCCTTCCACCGGCACCGAGGATCCGCCGGTGTGGTGGAACGTCGGCAGCCGCTCGGCCAAGTTCTTCGACGGCGGCCAGGTGGCGGATGCCAAGCGCATCGAGCTGTCGTTCCACTTCCCCAACACGCCGTTCCACGCCGACATGGCGGCGGACAAGCAGTGGATCATCGACCACCAGCAGGACAGCGATGCCTGGATCATGTCGCTGAAGTCGCCGGCCTGGCCGATGGCCAGGCTCGGCGCGATCGACACCGCGCTGGCCGAGCAGGGCGCGATCCTGTTCCACAGCAAGGATCTCTGGGCCGACAAGCTCGACAACCCGGTCGAGCGCCCCGAGGGTGGCAACGGTGCCTGCGCCAGCTGCCACGGCGCCTACTCGCCGCGCTTCGTGCAGGACCCGGCCTACCTCGATACGCCGCTGCTGGAAGGCATCGCCGCCTACGTCACCCCGATCGAGATCATCGACACCGACCGCCGCCGCCTCGACGGCAACAGCCAGCTGGTGGCGCTGGCCGCGCGCAGCAACTGGTTCGCCTACAACGACGGCGAGAAGAACGAGAACGGCGTGTCGCTGTGCGCGGACTGGAACGACACCGCGCTGCGCGGTGATCGCAAGCTCGGCTACCTCGCGCCGCCGCTGTACGGCGTCTGGGCCACCGCGCCCTACTTCCACAACGGTGCGGTGCCCAATCTCTGGCAGGTGCTGCAGCCGGCGGATCGCCCGGCGATCTGGCGCCGCAATTCCAAGGCGGCGCCGGCCGGGCTCGAGGGCAAGGTGGTGATGGGCTTCGACTCCAGCCTCGCCAGCGGCTACGACCGCAGCAAGATCGGCTGGAACTACGAGACGCTGAGCTGCGGCACCGGCTCGATGCCCTTCATCGACTGCAGCGAGGACCCGGAAGGCGCCACCATCCAGGAGGCGCTGTCGCTGGTCTGGGCCAATGGCGGCCTCGCCTGGAACCTGATCAACGCGCCGATCTACAGCGATCAGCAGGTCGAGGATCGCAAGGTCTACAACAGCTTCTACTACAGCCAGGACAAGGGCGGGCACGAATTCACCACCGTGCTCACCGACCAGGAACGGCGCGCGCTGATCGAGTACCTGAAGACGCTATGAGCGGGGTTTGCGGCGCCGGCTTGGTTTGGCTGGGTTTCCGGTGCCCGCGGACCGGATGGCCAGCTGCTGCGGCCGCAGCAGGCGCCCGGCGCGCATGACGTAAAGGATGTACACGCGCTTGCCGTCCTCGCGGTAGAAGATGCGGCAGGGCGGCTCGACGATCTGCCGGTAGCGCCAGCCCTTGAGTTCAGTCGGCTTGGGACCGCTGCGGGGATGCAGCGCGAGTTGCTCGACGTGCCGGAACACGTTCTGCACCAGAGCCCGGGCGGCCTCCGGATTGTCCAGCGCGATGTAGTCGGCGATGGCGTCGAGGTCGGAGAGCGCAGGCTCGGTCCAGACTATTTCAGCCATCGCGCCATGCGCTTCCTGGCCTGGGCCTGGGAAACCACGCGCCCCTCCTCGATGGCCTTTTCGCCGCGCGCAATCCCTTCCAGCAGGCTCATGCGCTGCTGCAGGGTCTCGTAGGTTTCCACGTCGACCAGATAGGCGCTGGGCAGGCCGTGCTGCGTGATCAGGATCGGTTCGCGGCTCTGCTCGAGCTGCGAGAGCAGCTCGGTGGCCTGGCGCTTGAGGGTGGTAACGAGTTCGGTACGCATGGAGTGATACTAAAGTGTCACATGCCGACCGGCAAACCTGATGCGTGGGTCCCCTCGACCGCGGCCCGGGCTACGCGGTTCGCCTTGCGACCAGCACCTGCCGCACATACGGCGTCAGGTAGCGCTGCATCACCCGCACCGCCTCCTCGCGGAAGGCCGGCGTGATGTGGCCGTGCAGCAGCACCGAGTGGCGCAGGCAGGCGGTGGCCAGTTCCACCGCCAGCACCATGACGTCGACCGGCTGCTGCGGCAGCGGGATGCCGGCGGCGACGAACATGCGCTGCGACAGGCCGCCCAGGTGCTGGATGGTCATCGCCTGCGCCCGGTAGCTCTCGTCGCTGACCTGGCCGCCGAGGATCAGCAGTTGCGCCACCGGATGTTCTTCGTAGAAGCGTGCCGCTTCCTCGACGGTCAGCCGGATGCGCTCCTGCCAGGGCATCTGCGGCCGCCCGGCGCCGACCCGCACCAGGTCCTGTTCCAGCGACTGCAGCTCGCGCTTCGCCAGCTCGTTGAGCACCGCGTAGGGCGTCGGGAAGAAGTTGTAGATGCTGGCCCGGGTGAAGCCCAGCTGCTCTGCCAGCGCCGGAATCGAAAATCCTGAAAAACCTTCTTCACTCAACAGCTTGTAGGCCGCTTCCAGCACCAGTTCGAAGCGCGCCTGGCCGCGCTGCTGCAGCGGCGCGCGTGCTTTGGTGATGCCGGCTTCGAGGTCGTTCATGACGCACAGGATAGTGCTTGACCAATGAAACCTACAAATGTAGGCTTATCACTAAATCCTACAAATGTAGGTTATTGCCATCCAGCGCCCGCCAGAGGCCGCCGATGGCTGGAGCGACGGAGGATGCGATGGGCTTCAGGCAGGCAGGGACATGGGTGATGCTGGCCGGCGCACTGGCGCTGGCCGGCTGCGGCGGCGGCGGCGGCGGCGGTAGTGGCAGCAACAGCGGCGGCGCGCAGGCGCGCTCGATGGAAGAGCACTTCAGCCGCAACGTGCAGCCCTCGGTCGATTTCTGCCGGACCTGCCATGTGCCCGGCGCCGCCGCCGACGTCGAGGATGGCCGCGATTTCCAGCTGTCCTCGAACAAGTCGCAGGACCTCGCCAACCTCAAGGCCAGCTGGGAGCGCCTCGGCGGCAACAATCCGACTTCGCGCATCCTGCTGATGGCCTCGGGGCAGGAGACGCCGCATAGCGGCGGGGCGCCCTGGGCCAAGAACGGCCCGGCCTACCGCAACATGGAGATCCTGCTGCAGTGCTTCGGCGATCCCGCCGCCTGCGCGGCCCTGCTCGGCGGCGGCCTCGACGTGGGCACGCTGCTGCCGCTGCTGGAAACCGATCCCGCAGCCTCCTGGTCGCTTAACGAGCGTTTCTGCGAAGGCCAGCAGCAGCCGGATTCCGCGGTGATCCCGGAAGACCCGCGGCACCTGGTGCTGCCCGGCGTCAGCGAGGGTCGCGCGGTGGCGTTCAACGAGTACTGGGAAGACTGCCACCAGAACATCGAGGTGAAGCGCGCGCAGACCTGCGGCGAATACCGCGACCGCAAGCGGCGTGGCCGCGAGCAGGCGGTGCAGTCTCCGGTCGACGGGCTGTTCGGCGAGGCCAATACGCTGTTCCACATTGGCCGCGCGGGCTTCGACGATCTGTGGAAGACCTGGGGCCTGCCGGGTCGCCCGACGGATTTCGACGAACGCCTGATCCAGCGCTACGGCCTGGCCCGCGCCGACTTCCGCAATCCCTACCCGCTGCCCACCGAGGATCCCGAGGCCACCGACGGCGGCTCCGGGCAGCTGCCCATAGGCCTGGTGCAGATGAAGGATGCGCAGGGCCACTACACCGGCAAGGTGAGCATGACCTGCGCCACCTGCCACAGCGCGTCGCTGGGCGAGCCGGCGGATGGTGAGGGCCTGGGCGGCATCATCGGCATGGCCGCGAACGTCGACTTCGATGTACTGCTGGTGGATTTCCTCAGCAGCAACGTCGGCGTGCCTTCCGCCGTCATCCCATTACCGGTGGACCTGTCCGCGCGGCGCGGCGCGCTCAATGCGGCGGGCTTCTCGGCGATCGCGCTGGCCATCGCCGATCTCGACGTGCTGCGCCTGACCTCGCCGGTGCCGCGCTTCAACCTGCTGATCCCGAGCACCGGCAACACCAAGACGGTGAGCTGGTGGCACACGCTGCATCGCATGCGCAGCTTCTTCGACGGCGTCCACGGCATCGACAATCACCGCATGAACTCGGTGGCCTTCGGCGGCGTCAGCCAGATCACGGGCCCGCTGCTGGGCAAGCCCTTCGACCTGATCGGCAACGAGGAGAAATACGTCGAGACCGTCAGCGAGTTCATGAACTCGATGCGGCCGCCGAAGTTCCCGCGGCCGGTCGATACCGCGCAGGCCGAGCAGGGCGCGATCCTGTTCCACAGCAAGGATCTCTGGGCCGGCGGCGAGCTTGGCGACCTGCCCAAGCCTGAAAGCAACGGCTCCTGCGCCGGTTGCCACGGCGTCTACTCGCCGCGCTATGCCAATGATCCGGCCTACCTGAAGGACCCGCGGCTCAAGGGCGTGACCGGCTACCTCGCGCCGATGGAGATCATCGCCACCGATCCCGCGCGCGCTGCGAACTTTCCCGCGGAGGTCCGCTACGGCCTGACCAGCTCCTGGATCGGCTATCCCGAGGGCGTGCCCGGCTGGATCGATCCGAAGGACAAGAATCCGCTGCAGGAAACCCTGGACGACTACCAGCCGATGGATCAGCGGCCGCAGGGCGTCTGCACCTGGCACCAGGAGGTCGGCTACAACACGCCCAGCCTCTACGGCGTCTGGGCCAACGCGCCCTACCTGCACAACGGCTCGGTGCCCAGCATCTGGCAGCTGCTCAAGCCGGAGGAGCGGCCGGCGCTGTGGCGTCGCCAGCTCACGCCCGGCACGGCGCAGGAGCGTGGCTACGACACCAGCCTCGGCGCCTATGACTTCGATGCGATGGGCTGGAAGCACGAGGTGCTGAGCTGCGGCATGTCCGACCTGTCCTGCTCGCAGCAGGCGGCGCCGCTGCTCAACATCCCGGCGAACCTGCCGACCGCGGGTGTCGGCGGCTCGGGCCTGCTGGGCCTGATCCCCGCCGATCGCAGCACGATCGAGCGCCGCAAGGCCTACAACAGCTACCAGTTCGCTGCCGGCAATCAGGGGCACGACTATGGCAAGGCGCTGACCGATGCCGAGCGCCGCGCCCTGATCGAATACCTCAAGACCCTCTGAGTCCGCCGTGAACATCCCGAAAATATTCGTGCTCGGCCTGTCGCTCGCGCTCGCGGCTTGCACGGGAGATTACGGCGGCAGCAGCAGCAGCAGCAGCAGCGGTGGCGCCGGCGGCAGCGGTGCGCAGGCGCGCTCGATGGAAGAGCACTTCAGCCGCAACGTGCAGCCCTCGGTCGACTTCTGCCGCACCTGCCATGTGCCCGGCGGCATTGCCGACGTCGAGGACGGCCGCGACTTCCAGCTGAGCAGCAACA
>DATILC010000016.1:0-2478 GCA_035476855.1 Solimonas sp. | reverse complement strand
TTTTCGTTCTTGATGCGGCCGAGGTTGATGTCGGTCTGCAGCCGCTCGATCAGCCACTGCGTGGCCTCGACGCCGGCGTCGGCCAGCAGCAGGCGCGTCTCCAACTCTTCCAGCGCCTCGGGCTTGAGCGCCTCGGCGGTGAACAGCGTCGAGATGTCGCGCGTCAGCCAGGAGTCGCCCTTGTTGAGGCGGCTGCGGAATTTGCCGATGAGGCTGGCGTCGGTCATAGGGGCCTTTTCAAAAACAAAAGCTTTCTTGGCCACGGATTACACGGATCAACACGGATACGGAAAACAGCGGGAACGCGCATCCTGATGTTGCTTTATCCGTGTTCATCCGTGTTCATCCGTGGCAAAAAATGCCGTTGCTGTCTCAGGATTTCAGGCGCCAGACCGCACCTGCGCCGAGCACTTCGCTCTGCGGCAGGTCGCCGATCAGTTTCGGCAGCGGCGCCGGCGTGCTCTGGTAGACGGGATAGCGCAGCAGGCGGTAGACGCTGCGCGTCTGCTGCAGGGCAATGTAGCCGACCCAGATCGGCTGGTCCTGCTCGGTGCGATAGCCGGTGGGCCAGAGGCGGATCAGGTACTGGCGATCGGGCTCGCCGGCGAGCGGGTAGCGCAGGATCAGGGCCTGGTGGCGGCCGGCATGCACCTGCGGCAGCAGCGGCAGCTGTTCCACCGGCGTCGACGGCGCCAGCCAGCGCAGTGCGTTCTGCAGGCTCAGCGGCGTCGGCGCGATCCAGCCGCGCTGCCGCAGCTGTGCCTCGATCGTGTCCAGTTTGCCGGCCCACTGCAGGTTGAAGGGCTGGCGGGGGCGGCCGACGATGTCCTGGCGCTGCTGGCGCAGCTTCTGGTAGCCGGCACTGGCCCAGTCGTCGATCTGCAGGATGCTCAGCGGCCGCGTCGGCAGCGGCTCATGCGCCAGCGCGCGGTCATCGGACCATTGCAGCGCCGAGGCCACCACGAACACCACCAGCACCGGCGTGACGAAGTGCTTGCCGCTGACGCGTTCCGGCTGGTGGCGCCGGTAGCCCAGGCCCAGCAGGGCGGTCCAGACCACGCCGAGCAGCAGCGAGAAGGTTGCCAGGCTCCACCACTGTGCGCCGAGATAGAGCCGTGCCAGCACGATCAGCAGCAGCAGCGCGATGCTGAGGCCGTAGATCAGCACGCGCAGGCCGGGGCGGCGGCCGGTGGCCAGCAACACCGGGATGAAGGCGTAGATCACCGTCGCCAGCACCAGGTCGAGGGCACGGTAGCCGGTGGGGCGGTAGCTGCCGAACTGCTCGAACGGCGGCGGGATCGTCGGCACGAAGTACAGCACCCCCGAGATCAGCAGGGCGAAACCGAGGGCGCCGAGCCAGTGCGCGGTGGCGCGGCCCTTGCGCGCCAGCAGCAGCGACAGGAACACGGTGACCGCGACCGGCAGGTACACCGGCCATTCGCCCAGCTGCAGCAGCGCCTGCGCCAGCGCAATGCCCCAGGGTGTGTGCAGCTCGCGCAGGGCCTGGAACACGGCGACGTCGAAGGACTTCGGATCCGGGCTGAAGCCGGGGGCGGCCCAGAAGTACAGCCACAGGCCGCCGAGCAGCATCAGCGCGAAGGCCATGACCGCCAGCACCGGGGTTTCCGGCTGGTCCGGGTCGGCCAGTGCGGCGCCGAAGCGGCCGAGTCGGCGGTGGCGCCGGCTCCAGTCGAGCAGGGCGCCGACCCAGTCCTCGGCGCGCTTCTGCACCGACTTGATCACCACGCCGGTGAGCGCGATCACCAGCCACACGAACAGCGCCAGCAGCAGCACCAGCAGCGCCAGACGGCCGGCGACCTCGGCGGCCAGGCCCAGCGAGGCGCCGAACACCACGCCGGGCAGGATGTAGGCCAGTGCCCAGGCGGTGGCGGCGACGCCGTCGGTCAGCAGGAACAGCCAGGCCGGCATGTTCGCGGCGCCGGCCAGTGCCGGTGTCACCGAGCGCACCGGGCCGAGGAAGCGCGCCAGCATCACGCCCTTGCCGCCGTGGCGGTCGAAGAAGCGGCGGGCGTTGTTGAGCGCGTCGGGGTAGCGCTGCATCAATCGGCCCTGGAACAGCTGCTCGCCGTAGCGGCGGCCGAGCCAGAACGACAGGCCGTCGCCGCAGAGCGCGCCGGCGGCGGCGATCGCCACCGTGGTCCACAGGTCGATCGAGCCCAGCGCGATCAGCGCGCCCATCGCGAACAGCACCACGCCGGCCGGGATGAAGGCGCCGAGGATGAAGACCGCGTCCAGGCAGGTGATGACGAACAGCAGCAGCTGCGCCCATCCAGGATGGGCGTTGATCCAGTCGTAGACGAGCTGGAGGTATTCGCTCATCGCGCCGCGACGAAGGCCTCGCGCGCGGCAGCGATGGTGGCGGCGATCTCGGCTTCGCCGTGCATCGAGGAGACGAAGCCGGCCTCGTAGGCCGAGGGGGCGAGGTAGATGCCGCGGTCGAGCATGGCGTGGAAGAAG
>DATILC010000015.1:0-5841 GCA_035476855.1 Solimonas sp. | reverse complement strand
CCGCGGTTGCTTCGCCTCCGGGGTCAGGCGCTGGCGCCGCGAGTCCGGCGGCTTGTGTCCGTGCATCTGCAGGAAGGGCTGGCGCCGCGGGTCGGTGGCGCCCAGCGCCGGCAGCGCGGTGGGGTCGGCAGGAATGAACTGCGGGCGCGCCGCCGCCGGCAGCCAGGGCAGCGATTCCAGCGGCAGGCGCAGGCCCACCGGCGAGTCACCGGGGATCAGCAGCAGGCGGCCGCTGCGAACCTGCCAGCGCTCCGACATCCAGCGCGCCTCGGCCTGCCAGCGCTGCACCGGCAGCACGAAGCCGCGCGGCGTACCGAGGCCGCGGTCGAACACCTGCAGGATGCGGGCGCGTTCCTCCGGGTCCTTCAGGCGTGGATCGGTGGGGTCGACGTTGACCGGCAGCTTGCGCTCGCGAACGAGATAATGAAGCGTGTCCTCGTAGGCATCGAGCACGTTGCGCGGGTCCACTTCCAGGCGTTCGGCCAGCGCCGCCAGGAATTGCCGCGTCTCCTCGTTGCCCGGCGGGTTGACCTTGTCCGGGCGCGCCGGCGGCAGGCGCCAGACCGGCTGGCCATCGCGGCGCCAGTAGAGCGTATGGACCCAGCGCGGCAGCGACTCGCCGGGGTACCACTTGCCCTGGCCGTAGGTCAGCAGCCCCTGCGGCGCGAAGTGGTCACGCATGCGCAGTGACAGCTCCCAGGCGCGCTGCTCCTTGGCCGGGCCAACCGCGGCGGTGTTCCACTCCGCGCCCTGCATGTCGTCGATCGAGACGAAGGTCGGCTCGCCGCCCATGGTCAGGCGCACGTCGCCGGCGACCAGCCGCTGATCCACTGCGCTGCCGAGCGCGTCGATCTGCTGCCACTGCTCCTCGCTGTAAGGCTTGGTCACGCGCGCCGATTCGTAGAGCCGCGAGACCTTCATCTCATGGACGAACTCGACCTCGCACTCGTCGACTGCGCCGCTGATCGGCGCCGCGCTCTGCGGCTCCGGCGTGGCGCTGAGCGGGATATGGCCCTCGCCCGCCAGCAGGCCCGAGGTCGGGTCGAGGCCGATCCAGCCGGCGCCCGGCACGTAGACCTCGCACCAGGCATGGAGATCGGTGAAGTCATGCTCGGTGCCGCTGGGGCCGTCGAGCGACTTCACGTCCGGGGTGAGCTGGATCAGGTAACCGGAGACGAAGCGCGCCGCCATGCCCAGGTGCCGCAGCATCTGCACCAGCAGCCAGGCGGAGTCGCGGCAGGAGCCGGAGCCGCTGGCAAGCGTCTCCTCCGGCGTCTGCACGCCCGGTTCCATGCGGATCAGGTACTTGATGCGCTGCTGCAGCTGGCGGTTGAGGTCGACGACGAAGTCGACCGTCTTGTCGGCCTTGGTCGGGATCGTCTCCAGCAGCTGGCGCAGCAGCGGCTCCGCCGGCAGCGGCCGCAGGAAGGGCTTGAGGTCCTGGCGCAGGCCTTCCTCGTATTCGAAGGGGAAGCGCTCGGCCGAGGGCTCGACGAAGAAGTCGAAGGGGTTGTAGACCGCCATGTCGGCAACCAGGTCGATCGTGACCTTGAACTCGGTCACCTGGTCGGGGAACACCACCCGCGCCTGCCAGTTGCTGAAGGGGTCCTGCTGCCAGTTGATGAAATTAGGCTGCGGCTCGACCTTGATCGAATAGCTCAGCACCCGCGTGCGCGAATGCGGCGCCGGGCGCAGGCGGATCAGCTGCGGCGACAGGCCGACGCGGCGGTCGTAGCGATAGGCCGTGACGTGGTGCAGCGCGGCGTGGATGGTCATGGAGTCCCTGTTGTTCTAGGCATATCGCTGGCAAAAGCGGTGCCAATATAGACTGCGCACATGAACGCCGTTCCTGTTGCCAGCCGTTCCGACTTCGTCCGCATCCGCGGTTTGCGCTACCACGTCCGTCGCTGGGGCTCGCCCGACCTGCCGATGCTGTTCCTGGGCCACGGCTGGCTCGACGTCTCCGCCACCTTCGACACCGTGGCCCGGGCCCTGGCCGACCGCTGGCAGGTACTGGCGCCGGACTGGCGCGGTTTCGGCCACAGCCAGTGGCCGCAGGACGGCTACTGGTTTCCGGACTACGTCGCCGACTTCGAGGCCCTGGCCGAACACTACTCGCCGGACCAGCCGCTGACCCTGGTCGGCCACAGCATGGGTGCGCAGATCC
This sequence comes from Solimonas sp., assembly GCA_035476855.1. GTDB lineage: Bacteria > Pseudomonadota > Gammaproteobacteria > Nevskiales > Nevskiaceae > Solimonas_A. The sequence continues at coordinate 3,674 of DATILC010000015.1, read as the reverse complement.
TCAGCCTCTATGCCGGGTTGCGGCCTGCGCGGGTGGCGAAGCTGGTCTGCCTCGACGGCCTGTTCATGCCCGACCAGCCGCCGGAGAAGGCGCCGCGGCGCCTGCTGCGCTGGATGGAGCAGGTCAAGCCGCAGGAGCGGCTGCGCAAGACCTACGAATCCTTCGAGGCGCTGGCGGAGCGGGTCCAGAAGCAGCACCCGCAGCTGAGCCCGGAGCGCGCCCTGTTCATCGCGCATTGCTGGGGCCAGGAGGACGGCCGCGGCCGGATCAGCCTGCTGGCCGACCCCAAGCACCGCCTCGACAGCCCGAATTCCTACCACGCCGCCGAGTCCTGCGCGGTCTGGAGGCAGGTCACCGCACCGACCCTGTTCCTCGACGCCGGCCAGTCCTTCTTCGGCAAGGTCATCGGCCGCGAGGAGCGCGAGCGGCGGGTCGCCTGCTTCCCGGTCCATCGCGAACAGCTGATCGCCGAGGCCGGGCACATGCTCCACTTCGACGCGCCCGCGGAAACTGCCGCCGCGATCGCCGATTTCCTGTCGGAACCGACCTGATTTCCGGCTTTCGGGGTTCAGCCCCCATTAACGTCCGGAATCGCGGCCGGTATACTAGTCAGGATAGGCAGAGCGCGGCCGCCGCAAGCGCATCGACCCAGTCGCTCGCGCCTTCTGGTCAAAATTTCTCCTCTGAAGGGGCATTGTTCAATGAGTAATCAAGGCGTGGACCCGGCCCGCCGCCGGTTCCTGACGCTGGCCACGACGGTCGTGGGCGGCGCGGGTGTTGCGGCAGCAGCCTGGCCCTTTTTGGCGTCGCTCAAGCCCAGCGAACGCGCAAAGGCGCTCGGCGCACCGGTCAGCATCGACATCAGCAAGCTCGAAGCCGGTCAGAAACTGACCGTCGCCTGGCGCGGCAAGCCGGTGTGGGTGATCAAGCGCACGCCGGACATGGTCGCCAGCCTGACCAAGGTCAGCGGCGAGCTGCGTGACCCGGAATCTGCTGAGGAACAGCAGCCGGCGTACGCCAAGAACGAGGCCCGTGCGATCAAGCCGGAAATCCTCGTCATGGTCGGCTCCTGCACCCATCTGGGCTGCTCGCCGACGTTCAAGCCCGAGCACCCGGCGCCGGAAGTCGACCCGAACTGGCAGGGCGGCTTCTACTGCCCCTGCCACGGCTCCAAGTTCGACCTTGCCGGCCGCGTCTACAAGGGCGTCCCGGCTCCGCTGAACCTCGCCGTGCCGCCGCATCGCTATGTGGACGGCAACACCATCGTCGTCGGCGAAGACCAGGGAGCTGCGTAATGGCGATTGTCCCGAACCCGTACAAGACTACCGGCCTGATGGGCTGGATCGATGACCGCTTCCCGGCGACCAAGCTGTGGAAGGATCATCTGACCGAGTACTACGCCCCGAAGAACTTCAACTTCTGGTACTACTTCGGCTCGCTGGCGATGCTGGTGCTGGTCAACCAGCTGCTGACCGGCATCTGGCTGGTGATGCACTACAAGCCGGACGCCGCCGTCGCCTGGGACTCCGTCGAGTACATCATGCGCGACGTGCCCTACGGCAACCTCCTGCGCTACCTGCATTCGACCGGCGCCTCGGCGTTCTTCGTGGTCGTGTTCCTGCACATGTATCGCGGCCTGCTCTACGGTTCCTACCGCAAGCCCCGCGAGCTGATCTGGATCTTCGGCGGCCTGATCTTCTTCGTGCTGATGGCCGAAGCCTTCGCCGGCTACGTGCTGCCCTGGGGCAACATGTCCTACTGGGGCGCGCAGGTGATCATCAACCTGTTCGGCGCGATCCCGGTGATCGGCAACGACCTGGTGATCTGGATCCAGGGCGATTACTTCCCGTCCGACGCCACCCTCGGCCGCCTGTTCTCGGTCCACGTGATCTTCCTGCCCTTCGTGCTGGTCGCCCTGGTCGTGGCGCACCTGATCGCGCTGCATGAAGTGGGTTCGAACAACCCCGACGGCATCGAGATCAAGAAGCACAAGGACCCGAAGACCGGCATCCCGCTCGACGGCATCGCCTTCCACCCGTACTACACGGTGAAGGACATCGTCGGCGTCGGCGTGTTCCTGATCATCTTCCTGGGCATCGTGTTCTTCGCCCCGGATGGCGGCGGCTGGCTGCTGGAAAAGCCGAACTTCACCCCGGCCAACCCGCTGGCGACGCCGGAGCACATCACCCCGGCGTGGTACTTCGGCTCCTTCTACGCGATGCTGCGCGCGGTGCCGGACAAGCTGCTGGGCGTCCTGACCATGGGTGGCGCGGTCGTGATCATCTTCTTCGTGCCCTGGCTGGACCGCTCGCCGGTCAAGTCGATCCGCTACAAGGGCAAGCTGTCGAAGATCGCGCTGTTCCTGTTCACCGTCAGCTTCGTGCTGCTGAGCTACTACGGCATGCAGCCGCCGACGCCGCTGGGCACCTGGATCTCGCGCATCGGCACGTTCATCTACTTCGCCTACTTCCTCCTGATGCCCTGGTACACCAAGGCAGAAAAGACCAAGCCCGAACCGGAGCGTGTGACCCATGCAGCGCATTAAGAGCTTCCTGATCGCGGTCGCGCTGACGGCGGCTGCCCCGGCGTTCGCCTCGGGCGGCCACGCCCTGCCGTTCAAGTTCGAGCCGGACCCGGGCAACACCCAGTCGGCCCAGCGCGGCGCGCGCAACTTCATGAACTACTGCTCGGGCTGCCACTCGATGCGCCACATGCGTTACGGCCGCGTCGCGCAGGACCTGAACATCCCGGAAGACCTGCTGAAGGCCAACCTGATGTTCACCAGCGACAAGGTGGGTGAGCCGATCAAGTCGTCGATGCCGGCGGAAGAGGCGGCCAAGTGGTTCGGCCAGGCACCGCCCGACCTGACCGTCGAAACCCGCATGCGCGGCGCCGACTGGGTCTACAACTTCCTGATGACCTTCTACGTCGACGGCACAAAGGCCAGCGGCGTCAACAACCTGGTGCTGCCGGGCGCGTCGATGCCGCATGTGCTGGGCGACCTCCAGGGCTGGCAGGTCAAGGCCGAGGAACACAAGGCCGAGGGTGAAGGCCACGAGGAAGGCGGTCACGGCGGCCACGCCGGACCGAAGTTCGACCTCGTGCAGCCGGGCAAGCTGAACCCGGACGAGTACAAGAAGTTCGTCGCCGACACCGTCAACTTCATGCACTACGCCGCCGAACCGGGCCGCAATGCCCGCGTCGCGCTGGGCATGAAGGTGATGCTGTTCCTGTTCCTGTTCACCTTCCTGGCCTACCTGATGAAGAAGGAGTGGTGGAAGGACGTGCACTAGCACGCTGCAGGCCCCGACGTTGTCTTTCGGCGCCGGTCATGTTTCGATACATGACCGGCGCTTTTGTTTTGGTGCCTACCGGTCCGTGACATGAGCCTCAGGGCGCGCAGCAAATACGTGATGGACAGCAAGCCCGCGCCGCGCTCGGGCCTGACCCTGTTCTGCGCCCGCGACAGCATCGCCTGCCTGTGGACGCGCATCGTGCTGGCCGAAAAGGACGTCGACGGCGCCCGCATCGAGTGGGTCACTCCGGGCAAGCCCAACCACGACCTGATGGTGCTCAACCCGACGCTGGCCCTGCCGACACTGGCCGACCGCGAGACCGTGATCCACCCGGCACAGGTGATCAACGAGTACCTCGACGAGCGCTACCCGCACCCC
>DATILC010000014.1:0-14119 GCA_035476855.1 Solimonas sp. | reverse complement strand
CGGTGGGCAGGTCCGATCCCCAGCCCCGCCCATGTCCCGATTCCTGCCCTGCGTCATTCCCTTCCTCGTGCTGCTGGCCGGCTGCGAGGCCAGCCTCGATGTCGATCTCACCGACGGCCCCCTCGACGGCGCCGACGCCGTGGTGCTGCGCGTCGAGGGCATCGACTTGCTGCGCGAAGACGGCAACGTGGTCAGCGTCGAAACCGAAGCCACCGACGTCGATTTCCTGCAGTACCGCAACGGCACGACGCTCAGACTGGTGGAAGGCGCCGAGGTTCCGGCCGCGCGCTACACCGGCGTGCGCCTGCGCCTTGCCGGCGAGGGCTCCTACCTCAGTCGCAACGACGGCGGCGAAGTTCCGGTGGAGGTGCCGGAGGACGGCGATTTCGCCAGCGCCGATCTCAGCATCGGCGACGAGGACGAGGCAGGCCTGCTGCTGGACCTGGAACTGCGGCTGTCGCTGGACGACGAGAGCGATACCAGCGGCAGCTATCGCCTGACGCCGGTCCTGCGGGCTATGGAAGCCGACAGCACCGGGACGGTGGCCGGAGTGGTGGCCGACAGCCTGGTCGAGGACGACAGCTGCCGCGGCGATCGCGCCCTGCTGCGTGGTGTGGCCGTCTACGCCTGGGCCGGGCATGGCGCGACGCCGGTCGACTACGCCCGCGACGACAGCCTGCGCAGCCAGCCGCTGTCGGTGGCCGCGGTCTACGACGATGGCGACCAGTACCGCTACCGCTTCAGCTACCTGCCCGAGGGCAGCTACACCCTGGCCCTGACCTGCGATGCCGATGCCGAGCGTCCCGCCAGCGCCGACGAGCTCGGCTTCATTCGCCGTCGCAATGTCACGGCGGCGCAGGGCGAGACCGCCAGCATCGATTTCACCGCCGACTGAGGACTGCCATGAAACAACAGGCCTGCCTGTTCCTGCTGCTGTCGCTGCCCTTGTCGGCCATGGCGTTTCCGCCGCCGCCTTTCGACTTCGACGAGGACGGGCGCATCAGCCGCGACGAATGGCTGGAGGCGGGAGCCATGCGCTTCCGCGCGGCGGATCGCAATCTCGATGGGCAACTGGATGCGCAGGAGCAGCGGCTGCTGCGACCGCGGATGTTCCAGCTGCGGCTGGTGGGGGCATCGCCTCCGCGCATGAGGGACTGCCTGGGGGGAGAGTCGCCGCCGGGGCCTTTGGCGGAAGGATTGCCGCCGCCGGAGTTACCGGAGGATGAGGACGGCAACGGGATGATCGGGCGGGCCGAGATGGAGGCGGCGGGTGGGCAGGCCTTTGCGACGCTGGACCGGGATGGAGACGGGGTGCTGGGCGAGGGCGAGCTGCCGTTGCCGCCTTTGCCTCGCCCGGGGCGCTGGTAGGGAGAAGAAAGGGAAAAGCCCGCCAATGGCGGGCTTTTCATGCAAGGGCTCCAGAAACGTCTACTTGATCAGTCCCTCCGCCCTCATCGCGCTCTGCACCGCCGGCCGGGCGCCGACGCGATCCATGTAGGCCTTCAGGTTCGGGCGCGTCGAGAACAGGTCGAGCTTGAGCACGCGGCTCCAGTTGGTCACGGTGAACAGGTAGGCATCGGCCACCGTGAAGTCCGCGCCCATCAGGTACTGGCGATCAGCCAGCAGCTGCTCGACGAAGTCGTAACGGCGGTTGAGGTTTTCGATGGTGGCCTTCTTCGCCTCGTCCACCGTGTTTGGTTTGAACAGCGGGCTGTAGCTCTTGTGGATCTCGGTGCTGATGAAGTTGAGGCGCTCCTGCAAGTGGTAGCGCTCGTTGGTTCCGTTGGCGGGGGCGAGCTTCGAGTCGGGCTTGCGGTCGGCGAGGTACTGCACGATCGCCGGCCCCTCGGTCAGCACGCTGCCATCGTCGATCTGCAGGGCCGGGACATAGCCGTTGGGATTGACCTGGGTGAAGTCGGCACCGCTGGCGGTCTTCTTGGTGGCGAGGTCGACCCGTTCTGTTTCCGCGGCGAGGCCGGCCTCGTGCAGCACGATATGCGGCGACAGCGAGCAGGCGCCGGGGGCGAAATAGAGTTTCATGCCTTCTCCTACGTGGGGGACTGCGCCGCAGCATAGGCCGGCACCGGGGATGGAGAAACCGGAAAATCCTGAACGGTTCTTCCAAAAAAGCCGAAGCTTGTACACTCGGGGCATGAACCTGCGCCTCCCGTTCCTGCTGCTCACCGCCACGCTCGCGGCCTGTGAATCCAGTCTCGACGTCGACCTCGCCACCGCCAACTTCGAGGATGCAAAACGCATCGAAGTGCGCCTCGAAGGCGTCGAGTTGCGCGACGACAGCGGCGGCATCGTCAGCATCGAGGCCGATGATCCCGGCCTGGTCGATCTGCTCGATTACCAGGGCAGCGCGCTGCTGCGGCTGGTCTCCGATGTCGAGGTGCCGGCGCGGAACTACCAGTCGCTGCGGCTGCTGCTGTCCGACGACGATGCCGAACTGGAAGAAGAGGACGGCGACGTGCGGCCGATCCGCCTGGCCGCGAGCCAGCCTTTCCTGCCGGTCGACTTCAGCCTCGACGATGACGGCAGCGAGACCCTGCTGGCAGTGCTGGACCTGCGCTTCTCGCTGGCCGACCGCAGCGCCTCCAGCGGCGACTACAGCCTGCGCCAGCAGGGAGTCGCCGGGCTGGCAGGCGAGGTCGGCACGCTGCGCGGCAGCGTCGACGAGAGCTACGTTTCCGCGGGTGCCTGTGCCGGCATCGGCGACGATGGCTACGCGGTCTACCTGTTCGAGGGGCAGCGCACGGCGGGCAGCGACTTCTTCGCCGATGCCGACGACAACCCGGTGGTCTCGGCCTCGGTCCTGCGCAACGCCGGCGAAAGCGACTACCGCTATGCCTTCCGCGGCCTCACCGAGGGCGACTACACCCTGGTCTTCACCTGCCAGGCCGATCTCGACGATCCGGAGTCGCGGCAGACGCTGGTGTTCCGCGAGCCGGTGGCGGTGGAGATCGAAGCCGGCAGCGAAACGCAGAAGGATCTGTAGCGGACGGAGGGCCGGTCGCCGATACCCGCCAGACCGTCTAGCATCCGGTTATCTCCACCGGCGCGACGACATGCAACCGATCCTGCAGAACCCCGTACTCGACGAACTGCTGCAGGCTCACGCCGCTGCGCTGGGCGCCGATGCCACGGCCTACCGCAACCATTGTTTGCGTGTCCTCAACTACTACTGCTGGCTGCGCACGCCCGATGAGGATGAGTTGCGCCATGCCGCGGTGGCACTGGCCTTCCACGACCTTGGCATCTGGACCGACGGCACTTTCGACTATCTCGCGCCCTCGGCGCGTCGCATGCGCGACTGGGTGGCGGCGCAGGCACCGGATCTCGATGCCGACCTGATCGAGGCGATGATCCTGCAGCACCACAAGATCACGCCCTGGCGCGGCGAGCGGCGTGAAGCGGTGGAGGCCTTGCGCCGCGCCGACTGGATCGACGTGTTGCTGGGCATGGCCGGCTACGGCGTGTCGCGCCAGTTTCGTCGCGAGGTGATGGCGGCCCTGCCGGATGCCGGGTTCCACTGGCGCCTGGTACAGCTCAGCAGTCGGCGCCTGCTGACCCGGCCCTGGAGCCCGATGCCGATGATGCGCTGGTAGCCGGCGGCAGCCGCGTCTCAGCAGTCCGGACCGAAGCTCAGCATCCGCACCCGCCCGCGCACATCGTCCAGCTCCACCAGTCCCGGCGCCGTGCCGATGTTGGTCAGCGTGTCGGTCTCTGCCGGCAGCAACGGAATCGCGGCACCGGCACGCACGAACATCGGAATCTGTTCCAGCGGCGCCTCTGCCGTCAGCATGCGTCCGCCCTCGACCGCACCGGCCCCCGCCTTGCGCGCATAGGCACCGCTGGTCTCGTCGTAGTCGACGTGTGGCCAGAACTCGCACCAGCGTCCCGGCGGCAGCCAGACCTCGCGCGAGCGCGCACCTTCTTCGATCACCGGCGCCACCAGCAGGTCGGGTCCGAACAGGTACTCGTATTCGGCGATCGCCGAATACGCTTCCGGCGACTGCGGATACGCCAGCGCCAGGTGCCGCATGATCGGCAGGCCCGTGCGCTGGTATTCCTGCGCGGCGTTCCAGATGTAGGGGAACAGCTGCGTGCGCAGCTTGGTATAGCGCCGCCACGACGGCAGGACCTCGTCCTCCCAGATGTGCACGCGCTCGCCCTGCAGGTAAGGCAGCTCGTAGCCGTCCTCCTGCATGCGCATGACGCCGGACAGCGCGCCGAACTCGATCCAGCGGATCAGCGTGTCGGCGCTGGTGCGGTCGCCGGTGAACAGCGAGTGGAAGCCGCCGATGTCGCTGCCCCAGTAGGCGATGCCGGACAGGCCCATCGACAGGCCCTGGCTGACGGCGGCGCCGAGGCCGTCGGCGCGCGAATCGTCCTCGGAGGGATCGCCGCCCCAGACGATGCGTGCATACGGCGCAGTGCCGAGGTTGCCGCAGCGCACGAACTGCGCGAAGTCGACGCCCTTCAGCGGCCAGGTCAGCTCGTGGCTGGCGCGGTGGTAGCGCGTGCAGTACTCGTTGTGGTGCTGCAGGCCGCGGCTGCCGTCGTGCATCACCGCGTCCGGCGGCACGTACTCGCCGAAGTCCTCCATCCAGCCGTCGTAGCCGTCCTCCAGTGCCTCGGTGATCAGGCCCTGCCACCAGGGAATCGCGGCGGGGTTGGTGAAGTCGACGACGTAGCTGATGGCGTCGGGGTAGGCAATGTAGGGCAGGGGGTAAGAGCCGCCGGCGGCGGTCTTGATGAAGTAGCCCTCGCTGTCGCCCTGCACGTCGGCACCGCCCGGATGACCGCGGCAGACGAAGGAATTGACGTAGGTCGTCACGCGGTAGCCGTGGCGATGGTAGTAGTCGTTCTCTTCGCGCAGCGCGTCGCGCCGCCCGCTTTGCGCGGCGCAGGGCAGGTAGTGCGCATAGGTCTGCGACACCGTCACCGGCACATCCCACTCGCGCCAGTTGGTGATCAGTTCGCGGCGGAATTCGGTCGTGCCCAGCGGCTGGTACCAGGGGCCGAAGAACCATTCCGCCGGTGCGGGTTGGCGGCCATTGTGCGCGACGAAGCGTGACAGAGCCTGCGCCGGCGTCGGCCCGCCGAAGACCAGGAAGCGGATGCGGTTCTCGCGCGTCTCGACGTTCCACTGCTCGCTGCGATGCAGGCGGAAGGCGCTGTAGGCGTAGGAGTCGAGCATGAAGCCGTAGCCCTTGCTCGACAGGAACCAGGGTATCGGGAAGTTGGTGCCGGAGATCGGGTAGGGCGTCTGCCAAGTCTGGCCCAGCAGCGGCTCGGTCAGCGGCCGCAGTGCGCCGGCGGAGAACGGTCCTTCCTCCGCCCAGTTCTCGACCAGGCGGCCGGTCTGGTCGACGCCGTCGGAGCGTTCGCCGAATCCGAGGAAACGTTCGTCCGCGCCCTTGCCGAAGGACCAGCCCAGCGCGGTGACGCCACGCATGTCGCTGAGGGTCGCCTCCACCGCGACGCCGCCGCCGGCCTGCGGCTGCACCGAGAGCTCGAACGTGCGGCCCAGCGGATCGTCGGTGGCGACACGCCAGCGGTTCTCGCCGATCGGTTCGGCGCGCGTGGCGTGGAACCAGCGCACCGGCGCGGTGACGAAGGCGCCGTAGGAGATCAATGGCAGCTGTGCCTCGGCGCGCAGGTCCACCGCGAAAGCCAGCGAGCCGTAGCGCGCGGAGAGGTCGGCGAAGCCGTTGAGATCGGCAATGCCGGAAAGGTTCAGTAGCTGCTCGAGGTCCGCGAGGTTTGGCAGTGCATCAGGCGCGACCGGCAGGGCCGGGCCCTCCAGCGATTTCAGGATGTCCACGCCGTCCTGGCGGATCGTCAGCGCGAAAGGTTCGTTCTGCACGATGGTTTCCAGCCGCGTCGTCGCCTGTGGCGGTGTGCCGTCGTTCGGTGGATTCAGCGTGTCGTTCGAGTGACCGCAGGCGGCCAGCAGCAATGCGCAGGTCGGCAGGCACCACGCTCCCCGGATTCGATCTCGCATGGTCGTTGTGGTCATCGTCAGGACAGATACCACCATTGTGCGGAAAGGCTGATTTTTCGCCAGCGATGACGCGCGACAGATTCAGTCGCTATGCTTGAAGCCGCCGCGCCACTTCGCGGCAACCACCAAGGAAGGGGGTTTCAATGCGTCATGGACTGACCACGCGTCTGTCGTCACTGCTGTTCCTGGCCGCCGCGGCCTCGCCGGTTTCCGCCGCCGGTCTTCTCGCAAGCCTTGCAGGCAACCTGCTCAACACCACGGGTGATGTCGTCGGCGCCGTGACCGAGCCGCTCGACGGTCTGCTGGTTGGCGCGACGCTGCTGACGCCGCCGGGTGTCGATCACGTGCTGATCCAGCTGCAGGGCAACAACCTGCAACTGGCTGCCGGCACCGCCGCCTTCGACGCCAGCTTCGAGCACGGTGGCCGCAGTCGGCGCTTCGTCGTGATCCGACCCGAGCCGGTCGTGGCGAATGCGCCGGTGCTGCTGCTGTTCCACGGCAACGGCGGCACTGCGGAGAACCAGGCCAACCTCAGCGAAGTATCCGACCTGGTCGCGGCCGAGGGCGTATGGGCGGTCATGCCGGCGTCGGTCGATGGTGTCTGGGACGACGATCCGGCGCGCCCCAAGGGCCTGGACGACGTCGGCTTCGTCGCCGCCCTGCTGGATCGCCTGCAGGCCAACTTCCCGGTCGACATGGACCGGATCTATGCGGCCGGCCTGTCCAATGGCAGTTTCATGGCCTCGCGCCTGGCCTGCGAAGCCAGCGACCGCATCGCCGGCTTCGGCATCGTCGCTGGCAGCCTGACCGGCGGCCTGGCGCGCAGCTGTGCGCCGCTGCGGCCGCGGCCGCTGATGCTGGTGGCCGGCACCCGCGATCCGATCGTGCCCTACAACGGCGGGCGTATCGGTGTGCGCTCGGTGCCCGATGCCTACGCCTTCTGGCTGGGAATGCATGGCTGCAATGTCGCCCAGACCCAGAGTTCTTCCATGCCCGATCTGGAAAGCGACGGCACCACCATCGACCTCAAATGGAACAACGCCTGCGGCAGCGGCCGGGAACTGCGCCTGTACACGGTCAATGGTGGTGGCCACGCCTGGCCCGGTGGCTGGCAGTACCTGCCGGTGCCGCTGATCGGCACCACCAGCCGCGACATGAAGGTCACCCGCGAGGTCTGGGAGTTCCTGCGCGACCAGCGGCGTTGACGGCGCGAAGCTGGCGGCCGGGGCGGTCGCCGCTATAATGCGCGACCGCAGCCCGGGTGGCGGAATCGGTAGACGCAGCAGACTCAAAATCTGCCATGGCAACCCCATATGAGAGTTCGAGTCTCTCCCCGGGCACCACCTCAAGTACATCGCAGCCATAGGCAGGGACCCCCTGCCGATCTCTGGCGTTCGCGAAAAATCAGCTTTCCATCCGGCCGCTTCGATCCCCGGGCAGGTCGCGGTGTCGTGCAATCGACATCATCCTGCAATCGGCAGTCGGCTAAATAGCGCAGCCTGGCTGGGGGTGCCGGACGGTCTACGCGACGCGTCCGGCCGGGGCCAGGCCATTCCGGCGGCTCTGTCGAGCCGCACGGGTACCTGAGTTGTCGACCCTGCCGGCCTGTGATGCCGGCCGCGCTGCCGGCAACCGCTTGCGATCGGATTGAAAGGGGAAGTCTTGTCCAACGTGCTCGTAGTCGGCGGCGCGGGCTACGTCGGCTCGCACATGTGCCTGCGGCTGCATGAGGCCGGGCACAGGATCACGGTGCTGGACAACCTGAGCAGCGGGCATCGCCAGCTCGCACGCTGGGGCGAGTTCGTCCACGGTGCGCTGGAGGACCGGCCGCTGGTCGAGATGCTGCTGAAGTCGCGGGCGATCGATGTCGTCATGCACTTCGCGGCGATGTCGGAGGTCGGACAATCGGTCGCCGACCCATACATGTACTACCGCAGCAATGTCGTGGCGACGCTCGGCCTGCTGGAGGCGATGCGGGCGCAGGGCGTGACGCGGCTGATCTTCTCCTCGACCGCCGCGGTCTACGGTGACCCGCAGTCGGCGCGCATCGCCGAGGATCATCCGCGCAGGCCGGTCAACCCCTACGGCAAGACCAAGCTGGCCATCGAATACATCCTGGAGGATGCGTCGACCGGCTATGGCCTGCATGCCGTGTCCCTGCGCTATTTCAACGCCGCCGGCGCCGATCCACTGGCGCGCATCGGCGAGCACCACGATCCGGAAACCCATCTGATACCGCGCCTGCTGCGCAAGGCTGCGGGTGAGGCCATCGATGTGCGCATCTTCGGCAGCGACTATCCGACGCATGACGGCAGCTGCATTCGCGACTACGTCCACGTCTGCGATCTGGCCGATGCACATCTCCAGGCATTCCACTTCTCGCAGCGTGCCCCGGGCTTCCATGCCTTCAACCTCGGCAGTGGCCAGGGCTACTCGGTGCGGGAGGTGATCCGGGCGGTGGAGCGGGTCACCGGCTGCCGCATGGCAGTGCCCTGCGCGGGCCGCAGGGTGGGCGACCCGGCAGCGCTGGTCGCAGACAGCGACCGCGCCGCGGCCGAACTGGGATGGATGCCGCGCTACCAGGACATCGACCGGATCGTCGAGGACGCCTGGCGCTGGCAGCAGCGCGGCGTCAGCGCGCAGGCACTGCCCATGGCCGCCTTGCTGGCCTGAGTCGCCCCTCGCGGGAGGCAGGGCGCCCTCTCAGGGCGCTCCGAAGGGCGTACGGGTCGACAGCGGGCTCTTGCCGTGGTTGCGCTGCATCTCGCCGTAGAGCTGCTTGCTGTAGTAGACGTAGTTGCAGGGCTCTGCGCAGATCGTGCACTTGCCGAGCACGCCGTAGCCGTGGCTGACGGTGCGCTGCGGCGTCAGCGAATCGCTGAACATGTACCAGAACGCCTTGGCGAACACCGGCGGTGTGGCGCCACCCCAGTTGCGATACTGGAAATCACGATAGGCGCAGTACTGGTCGGCCTCGCCGCAACTGGTGTCGGTGCCGGTGCAGCCCGTGGCCGAGTTCTTGCCGTACTCGGTCAGCCACAGCGGCACGTACTGCCAGTCGAACTGTGCATTCAGGGCACTGCGGAAGCTGGCGCCGGTGCTCATGGTCTGTTGCGCGGCCTTGTAGGAATGCAGGCTCACCGCGTCGATGGAGACCGGCTGCGTCGCCGTCCCGACCAGGGCGTCGCGCAGGGCGGTGGCCACCATGCTGTCCTGCACGCTGCGGTCGGCGTCCGCGTACTGGTTGGTGGCCAGGGCCGGCGCGACGATGAACGCGCCGAGATTGTTGCTGCGCCGGCGGATCTGGTCGACTGCCGGGGCCAGCACCAGGTCGTGGTACTGCACCAGCGAACCGTTGAACTTGTCCTTGCCGCCGTTCGGCTCGTTCCAGATCTCCCAGGCATCCACGCGCGGCAGCGTCAGCGACGCGCTTTGGGGATCGCGGGTCTGGCCGTTGTAGCGGTTGACCACCGCGCTGATGAAGGGACGCCAGAACTTTTCTGCCGGAATCTGCGGTCCGCCGGTGCAGGCCGGGTTGACCAGGCAGATCTGGTAGTCGACGCAGCCGGCCTCCGTGCCGCCTGCCGCGCCCTCGCGCAACGTCGGCGTGCCGCTGCGATTGCAGTTGCCCAGGGTGGTGGCGAAGGCCCACTTGGGCGTGCCGACGATCACCGCCAGCACCTTCAGGCCGCGCGCCTTGAAGTTGCGGATGTTGGTATCGGGAATGCTCCAGTCGTAAGCATCGGGACCGTCGCTCTGGATGTCGGCCCAGCGGACCGTCGTGCGCACCCAGCCCGGTCCCAGGGCGGCCATTGCATCCAGCGCGGCGTTGTCCATGACGTCGGTCGTTCCGGCATTGATGCCGCCGACGTCGGGACTGGTGGTGACGTCGATGCGTGCGCTGGCCTGCGGACAGATGCTCGCCGGCGGTGCCGGCGGCGGTTCGCTGCCGGCCTGCGCGGTTCCGGCAAACGCAATCATCAACAAGCCCAGCAGCCCTGTGCGGATGTTCATTAGGTACTCCCCCGAACTCATACATTGGCGGGCCACGGTTTCAGGGGCGTGACAAGGCACGGCGGCATCGCCACTGACTTCAATTCTTCATTGAACTGCCACCTTGCGCGCCTAGCCTACGGCGTCCGCAAAAAATGGCATGCCCGCTGGCCGCAACGGCCGGTCCGGTGCACAAGCCGAGCACAGCAGTCATCGGGAGCCGTCAAGTGAGCAGGGAACTCGCCGCGAGTGCGGCAGTTGACGTGGTGATGCAGGCGCCGTCGTTGCGGTCCCACTCCGCTCCTGCGACAGGCCGGCTGGCGGCAGCTGCGCGGGGGAGGGCGTCCTTCACGCTGGTCACGCATCCCCGGATCAGCGGCCCGTCGACGCGATGGCTGGCCTGGAAGCGCGTGATCGATATCGCTGGCAGCCTGCTGTTGCTGCTGGCGCTGTCGCCGCTGATGCTGGCCGCGGCCATGCTGATCGCCTGCACCGGCGGCAAGGTCCTGTTCCGGCAGCAGCGCATCGGCCAGCGTGGCCGCATGTTCCATCTGTACAAGTTCCGCACGATGCGCCAGGACGCCGCAGGCATCCTCGAGCGGCTGCTGGCAGCCGACCCGGTGCTGCGCGACGAATGGCACCGCACGCAGAAGCTGCAGCAGGATCCGCGCATCACGCCGATCGGAAGAATCCTGCGCAAGTTCAGCATCGACGAGTTGCCGCAGCTGTTCAACGTGCTGCGCGGCGAGATGAGCCTGGTCGGGCCGCGGCCGGTGCTGCTCGACGAGCTGCCGCGCTACGGCCGCGCCTCGCTGCGCTATCTGGCCGTGCGCCCCGGCATCACCGGGCTGTGGCAGGTCAGCGGCCGCACCGAGACCACCTACCGCCGCCGCGTGGCGCTGGACAGCCACTACGTGCGCCGGCAGAGCCTCTGGCTGGACCTGGCGATCCTGCTGCGGACGCCGTTCGCGGTGCTGTCGGCACGGGGCGCGAAATAGCGGTCACGCGCATCTGTTGCACAGGCTGCAAGTCACCGATCTGTAACAAGCAGTTCCTACGATGTCCAACTGCAACGTTGGGTTCGCGCCACCCGTCCGGGTGTCGGCAAGGGAGCTTGGGGGCTCCGCGCGCGAGCTCGCGCATCGTCAGACCGATGCGCCAGCGCGTTCATCAGCAGCCGGTGCCGGGACGTTTCCCGGCATCGACATGCATCCAGCACACGACACCTGAAGGGCTCATCAGTGCTTAAGCGACTCCTGCAAACCATGCCGGCATTGGCGATGGCTGTTTTCGCCTCCGGCTGCGTCCACCTGTTTCCCGGACTGAACGTGCAGGAAGGCGACGAGGGTCGTCGCGACTTCAGCCAGCCGGTCGTCGCGTCCACCGCCCAGCCCTCGCGCTGGCCGCCGTACGTCACCACCCGCGTGCCGCCGCTGCCTACCGAGGTGTCTGCGGATCCGGCGGCTGCCAATGCGGCAGAGGCCAGGCAGCGCCAGTACGAGGTGGTCAAGGTGACGCCGGCGGTGGTGGCCTCGCTGGTCGACAAGGAAGACCGCTTCCGCAGCGCCAACCTGCGCAGCCTGCCGTCGGTGACGCCGGGTGATGTGCCGCCGGAATACCGCATCGGCCCGGGCGACATCCTGTTCGTCACGGTCTGGGAGCATCCGGAACTGACCCAGCCCTTCAACTCCAACCAGCGCAAGCCGGAACTGGACGGCCGCGTGGTGGCCGCCGACGGTTCTGTCTACTACCCCTACATCGGGCGCTTCCACGTCGCCGGCATGACCTGCCCGGAGGCGGCGGCGTACATCGCCAAGCACCTGCATCGCGCGGTGATCGATCCGAAGGTCGATGTCAGCGTGATGTACTACCGCGCCAAGCGCGTGCAGGTGACCGGCGAGGTCAAGACCCCGGGCACGATCACGCTGGACGACACGCCCAAGGGCATCATCCAGGCGATCGATGCCAGCGGCGGACTCACCGAAACCGCCAGCCGCCGCCGCGCCGTCCTGGTGCGCGATCGCACTGCCTACCGCATCGACCTGGTCGGACTGCTGTCCGGCGAGGCGCCCTCCGGCAACCCGGTGCTGATGCCGGGTGACGAGATCCACATTCCGCACCGGGGCGAGGACAAGGTCTACGTGCTCGGCGAGGTCAACGAGCAGCAGCCGGTGATGATGCAGCAACCGAGCATGCCGCTGATCGAGGCGCTGGCGTCCAGCGGTGGCATGCAGCGCCTGCGTGCCAACGATTCCGGCGTGCTGGTGTTCCGCCTCAACGATCCCGCGGCCGACGTCGTTGCGTCGATCTACGCGCTCGACATGTCGACGCCGGAGGGCATGCTGCTGGCCTCGGAATTCCCGCTGGAGGCGAGGGACATCGTCTACGTGAAGGCCACGGCCTTCGCGCAGTACAACTCCATCATCGAGCAGATCCTGCCCTCCGTGCAGACCGCTTACATGCTCCACCGCATCACCCGCAACTAATCGAAGCAGGCCTGCCGCGCCGCTTGACCAGGATAGACAGACCGTGGCCAACGAAACTCTCAGCATCAACAGCCCGGGCAGTGCTCTCGGCTATCCCCTGGAAACGCACGAGGTCAGCCTGCGCGAGACCTTCGAGCTGCTGCGCGCCGGCCGCTGGACCATCCTGATCGCGACCGCCGTCGTGGTGCTTATGGCCGCGGCGCTGTGCCTGTTGTCGACGCCGGCCTATCGCTCCACCGGCGTGGTGCAGGTGGATGATCCGACGCGCAGCGTCAAGGATGCGATCGCACGCAAGGCGGTCACCGCCATGCTGCTGGGCTCGCCGGTACAGACCACCGGCGAGGTGCAGATCCTGCGCAGCCGCCGCACCCTGGACCGCGTGATCGAACAGCTGCATCTCGACATCGAGGCGCGCCCGCTGCGCTTTCCGCTGCTCGGCAAGGCGCTTGCCGGTGGCGACGCCGCTCCGGCCGGTGCCTGGTGGGGCTTCGGTCGCTGGGCCTGGGGTGGTGAGCAACTGCTGATCGAGGAGATGGAGGTCCCGGAGACCCTGCTCAACCAGAGCCTGGTATTGAAGGTGACCGCGGACGGCTATGTACTGAGCGGCGACTGGGGACGCGAGCTGCTGCGCGGCCGCCCCGGACAGCTGGCCAGCAGCGCCGATGGCCGCATCCGCATCAACGTGGCCACCCTGCGCGCCCGTCCGGGCGTGCGCTTCGGGGTCACCCGCTTTTCGCACGACGACACCGTCAAGACCGTGCTGGAAAATCTCACGGTGGAGGAGCTCGCGACTTCCTCCGGCGTGATCGGCATCAGCTACACCGCCTCGAGCGCCGAGCGCGCCCGCGACTTCGTCAACGCGCTGCAGGCGGCCTACCTGCAGCAGCATGGCGAGAAGCATTCCGCCAATGCCAAGGCCTCGAAGCAGCTGCTGGAGAAGCAGTTGCCGCGGCTGCGCGAGCAGCTGGCCGAGGCGCAGCGCGAGCTGTCCGACTACGAGCGCGAGCACGGCACGCCCAACGTCGCCGCGGAAACGCAGATGGTGCTGAAGAACAGCCTGGGGCTGAACACGCGCCGCCTGGAACTGCAGACCGAACTTGATCGGGCGCGCCAGCTGTACGGGCCCGACAATGCCAAGATCAAGGAGCTGCTGCAGGCAATCGGATCGGTGGAACGCGAGCAGGCCCGCCTGGACGAGCGCATCGACACCCTGCCGCCGCTGCAGCAGGACGTGGTGACGCTTTCGCGCGACATCAAGACCTACACGCAGCTGTACAACGACGTCAACGCCTCGATGCAGAACTACGACGTCGCCCAGGCCGGTGCGGTTTCCAGCGTGCACGTGGTCGATCCGGCCAGCGAACCGTTCAAGCCCTACTTCCCGCGCACCCCGGTGATCCTGCTGCTGGCGCTGCCGCTGGGGCTGATCTGCGGCGTCCTGTGGATATTCGTGCAGCGCGCGCTGCTGCGCGGCCTCGACCATCCCGCCGACATCGAGCAGCGCACCGGCGTGGCGGTCTACGCCGCGGTGCCGTATTCGCCGATGCAGGGCAAGCTTGACCGCAGCTATCGCAAGACCGGGCAAGGCCAGCGCATGCTGGCGGCCAGCGCGCCGGAGGACGATGCG
>DATILC010000013.1:0-5985 GCA_035476855.1 Solimonas sp. | reverse complement strand
GCTAGGGCCTGCTGCTAAAATCCGCTCCCGCGTCCCTCGCGGTCCCACATGAACGATCCCAGCACACCCGTCCTGGCCAGCGTGCTCTGCCTGCGTCTGGCCGACTTCCCGCGTCGGCCGGTGGTCGAGCAGGCGCAGCTGCGTGCGCGGCTCGAAGCACTCGCCGGCACGGCGCTGGGTGGCGTCGACAGTGACCGCGGCCTGGTACTGGACAGCGTAGACGGCCTGATCCTGGTGCTGCTCGGCGATGCCGGCGCGGCGCTGGATGCTGGCGAGCAGATCCTCGCCGGGGCCGCCGACCTGCCGCTGGCCCTGGGGCTCAACCGCGGACCGGTGACCCTGCTGGCTGCGGACGGGCCCGGGGACGCCCTGGCCGGCGACGGCATCGCCGCGGCTGTGCTCGCCGCCGGTTTTGCGGCGCCCGGGCAGCTGCGGTTGAGCCTGCCATTCCGTGAGGCGCTGGCCGCGCAGGCCCCCGCGCGCGCCGCCCTGCTGCGCCCCGCCGGGACCTTTGCCGATGCCGGCCTGCGCAGCCACGAGCTGTATGAGCCGGGACCGTTGCAGGCCCCCCAGCGTCGCCGCCGCATCCTCGGCATGGCACTGGCCTGCGCGCTGCTGCCGCTGGCGATCGTCCTCGGCCTGCGGGCGCCGCTGTGGCTGGCGCCGCCGGCGATCGTCGCTCTCGAGATCGTGCCCGGGGGCGAGGTCTTCGTCGACGGCGAGCTGCGCGGATCGACGCCGCCGCTGAAGACGCTGGAGCTGCGTGCCGGCAGCCATCGCATCGAGGTGCGGCATGGCCAGCATCCGCCGATGCAGCTGGAGCTGCAGCTGGAAGCGGGGCAGAAGGCAGTGGTGCGCCACCGTTTCGCGCCGCCGGGCCTGCTGCTGTTCGATCTCAACGACGGTGTCGAGGTCTTCGTCAACGGCCTGTCGAAGGGCAGGGCGCCGGCGCTGCAGCGACTGGAGCTGCTGGCCGGCCGCTACCAGGTCGAGCTGCGCCTCGCTGGATACGCGCCGCTGCAACTCGAGGTGAAGCTGGACCCCGGCGAGCGCAATGTGATCCGCCATCGCTTCGGCAGCAGCCCGAAGCCGATGGACAAGCCGGCGCAGCTGATCCGCCAATGGCGCCGCAAGCTGGGGTTCGATTGATGGAAGACAGTTCGCTGACGCAGCTGGGTCGCTACCGCATCCTCACCGAACTGGGCCGCGGCGCGATGGGCATCGTCTACCGCGCGCAGGATCCGATGCTGGACCGCACGGTCGCGATCAAGACGATCCGCCTGTCCGGCGACGCCGCCGAGCGTGCCGACTACGAGGCCCGCTTCTTCCAGGAGGCACGTGCCGCGGGTCGGCTGAGCCATCCGGCGATCATCACCGTCCACGACGTCGGCCGCGAGGGCGACCTCGCCTACATGGCGATGGAGCTGCTGCCCGGCACCGACCTGCGGCAGCGCATCCGCGAGACGCGCCTGCCGCTGCGCGAGGCGCTGGAGCTGGCCGCCGAGATCGCCGACGGCCTTGGCTACGCGCACGAGCAGGGCGTGGTGCATCGCGACATCAAGCCGGCCAACATCATGCTGACCCAGCGCGGCCGCGCCAAGATCATGGATTTCGGCATTGCGCGCATGCAGGTGTCCGAGGTCAAGACCCAGACCGGCGTGCTGCTCGGCACGCCCAAGTACATGTCGCCGGAGCAGGTCGCGGGCCGTACGGTCGATCACCGCTCCGACATCTTCTCGCTCGGTACCGTGCTCTACGAGATGCTCACCGGCCGCGCGCCCTTCGGCGGTGCTGACACCGCGCAGCTGATGTACTGCATCGCCTCGCAGCCACATACGCCGCCCGGCCGACTGCTGCCGAGCCTGCCGGCAATGCTGGACCTGGTGCTGGCGCGGGCGCTGGAAAAAGATCCTGCGGCGCGCTACCAGGACGCCCATGCGCTGGCGATGGACCTGCGCAGCTGCCTGGCGGCGCTGAAGGACGCGCCGCCGGTCCTGCCGGCCGGCGCCGAGGCGACCCAGGCGATCGACCTGGATGCCACCCTGCCGGGCGATGGCAGGGTTTCGACGCAGCGGCTGAATCCGACGCTGCGCACCGCAGCAACCTCGTCCACGACGGCCGGCGTGACCACTGGCAGCACCACCACGACCTTGGCGCCGCCGACTTACTGGCTGCTGTCGCGGCACTTCGATGCCACTGCGGCGCGGCATCGGCTGCAGACCCTCCCGCGGTCTGTGGATCTGCCAACGGGTGCCCTGCTGCGGCTGTGGCGCGACGCCGACCTGCGCCCCGCGGCGGCGATCGTCGCCGCCGCACTGGTGCTCACGCTGCTGCTCGCGCGGGTCTGAGTGCGCGGGCCTGTCCTGCCTGTCGGCGACTGCTGCATGCACGAAAGCGGCTCAGGACACATACATGGCGAGGCTTCTGCCCCTAGACTGGCCGTGATGCGCACATACAGCATCGCAATTGTCGTGGAGGCTCTATGAAACTCGCCCTGCCCCTCTTGTTGGCCGCTCTCACGAGCGGCTGTATTCTGGTTCCAATGGACGATTCTGGTGGCTCCTCGAGCGGTGGAAAGGCCGGCGGCGGCACTGTCGTGCTGTGCCACAAGGGCAACAAGACGATGGAGTTGCCTCGGGAGGCGGCCCAGGCACATATCGGACACGGAGACAGTCACGGCCCGTGCTAGAGCTTTCAATGATGTTCACTCGTGACCTGGGTTCGGCGGTCACGCCAGCTATTGGGCTGGATCTTCGGCGGCACAGACATGAGGCGCCGTTGGCTTGTGCCGTGCTGGTGGTGCCTGACAAGTTCCAGAGCGACGTACTCGCCGAAGGCGAGGACGCGCCGGAACCTGGGCGATAGCCAAGGAAGCCCCGCGGACCATGGGCGTCACCCTCGACAACAAGCTGGTGGTCGCGCTGTCCTCGCGCGCGCTATTCGATTTCGAGCAGGAGAACCGCCTGTTCGACGAGCAGGGCGACGCCGCCTACACGCGCCTGCAACTGGAACGCCTCGACCAGCCGGCGCAGCCGGGCGTGGCCTTCGCGCTGGTGCGCAAGCTGCTGGCCTTCAATGGCGACGGCCAGCATCGCGTCGAGGTGGTGATCCTGTCGCGCAATGATCCGGTCTCCGGCCTGCGCGTGTTCCGCTCGGCCAAGAGCGCCGGCCTTAACCTCGAGCGCGGCGTGTTCACCCGCGGCCAGCCGCCCTGGCACTACCTCAAGCCACTGGGTGCGCAGCTGTTCCTGTCGGCCAACGCCGAGGATGTCAGCGCTGCACTGACCGCCGGCTTCCCGGCGGCGCGGGTGTTCAGCAAGTCGCTGGTCGACGCCGCGCGCCACCCCAACGAGCTGCGCATTGCCTTCGACGGCGACGCCGTGCTGTTCTCCGACGAGGCCGAGCGCGTGTTCCAGGCCAGCGGCCTCGACGCCTTCCAGGACCACGAGCAGACCCATGCCGCGCGGCCGCTGCCGCCGGGGCCGTTCCAGCCGCTGCTGTTGGCGCTGCACCGCCTGCAGTCGGCCGCCGGCGAAAAGATCCCGATGCGGCTGCGCACCGCTCTGGTGACGGCGCGCAGCGCGCCGGCGCACGAGCGCGCGATCCGCACGCTGATGGGCTGGGGCATCGAGGTCGACGAGGCGATGTTCCTCGGCGGCCTGTCCAAGGGACCGTTCCTGCAGCAGTTCGAGCCGGACTTCTTCTTCGACGATCAGCTGGCCCACTGCGAGTCGGCGGCGCTGGCCGGGCCGACCGGACATGTCGCGTCAGGCATCGTCAACCAGGTGGCGCCCGGCGCCTGAGCCGCTGCGGCGGACGCCGCAAAAGGAAAAGCCCGCTCGAGGCGGGCTTCACCGTCGCGGCGGCTGACCGGATTACATCGCCAGCGCGGCTTCCACGTCCTGCACCTTGCGGCGCGCCATGGCCAGGTTGGCCTTGGCCTTGTCGAGCACGACGTAGAGGAACAGGCCGGGCTTGGAAACGACCGGGCGGATGATGTGGAACTGCTTGCCCAGCGTGATCAGGATGTCCTCGATCTTGTCGTTGAGCTTCAGCGAGTTCATGGTCTTGAGCTTGGCGCGCACCACTTCGGTGTTGCCGGCGGCGGCGATTTCCAGGTCCACGCCGGTGCCGGACTGGCCCAGCATCATGCCGCTGTTGGCGTCGACCAGGGCGCTGCACATGCCGCCGTCCAGGGTCAGAAAGCTGTCGAGGGATGCTTGCAGATTACTCATGTGTATTGCTCCGTTTGGGGTTCAGGGATTGATCATTTGCCGCACGCAGTCGCGTGCGGCCCACAGCAGGGTTCCGGTGACGATGTCCGCGCTGCCCACGGCAGCAAGGACCATGGGGTGGCCGTAAAGCGGGACTTCCAGCAGCAGCAGCTTGCCGTCCTGGCCTTCCACCAGGACGCTGCCGCCGCCGCTCATGCCGACCTCGCGCAGCGCGGCCTGGCTCAGCGCCATCATCGAGCTGGACAGCGCCGACAGCCGTGACACCGGCACTTCGGCGCGGGTCCTGCTGGTGACTTCGAAGCCGTCGCTGCGTGACAGCACCACGCCGGTCAGCGCCGGCACGGCCGCGAGCAGGGCATCCAGCGCGGGGTGGAAGCGTTCAGCGCTTGCATGCATATCGGTGGAGCCGTCCATGAGGACCTCGTTCAGGCGTTGGCGGGGCCGGTGAGCATCTCGCGGGCCTCGATCTGGTTGAGCAGGACGTCGAGCAGCAGCAGCACGTCTTCGCGCTGGCGTACATCGACGGTGAAGACCGGCACCGACAGGCCATGGCGGTCGAGCCAGGCGGCGTAGTCGTCGAGGCTGGTCGGGCCGGCCTCGGCGCGGCCGATGCCGATGACCATCGACGAGCGTTCGGCCAGCGCGCGGAACGACTCGACGTACAGCGCCAGGTCGGCGAGCGGATCGGGCCGGCTGTTGTCGGCCAGCAGCACCACGCCAAGCGCGCCTTCGCTGGCCACTTTCCACATGAAGTCGAAGCGGTCCTGGCCCGGCATGCCGTAGAGGCGCAGGCGGTCGCCGCCGTCCAGGGCGATCTCGCCGTAGTCGAAGCCGACCGTGGTCAGTTCCTTGCTGTGCTGGACACGATCGCTGTTGACGGCCTCGGTGCGGATCGGTGCGTGATCGCTGATCGCGGCAATTGCCGTGGTCTTGCCCGCACCCATCGCCCCTGCAAAGAGGAGCTTGTACTCGCGCGGCATACCTACTCCGCGATGGTCAGGGCCAGGCGGATGCGGCGCAGCACGCTGCCGAATCCGGATTCCTGCGGCGGTGCCGCGGACAAGGGCGGCGCGGCGGCCAGCGCCGGCACCGCGCCGGCCTCCAGCAGATCGACCAGCGCGCAGGCGTTGAGGAAGCTGCCGATCACACCCAGCGGGATGCCGGCCACCATTGCCAGCTGCGGGGGCGTCAGCTCGCGCTGCATCAGCAGCGAGGTGCAGCGCAGGTCCAGGCTGCGACGGCCGATCACGCCGAAGTCGGGCCAGCGGCGCAGGCGGCAGTCGCGGCTGACGTCGATGCGCTGCAGCAGCGTGCCCTTGGAGCGGGTGATGCCGATGGCCCAGAGCAGGGTTTCCAGCGGCGCCGGATGCCGCGCAGCGGCTTCGAGCCGGCGCAGCGCCGCGGTATCGGTCGGACCCAGCAACTGCAGTTCGACGTCGCCGGCGAGCAGCTGCGCGATCTCCTCCAGCCCCAGTGCCTGCGACCACAGCAACTGGCGTTCCGGCAGCCTGATCCAGCCGGACTGGCTGCCGGCGCGGATCGCCACGCCGAGCGCGCCGTGGCTGCGCAGTGCCTCATCGAGGCGCTGGCACAGGCTGGCTTCGTCGGCGCGTTCCTGGTTCACGCTGCTGCCCTGCAGTTGCAGGCTCGCGCTGTCCAGGCAGCTGATCAGGCGGCTGGCGCCGAAGGGGTAGCGCAGGGTGAGGACGCTTTCGTCCTCGCTGGTCGAGGGAAAGAACACCCGCTTCGA
>DATILC010000012.1:0-35276 GCA_035476855.1 Solimonas sp. | reverse complement strand
GGCGGCGGCTTGGCGCTGCGGACAGGCCGCGTGGCCTCAACGCCAGCGGCGCGGCCCATCCGGAATGGTTGCCCGGTCTGGCATGCTTCAAGTGCCGGAGAGCCATCCATGGCGAGACTTCAGATGCTCAATCGAGCGCCTGCCGCGTTTGGCCGAGGCTGGGACATGACATTGAGTCATGTCCCAGTAAGCCAAACGCCATCCCTGGCCGGGCGTTCGGCGGGGCGAATGTCCGCCGGACATTCGCCTGGTCCGCCTCACCCCGGGATGCGCGGGGTATCCGGCGTGACGTCGGCGTTCTGCGCGCGATGGCGCAGGAAATGGTCCATCAGCACCAGCGCCATCATCGCCTCGCCAATCGGCGTCGCACGCAGGCCGACGCAGGGGTCGTGGCGACCGGTCGTGCGCATCTCGACGGCGTTGCCGGCCTGGTCGATCGACTTGCCCGGCGTGGTAATGCTGGAGGTCGGCTTGATGGCGTAACGGGCATAGATGGTCTGGCCGGTGGAGATGCCACCGGCGACGCCGCCCGAGTGATTGCCGAGAAAGCCCTGCGGCGTCATCTCGTCGCGATGCTCGGTGCCGCGCATGCCTGCAACGCTCATGCCGTCGCCGATCTCCACGCCCTTGACCGCGTTGATCGACATCAGCGCGAAGGCGATGTCGGCATCGAGGCGATCGTAGACCGGCTCGCCCAGGCCCGGCGGCACGCCGGTGGCCTCGACGTAGAGCTTCGCCCCGATCGAATCACCCTCGCCGCGCAGGCCCTCGACCAGGGTCTCCAGCTGCGGGATCTTGTCGGGGTCGGCGCAGAAGAACGGGTTGTGGTTCACCGCCGACCAGTCGCGGATCTCGCAGAGGATCGGCCCGACCTGCTCGGTGCAGCCGCGGATCTCGATGCCGAGACGCTGCTTCAGGTATTTCCTGGCGATCGCACCGGCCGCGACACGCACCGCGGTCTCGCGCGCCGAGGAACGCCCGCCACCGCGATGGTCACGGATGCCGTATTTCTGGATGTAGGCGTAGTCCGCGTGGTTGGGGCGGAACACCTGCTGGATCTTGGCGTAGTCGTAGGAGCGCTGGTCGGTGTTGCGGATCAGCAGCGCGATCGGCGTACCGGTGGTCTTGCCCTCGAACACGCCGGACAGGATCTCGACCTTGTCCTCTTCCTTGCGCTGGGTGACGAACTTGCTGGTGCCGGGCTTGCGGCGGTCCAGCTCCGGCTGGATGTCGGCCTCGCTCAACTCCAGGCCCGGCGGGCAACCGTCGACCACGCAGCCGATGCCGGCGCCGTGGCTTTCGCCGAAGGACGTGACACAGAACAGCTTGCCGATCGTGTTTCCGGACATGTCAGAGATGCTCGATCAGGTCTTCGCGGGAAATGATGAACACGCCGTCGCCGCCGCGCTCGAACTCCACCCAGGTCACCGGCAGGTCCGGCCAGCGCGCCTCGAATTCCGGCACGCTGCCGCCAACCTCGCAGACCAGCCAGCCGCCCTCGATCAGGCGCTGCGGGGCCTGCGCGAGGATGCGGGCAACGATGTCCATGCCGTCCTTGCCGGCCGCCAGGGCCATGCGCGGCTCGTTGTGGAACTCGGCCGGCAGCGCCTTCCACTCGGCGACCGGCACATAGGGCGGATTGCTGACGATCAGGTCGTAGCGCATCTCGCCGAGGCCGGCGAACAGGTCGGACTTCAGCGCGCGCACGCGGTCGCTGCAGTCATGACGCTCGATGTTGGCGCGGCAGACTTCCAGCGCCCCCGGCGACAGCTCGGCCAGGTCGACCTGTGCATCCGGGAACACCTGGGCGCAGGCGATGCCGATGCAGCCGCTGCCGGCGCAGAGGTCCAGCACGGCCTGCGGCGCGTCCTGCAGCCAGGGCGCAAAGTGCCGCTCGATCAGTTCGCCGATCGGCGAACGCGGCACCAGCACGCGCTCGTCGACGGTGAACGGCATGCCGCAGAACTCGATCTCGCCGAGCAGGTAGGCCGCCGGCTGGCGCGTCTTGATGCGCTTCTGCAGCAGCTTCAGCACCGCGGCGCGCTCGGCGTTGGTGACCGCGGCCTCGAGATAGAGCGCCGGCAGGTCGGACGGCAGGTGCAGCGCATGCAGCACCAGGTGGAAGGCCTCGTCCAGCGCGTTGTCGGTGCCATGGCCGAAATGCAGGCCGGCGGCGCGGAACTGGCTGGCGCCCCAGCGCACGAGGTCACGCACCGTGCGGAGTACGGAAGTCTGGGTCGAGGCAGGCATGGGTGGCGGGCTGTGGGATGCAGGCTGTGGGATAATTGGCGGATTCGCGAGTAACCACTGAATTATACCCGGCGGCACCGCTGCCGCCGTCGCTCCCCGGCACCCCAAGCATGGCCAAGGCCCACAACTCGATCCTCTACGGCTTCATCGGCGCCATCGCCGCCGTCCTCGGCATCGTCGTGGCGCTGCAGTTTTCCACGCCGCGCGGCACCGAGCTGCAGTCCGGCACCCAGCTGCCGCAGCCGCGGGCGCTGCCGGCGTTCGAGCTGGTCGACCAGGATGCCCAGCCCTTCGGCGCCCCGCAGCTGGCCGGCCGCTGGACCCTGCTGTTCCCCGGCTTCACCTACTGCCCGGATGTCTGCCCGACGACGCTGGCCCTGCTCAAGCAGGTCAATGCCGGCCTCGATGAATCGCTGCGCCCGCGGGTGGTGTTCCTGTCGGTCGATCCGGAGCGCGATACCCCGGCGCGACTGAAGAGCTATGTCAGCCACTTCGACCCCGGCTTCTTCGGCGTCACCGCGCCGGAACCGCAGCTCAGCGCCATCGCGCGCGGCCTCGGCATCGCCTATGCCAAGGTGCCCGGCAGCAGCCCGGACAGCTACCAGATGGATCACTCCGCCTCGCTGATCCTGCTCGATCCGCAGGCCCGGATCGTCGCCTACTTCAGCCCGCCCTTCGATCCGGCAAAGCTGTCCGCCGACCTGAAAGCGGTCATCGGAAACGGCGCATGAGGACGGCGGCAGTGGTCCTCGCGCTGTTGCTGGCCGCCTGCAGCCGGCCCGCGGGCACGCTGCAGGCCAGCGAAGGCTGGATCCGCGCCAGCGCCGTGGACGGCCCCATGGCCGGCTACCTCAGCCTGCACAACGGCACCGCCAGTGACCTGCGCTGCGATGGCGCCAGCGGCGCCGACTTCGGTGCCATCGAGATTCATCGCACGTCAGTCGAGAACGGCATGTCGCGCATGCTGCGCGACCAGGTGGTCGCGGTGCGGGCCGGCGGCAGCGCCAGGCTCGAGCCCGGCAGCTATCACCTGATGCTGTTCCGCCCGCAGCGCACCCTGCCTGCCGGCAGCAGCAGCCGCATCACCCTGTCCTGTGGCGCGCTCAGCGTGGCCGCGGACTTCATCGTCAAAGCCCAGTAAGAGGACTCCGGAATGCCTTCGACCCAACCCGACGCCAGCGCCGCCGACCGCGCCTTCGCGCAGCTGCAGCAATGGCTGCCGACGCGCTTCCTGTCCTGGCTGATCTTCGTGATCACGCGCCTGCGCCTGCCGGCCTTCAAGAACGGCTTCATCCGCGTCTTCATGAAGCTCTACAACATCAGCCTGGCGGAGGCACAGCTGCAGCGCGTGGACGAGTACGCCAGCTTCAACGAATTCTTCACCCGGGCGCTCAAGCCCGGCGCGCGCCCCCTGGACCCGCAGCCCGGCACCCTGCTGAGCCCGGTCGACGGCACCGTCAGCCAGGCCGGCGACATCGTCGGCGAGCGCATCTTCCAGGCCAAGGGCCACGACTACAGCGTCGAGGAACTGCTGGGCGGCGATGCCGAACTGGCCGCGCCCTTCGCCGGCGGCAAGTTCGCGACGATCTACCTGGCGCCCTACAACTACCACCGCATCCACATGCCGCTGGGCGCCGTGCTGCGCCACTGGCAGTACGTGCCCGGCCGCCTGTTCAGCGTCAACCCCGCCACCGTGCGCGGCCTGCCCGGCGTATTCGCGCGCAACGAGCGCGTCTGCGCGATCTTCGACAGCGAGGTCGGCCCCTTCGCCCTGGTGATGGTCGGCGCACTGTTCGTCGGCTCGATGGAAACGGTCTGGTCCGGCCAGGTCAGCCCGCCGCACAAGCGCGGCGGCGTCGAACAGTTCCGCCCGATCCACCCGGTGAAACTGGCGCGTGGCGAAGAGATGGGGCGCTTCAACATGGGCTCCACCGTGATCCTGCTGACGGCGCCGGGCGCGCTGCAATGGGACCCGGTGATGACCCCCGGCAACCCCCTGCGCATGGGCCAGCGCATCGGCTACCTGCTGCGCTGAACTTTCGTCGTCCGGGCAGGTTCCAAGCCGCTACACTGGGTCCATCATCCCGGTCTTCCGCCGCCGCATGAACAAACCGCTGCTCGCCTGTCTCTCCGCCGCCCTGGTGCT
The DNA here is from genome assembly GCA_035476855.1 of Solimonas sp. Taxonomy (GTDB): domain Bacteria; phylum Pseudomonadota; class Gammaproteobacteria; order Nevskiales; family Nevskiaceae; genus Solimonas_A. Next base: position 30,880 of record DATILC010000012.1, on the reverse strand, counting down.
GGCGGTCGCTGCTTCGCGTGCCGAATCGCCGGCGGCGCTGGACCTGCCGCAGATCGGCGAGCCGGCCGACAATTCGCTGTCGCCCAGCGAGGAGAAGGCACTCGGCGCCAAGGTCATGAGCCAGCTCTACGGCGGCAATTACCTGCTGGAAGACCCGGAGCTGTCGGACTACGTCTCCGCCCTGGGCTGGAAGCTGGCCGCCAGCGCCCGTTCGCGCGGACAGCCGCTGACCTTCTTCATGGTGCGCGATGCGCGCATCAACGCCTTCGCCCTGCCCGGCGGCTACGTCGGCATCAATGCCGGCCTGATGCTCGCCGCCAGCAACGAAAGCGAGGTCGCCGGTGTGCTGGGCCATGAAATCGCCCACGTCACCCAGCGTCATATCGCGCGTACCCAGGAAGACACCCAGGTCGCCACCGTCGCCACCTGGCTGGCGGTGATCGCCGCGATCATCGCCGGCTCCGCCGATCCGGACGTGGTGGTCGGTGCGCTGTCGGTGGGCCAGGCGATGAACTACCAGCGCCAGGTCAACTACACCCGCGCGCACGAACTCGAGGCCGACCGCGTCGGCATCCAGACCATGGCACGCGCCGGCTTCGACCCGGCAGCGATGGGCAGCTTCTTCGTCAAGCTGGAGCAGCAGTCGCGGCTCTACGGCAGCGGCCTGCCGGAAATCCTGCGCACCCACCCGCTGACCACCAATCGCATCGCCGAGGCACGTTCCCGTGCCGCGGAGATGCCCAAGGTCTCGGTGAAGGATGCGCTGGACTTCGGCCTGATGCGGGCCCGCGCACGCGTGCTGTCGTCGGAGCGCCCGAGCGAGGCGATGGATTACTTCGGCAACGAGCTTGCGGCTGGCCATGACACCGCGGCCAACCGCTACGGCCTGGCGATGGCCCTGAGCCTGCAAGGCCAGGGCGCCGAGGCCCAGCGCACGCTGGCCCCGCTGCTCGAGCAGCATCCGCGCCAGGTCAACCTGAGCCTGCTGCAGGGCCGCATCCTGCTGCTGCAGCACCGCAACGACGAGGCGGTGGCGCTGTTCAGGCGCACGCTGCAACTGTTCCCGCGCTATGCCCCCGCGGTGCTCGACACGGCGGACGCGCTGATGGCCGCCGGCCGCCCCGAGGACGCACGCCAGCTGCTGCTGGCACGCGACCAGACCGTCAGCAGCCAGCTGGAGGCCTACAACCTGCTGGCGCAGGCGGCGCGCGAGATGGGCAACCTGCCGGAAGCCTCCTACCAGAATGCGATGTACCTGTACCTGCGCGGCGATGCCGGCAACGCCCTGGCCCAGCTCGACGCCGGCCTGCGCCTGCCCAATCTCAGCACGCAGGACCGCGCGCGCCTGCTGGCCAAGCGCCAGGAAGTCAGGGCCTCGCTACCGGAGAACTGGCGGCCACCGCGCGAGCAGCAGCGCATCGGCGCGCTGGATGATGGCAGCTAGCTGAAGCTAGCGCGCCTTCGGCCGCTTCAGCAGGCCGGCGCTGAGCATCCACTCGTAGCAGTCCTTCAGCATCGTATCGATCGACTGCGGCCGGTAGCCGAGTTCATGCTGGGCCTTGCGGCTGCTGCAGTAGATGTTCTGCGACAGCAGCACCACGACCTCCGAGGTGATTTCCGGCTCGCGGCGGAACAGCGGCGCGAACACCTCCTCCAGCCGCGCGTAGCCGTGCATCAGCCGCGGATGCAGCGTGTAGAAGCGCCGGCTCAGCCCCATGATGCGGCTCATCTCCTGGGCCAGGCCCAGGTAGCTGCTCTGAGCGCCGCCGAGCAGGTAGTTCTGCGCCACCGCACCACGTTCTGCTGCCGCGATGTGCGCACGCGCTACCTCGCGGGCATGGCAGAAGCTGCCGCCCCCCGCCGGCATGCCGGGCAACCGTCCCTGCTGCACCAGGCGGAACATGCGCGACCAGTTGACCGTGTCGTAGCGGCCGAGGATGTTGGACGGGTTGATCATCACCGCCTGCAGGCCGGCGGCGATACCTTTGTGGATCTCGCGCTCGGCCAGCGCCTTGCTGCGGATGTAGTTGACCGGCGCCGCGCTGCCGCGCGTGGGCGTGTCCTCGGTGATGATGCCGCCGTGCAGGCCGTAGGCAACGATGCTGGAGGTATGCACGAAGCGCTTGACGCCCGATTCCAGCCCGGCGCGCACCATGTTGCGGGTGCCGCGCACGTTGACCTTGATCTGCTCGGCATGTGCCCGCGCCCACAGGCTGGTGTTGCCGGCGACATGGAACAGGCAGTCGACATGGCGCGGCACGATGTTCTTCAGGGTGCGCGAGTCGGTGATGTCGCCGCAGGCGTGACCGATGCTGGGGAAGCGCGACAGCACCGAGACATCGGACTGCGGGCGATGCATGGCAATGACATTCCATCCCTGGTCGAGCAGTTCCTCGACCAGGTTCAGACCGACGAAACCCGTCGCACCCGTGACGAATGCGGTCTTTGCCACGTCTCCTCCAGAAGCACCGGCTCGCTGTTTATCGTCGCACGTTGCCAGATGCGGTGCGCGGCGTCAAAAACGCTTGTTTAATGAGCGAGATACCCTGCTTACTTCAAGTGCCTGCTCAGGACTTGAGAACTTCGTCGATGGGCGTGATGGTCGCCCACTGCTTGCAGCTGGGACATTGCCAGAACAACTGCCGCGGGCTGAAGCCGCAATGGTTGCAACGATAGCGCGGCGTCGTGTCCATCAGCTTGCGCAGCGCGCTGCGCAAGCTGGCGGCCGGCTTGTCGAGGCCGGAGGCGACCACGTTCGGCTGCTTTTCCAGCACTTCCAGGAACTCGGCCAGCACTGCGCGGCTGGGGCGCATCTCCAGGCCCTGCGCCAGGTGATCGGACACGTCCAGGCCTTCCTGGCGCATCAGGTGCGCCTCGGCCAGGATCGGCAGGCTGCTGGGTGACATCTCCTTGGCGTCCTGCAGGAACAACAGATAGCCGTCGACGTCGCCGCTGCGCTCGGAGCAGCGCCGCAGCGGCTCCAGCACCTCGGCCAGGAAACGCGGGTCGTGCTCGAAGGCCAGCCGGTAGCGCTTGATCGCCGCCGCATCGTTGCCGGCAGCCTCGTGCAGCGCCCCCAGCAGCAACTCGGCACGCAGGCAGCCCTTGTCCTCGCTGGCGGCCTGCTCGGCCAAGCGCAGCGCCTCGTCCATCTCCTTGCGCGCGCGAGCCTCCTCGGCCAGCTCGCAGAAGTACTGCGCGATCACCGCACGCTTGGATTCGCCCTTGGCCGACTCGATGCGGCGCGCGATGGCGATCGCCTGGTTCCAGTCGCGGCCCTGCTCGTAGATCGTGCGCAACTGCTCCAGCGCCAGCGCCGTGTACTGACCCTCGCCGGCCAGCGCCAGGCACAGCTCCTCGGCACGGTCCATCAGGCCGGCCTTGTGGTAGTCCTGCGCCAGCTCGAAGCGCGTGCGATTGCGCAGGTCCTGGCTCAGCCCGGGCCGGGCCAGCAGGTCCTCGTGGATATGCAGGGCACGATCGACCTCGCCGCGCTTGCGGAACAGGTTACCCAGGGTCAGGTGCAGTTCCGCGGTCGAGTGATCGATCTCGGCCGCCTCGGTCAGCGCCGCCAGCGTCTCGTCCGGGTTGTCACTGACCAGGTGTGTGACCAGCCCGCCAAACTTCTCGGGGCTGATGCCCTCGCTCTTGTGCTCCGGCTGGCCGCGCGCCAGCGCCCAACCCAAGGCCATCCCCAGCGGCAGCAGCAGCCAGGTGAACAGTGCATCGATCATCCGTCAGGGGGTCCGGGGCAAGGAATTCGGCAAGGCGGACGCAGCCACCGGCGCCGACAGCACGCGCAGGTTCTTCAGCTCGGTATCGGCATCGCGCAGTTGCTTGCGCAGGCGGCGGATCTCCGACTTCAGCGCAAGCACGCGGACCAGGGTCGCCAGCAGCGTCAGCGCCACCACCAGCAGGAATTCGCCGATCAGCAGGGCAATCAGCGGCAAATGGACGCTGCCGAACAGGTAGTTGAACTCGACATCCTGGCCGTTGAAGAAGCCGATGGTCGTGCCGAGCACGAACACCGGCAGGATCACCAGGAAGAACAGCAGGGAACGCGGCAACTTGAACGTCATGCGATCAGGCCTGCGGCTCCGCCGCCGCTGCCTTGGCCGCCGCTGCGGCGGCGGCTTCCGCTTCCGCCTCGGCCTGGGCGTTGGCGTTGACGCGCTCGCGCATTTCCTTGCCCGGCTTGAAGTGCGGCACGCGCTTTGGCGGGATTTCCACCGGCTCGCCGGTCTTGGGATTGCGCCCCACGCGCGCAGGACGATGATGCAGGGCAAAGCTGCCGAAGCCGCGGATCTCGACGCGGTCGTCCTTGGCCAGCGCGATGCTGATCTGGTCCAGCACCAGCTTCACCGCCAGCTCCACATCCTTCTGCATCAGATGGGTCTGCTTGGAGGCCAAACGCTCGATGAGTTCTGACTTGGTCATGGGCTCAGGCTTTCGTTCTAATTGATTGAACAGTATAGAAAAAAAACGAGCCGTGCAAGCCGCCATACCGACCCGGGGGCGTCCCGACCGGGCAAAAAAGAAGGGGCCGCATCAGCGGCCCCTTCGTACAACCCAAAACAGGCTGGCTTAGCTGTTGTTGCCGCCGTTGCCGCCCATCTGTTCCTTCAGCAGGTCGCCCAAGCTGGTACGGCCGGTGCTGGCGTTACGGCTGTACTCCTGCATGACCTCCTGCTCTTCCTGGATTTCCTTCTCGCGAACCGACAGCTGAACGATGCGGTTCTTGCGGTCGACGCCGACGAAGCGGGATTCCAGCGTGTCGCCTTCCTTGAGCACCTTGGTCGCGTCTTCAACGCGATCACGGGCCAGGTCGTTGGCACGGATGTAACCCTCGACGCCGTTGCCCAGGTCGATGAAGGCGCCGCGCGGGTCAACCGTGCGGACGATGCCCTTCACGATCGTGCCCTTGACGGTGTCAGCGATGAACTGCGACAGCGGATCCTGCTGGACCTGCTTGACGCCCAGCGAGATGCGCTCGCGGGCCGCGTCGATGGCAAGCACCACGGCATCCAGCTCCTGGCCCTTCTGGTAGCGACGCACGGCGGTTTCGCCGGCTTCGTTCCAGTCGAGGTCGGACAGATGCACCAGGCCGTCGATGCCGCCGTCCAGGCCGATGAAGATGCCGAAGTCGGTGATCGACTTGATGCCACCGCGGACGCGATCGCCCTTCTGGTGGTTCTGCGCGAACTCTTCCCAGGGGTTCTGCTTGCACTGCTTCATGCCCAGCGAGATACGGCGGCGCTCGCCGTCGATATCGAGGATCATGACTTCGACTTCGTCGCCGACCTGCACGACCTTGCCCGGGTTGACGTTCTTGTTGGTCCAGTCCATTTCGGACACGTGGACCAGGCCCTCGACGCCCGGCTCGATCTCGACGAACGAACCGTAGTCGGTGATGTTGGTGACCTTGCCGAACAGGCGGGTCTTCTCGGGGTAGCGACGCTCGATATCCATCCACGGATCGGCGCCCAGCTGTTTGAGGCCGAGGCTGACGCGGCGACGCTCGCGGTCGTACTTGAGGACCTTGACTTCGATTTCCGTGCCGACGGTGACGACTTCGGCCGGATCCTTGACGCGCTTCCACGTCATGTCGGTGATGTGCAGCAGGCCGTCGATGCCGCCGAGATCGACGAACGCGCCGTACTCGACCAGGTTCTTGACCACGCCGCGGAGGACAACGCCTTCCTGCAGGTTGGCGAGGAGGGTGTCACGCTCGGCGCTGTACTCGGCCTCGAGCACTTCGCGACGCGAAACCACGACGTTGTTGCGCAGCTTGTCGAGCTTGATGACCTTGAACTCGAGCGGCTTGCCCTCGAGGTAGGAGGTATCGCGGACCGGACGGACGTCGACCAGCGAGCCCGGCAGGAACGCGCGGACGGTGCCGATGTCGACGGTGAAGCCGCCCTTGACCTTGCCCGTGATGATACCGATGACGGTTTCCTTGCCCTCGAAGGCCTTCGCGAGGCGCTCCCAGGTCTTGATCCGCTCGGCCTTCTCCTTGGAGAACTTGGTTTCGCCGAAGCCGTCCTCGACGGTTTCCAGTGCCACTTCCACGTCATCGCCGGCTGCAACCTTCAGCTCGCCGTCGACCATGAATTCCGCGATGGGGATCACGCCTTCGGACTTGAGGCCCGCGTCGACGATCACGACATCCGGTTTAACAGCCAGCACCCTGGCGTTGACAATGGTGCCCGACTGCATGGACTGGCCACCCTTGAGGCTGGCCTCAAACATCTCAGCAAAACTTTCGATCATTCTTAACTCGGTAGAAGGTTGAACATCCGCCCCGTCCATGGCTGCGGTCCCGTTTAATGAAAAAACGGCCCACTTCCTGTGGACCGGCTATCTGCTCTGGAAATCAGAACCCGTAGCGACGCAGCAAGGCTTCCACTTTTCCGATCACGTCGGCAGGGGAAAGTCCCGTGGTATCAACCACTTCGGCCCCATCGGCCGGCTTGAGCGGGGCGATGGAGCGGTTGCGGTCGCGCGCGTCGCGGGCGCGAATCTCCTCACAGAGGTCGGCGAGTGTAGCCGGTATTCCCTTATCGCTCAACTGCTTGTGGCGACGTGCCGCGCGCTCGTCAGGGCTGGCATCCATGAAGATCTTGGGCCGCGCATCAGGGAAGACGACGGTGCCCATGTCGCGGCCGTCGGCGATCAGGCCGGGGGGGCGACGGAAATCCTTCTGCAGCTGCAGCAGGGCCGCACGCACCTCGGGCAGCGCCGCGATGCGCGAAGCCAGCGCGCCGGTGGATTCGGCGCGCACTTCCTGCGCCCAGTCCTGGCCGTTGACCAGGATCGCCTCGTCATGCTCGGTTTCGCCGGTGAACTCGATGCGCAGGCCCGGCACCAGTGCCGCCACGGCCACGCCATCGATGGCCGGGACACCGGCGCGTTCCGCAGCCAGCGCCAGGATGCGGTACAGCGCGCCGCTGTCGAGCCGGTGGTAACCGAGGCGCCCGCCCAGCCAGCGCGTCACCAGGCCCTTGCCGACGCCGCTGGGGCCGTCGACGGTGATGACCGGAGCCGGAGAGTCTGGGGAAATCGGGGACGGCATGATCGGTTCAGGCGAAGGTCAGAGCGGCAAGCCGCGTGAAATAGTCCGGGAAGGTCTTGGCGACGCAGCCCGGATCGTTGATGCGCACGGCGACACCGCCGCAGGCCGCGAGCGAGAAGCTCATCGCGATGCGGTGATCGTCGTAGGTATCGATGGCCGCCTCGCGGATCGTCGCGGGCGGCGTGATGCGCAGGAAATCGGGGCCAGCCTCGACGAGCGCGCCGAGTTTGGTCAGCTCCGCTGCCATGGCCGCGATGCGGTCGGTCTCCTTCACGCGCCAGCTGCCGATGTTGCGCAGCACGCTGGGGCCGTCGGCGAACAGTGCCACGACCGCCACGGTCATCGCTGCGTCGGGGATGTGATTGAAATCGGCGTCGATCGCTTTCGGCCGGAAGCCGGAAGCCAGGCCCGGCGAGCGCACCTCGGTCCAGTCCTCGCCCTGCGTGACTTCGGCGCCCATCGCGGCCATCACCTCGGCGAAGCGCACATCGCCCTGCAAACTGGCGCTGCCCATGCCCTGCACCCGCAGCGGCCCGCCGGCAAGGGCGCCGAGCGCGAGGAAATAGGAGGCCGAGGAAGCGTCGCCCTCGACGGCAAACACGCCGGGCGCGCGGTAACGGGCGCCGGCAGCAACCGTGAAACGCGGCGTGCCCGCCGCAGTGGAGCCGCGCTGGACGTCGACACCGAAGCGCTGCATCAGGGCCAGGCTCAGGTCGATGTAGGGCTTCGAGATCAGCTCGCCCTCGACCTCGATCACCAGGTCGCGCTCGCGCGCCAGCAGCGGCGCCGACTGCAGGATGCCGGTGAGGAACTGGCTGGAGGCGTCGCCACGCACACGCACCGGCAACGCCGCACGCGCCTGCGCCGGCTCGATCAGCAGCGGCGGAAACCCCTCCTGCTGCAGGTAGCCGATGCGGGCACCCAGCGGTCGCAGGGCATCGACCAGATCGCCGATCGGCCGCTCGTGCATGCGCGGCACGCCGGACAGGCGATAGCGGCCGTCCATGAACGCCAGCACTGCCACCAGCGTGCGCACCGACAGCCCGGAGTTGCCGACGAAGATGTCCGCCTCGCGCAGCGGCAGGCGCGCCGCGCCCCGCACGCGCCAGCCGGCCTCGCCGAGATCTTCCAGCGGCACGCCGCAGGATTGCAGGGCGGCACGCATTACGCGGGTGTCGTCGGAATCGAGCAGGCCCGTCAGGACCGTTTCGCCTTCCGACAACGCGGCCAGCAACAGTGCGCGGATCGACACACTCTTGGAGCCGGGCAGGCGCAGTTCGCCGCGCGCCGCGCGGATCGGCGCAAGGTCGAGAAACGCCGCTGACTGACTCATGTCTTCTTCGTGGCCGCCGGTCTCTCAACCAGCTCCAGGTAGCGCTCGCGGGCATCGCGGGCGCGGGTGTAGATATCGAGGATTGCCGGACCGTCGTCGTCGGTGATCGCCTCGCGCAGCTTGTGCAGCTCGCCAAGGTAGCCGTCGAGCGCACCCAGCACTGCATCGCGATTGGCGCGGGTGATGTCGTGCCACATCTTCGGGCTGCTGGAGGCGATGCGGGTGAAGTCGCGGAAACCACCGGCGGCGTAGGCGAAGATCTCGCGGCTGGAATCCAGGGTGTTGAGGAAATCGACCAAGGCATAGGCCAGCACATGCGGCAGGTGGCTGGTGGCTGCCAGCACCTCGTCATGGTGCCCGGCGCTCATCTCGCAGACCACGCTGCCCGCCGCTTCCCATAGCGCGCGCACTGTCGCCAGCGCGGCCGGGTCCTGCGCCGCATGCGGCGTCAGGATGCAGCGACGACCCTGGAACAACTCGGCAAAGGAGGCTTCCACCCCGCTCTTCTCGACGCCGGCCACCGGGTGACCGCCGACGAAGCGCGGCGGCAGCGCGCCGAACACGGCGGCGACGTCTTCCTGCACCGACAGCTTGGTGCTGCCGACATCGGTCAGGATTGCTTCGTCGCGCAGGAACAGCGCCAGCTGGCTCAGCACCTCGCGGGTCTGCAGCACCGGCACCGACAGCACCACCACATCGGCCTCGCGCACGGCATCGGCCAGCGAATCGGCGACGCGGCTGATCACGCCCAACTCCAGCGCGGTAGCGGCGCGCAGCGGGTCCAGGTCATGGCCGATGATCTCGCCGACCGCGCCAGCCTTGCGCAGCGCACGCGCGAAGGAGCCGCCGATCAGGCCCAGTCCGACGAAGGCGATGCGCTGGACGATCACGCCGCCAGCACCTCTTGCAGCGCCGCCAGCAGGCGGTCGTTCTCGGTCTCGGTGCCGATCGAGAAGCGCAGGAACTGCGGCAGCTCGTAGGAGGCGATCGGGCGCACGATCACGCCGCGCTCCATCAGGCCCTGGTTGATCGGCTTGGCGTCACGGCCGAAGCCGACCGCGATGAAGTTGGCCTGCGAGGGCAGCACGGTCAGGCCCCTCGCGCGCAGGACTTGCGTCAGGCGCTCGCGTTCACGGTTGTTCAGCTCGACCGAGCGGGCGACATGCTCCTGGTCGGCCAGTGCGATCTCGGCCGCGAGCAGCGCCAGGCTGTTGTTGTTGAATGGCTGGCGCACCCGGTTCATCAGGTCGGCCAGCTCGACGCTGGACAGGGCGTAGCCGGCGCGCAGGCCGGCCAGGCCGTAGGCCTTGGAGAAGGTGTGGAACACCACCAGGTTCGGGTACTTGTCCAGCCAGCCGCGCGAGTGACCGCGCAGCGCCGGCTCCATGTACTCGTCGTAGGCCTCGTCCAGCGCCACGACCACATGCGGCGGCACCTGGGCGATGAAGGCCTCGATCTCGGCCGGCGGCAACCAGGTTCCGGTCGGGTTGTTGGGGTTGGCGATGAACACCAGCGATACATCCGGATTCGCCTGCAGCGCCTGCGCAAAGGCGGCCAGGTCATGGCCATGGGGCTGGGCATCGGTCGCCGGGCACGCCGGCACCACCACCGCCCGGGCGCACTGCGCCTGGGTGACGATCGGGTAGACCGCGAAGGCATGCTGCGAGAACAGCGCGGCGCGGCCCGGGCCGAGGAACACGCGGCCCAGCAGTTCGATGATGTCGTTGGAACCGTTGCCCAGCGTGATGCGGTCAGTGGCGATGCCCTGGAACTCGCCGATGGCCTTCTTCAGGCGAAAACCGCCGCCGTCCGGATACAGCGACAGGTTGGTCGTGGCCACGGCCTCGGCGATCGCCGCCTTGACCTTAGGGCTGGGGCCCAGCGGGTTCTCGTTCGAGGCCAGCTTGATCGCGTGGCTGATGCCGAGGCGGCGCTGCAGTTCCTCGATCGGCATGCCCGGCGCATACGCCTCCAGGCTCAGCACGCCGGTGGCGGCGTTTTTCAGCAGGGATGACATCACGGACAAACCTTCAGAACGGAGCGGTGGGATAGGAACCGAGAATCTTGAAGAAAGCCGAGGCCGCACGGACCTCGCCGATCACCGATTCGATGCGCGGATCCAGCGCGTGGCCGCGGAAATCGATGAAGAAGTAGTAGTCGCGCACCGCCGCGCCCTTGACCGGCCGCGACTCGATGCGCGTCAGGTCGATGTTCTCGCGGGCGAAGGGCTGCAGCAGCTTGAACAACGCGCCGGGCATGTTGCGCTGCGCCGTCAGCACCACCGAGGTGACGTCATCGCCAGTCGGCGAAGGATCGTGCTTGCCGATGATCAGGAAGCGCGTGGTGTTGTTGGGATCGTCCTCGATGTTCGAGGCGAGGATATTCATGCCGTAGAGCTTGGCCGCCTGCTGGCCGGCAATCGCCGCCCCGCCCCGCTCCCTGGCGATCAGCACCGCCTGGGCATTGCTGGCGACGGTCTCGCGCTCGGCCTTGGGCAGGCGCGCGTCCAGCCACTTGCGGCACTGCGCGAAGGACTGCTGGTGCGAGTAGATGTGCGTGATGCCCTCGATCGAGGTTTCGCGCGACAACAGGCAATGATGGATCGGCAGGGTGACTTCGCCGCAGATACGCAGCGTGGTCTGGGCCAGTTCGTCCAGCGTGTGGCTGACGATCCCGCCCAGCGAGTTCTCCACCGGGACCACACCGTAATCGGCGTTGCCAGTCTCGACATCGCGGAAGATCTCGTCGATCGCCGCCGCCGGCCGCGCGGTGACGCTCTCGCCGAAGTGCTTCAGTACCGCCGCCTGGGTATAGGTGCCCTCGGGGCCGAGATAGGCGATCTTCAGCGGCGATTCCAGCGACAGGCAGGCCGACATGATCTCGCGCATCAGCCGCGCCACCGTCTCATCGGTCAACGGGCCGGTGTTGCGTTCCATCGCGCGGCGCAGCACCTCGGCCTCGCGGGCCGGGCGATAGTGGTTGCCGGTGCTGTCGCCCGTCCGTTCCTTGATATGGGCCACTTCCTGGGCGATGCGGGCGCGCTGCGAAATCAGCGTCTGCAGCTGCTCGTCCAGTGCGTCGATCTTGGTGCGGGCCTGGGCCAGTTCGTTGTTCATGGGTGCCGAAAAAGCAAACAGGGAGCGCGATTGTACGCGCTCCCTGTCCGGTCCCCTAGCCTGCCTCAGCGGGCCGGGATGCAGCGCACCGACAGCACGCCCTGGATGGCACCCAACTCGGCGACCACGTCCTGGGCGCAGCCCTGGTCGATGTCGACAATCGTGTAGGCCAGGTCACCGCGCGACTTGTTGAGCAGGTCGGCGATGTTGAGGTTGTGCTTGGCCAGGGTCGTGGAGATCTGGCCGACCATGTTCGGCACGTTCTCGTTGACGATGCACAGGCGGGTCTTGCCCGGCAGCAGGGCCATCACCGCCTCGGGGAAGTTGACCGAGTTGCGGACGTTGCCCAGTTCCAGGAACTCGCGCAGCTGGTCGGCGACCATCACCGCGCAGTTGTCCTCGGCCTCGCCCGTGCTGGCGCCCAGATGCGGGGTCGCGATCACGCGGGGGTGGCCCTTGAGGGCATTGCTCGGGAAATCGCAGACGTAGGCATGCAGGCTGCCGGCGTCGAGGGCCTCGACCACGGCCTTCTCGTCGACGATGGCCTCGCGGGCAAAGTTCAGGATCACGCCCTTTTTCGGCATCAGCTTGAGGCGGTCGGCATTGATCAGGCCGCGGGTGGCATCCAGCAGCGGCACGTGCACCGAGATGAACTGGCTCTTGGAGACCAGGTCGTCGACCGACAGCGCCTGGCGCACGCCGGAGTTCAGCTGCCAGGCGTTCTGCACCGTCATCGCCGGGTCGAAGCCATAGACCGTCATGCCCAGTTCCAGCGCCGCGTTGGCAACCTTGACGCCGATCGCGCCCAGGCCGATCACGCCCAGGGTGCGGCCCGGCAGCTCGAAGCCGACGAACTTCTTCTTGCCGTCTTCCACGGCCGTGTGCATGGCCTTGTCGTCACCCTCGAGCTTGCGCACGAAATCCAGCGCCTGCGGGATGTTGCGCGCCGACAGGAACAGGCCAGCCAGCACCAGTTCCTTGACCGCATTGGAGTTGGCACCCGGGGCATTGAACACCGGTACGCCACGCTTGCTCATCGCCGCGACCGGGATGTTGTTGGTACCGGCACCGGCACGGCCGATCGCCTTGATGCTGGCCGCGATCTCCATCTTGTGCATGTCGGCGGAGCGCACCATCACCGCGTCCGGATGCGCGATCTCGGAGGCGACTTCGTAGCGCTCGCGCGGCAGGCGCTCGAGACCGAGGACGGAGATGTTGTTGAGGGTCTGAACCTTGAACATGGGTAAATTCCTGAAAGTTTTGGTGACGGCGTCCATGCCGCGACAGTGTTTAGCTGAACCGGACCCCGGCCCGGCCATCCATGGCCGGGCGTTCGCCGGGCCGAGTGCCATTCAAGGCACTCGGCTGTTTCCGGCTTACCCGCGCGTGCGGGCAAATTCCTTCATGTACTCGACCAGCACATTCACGCCTTCCTGCGTCATGGCGTTGTACAGGCTGGCGCGCATGCCACCGACCGAGCGGTGACCCTTGAGACCCGACAGGCTGTTGGCCTTGGCGCCCTTGAGGAAGTCGGCATCGAGCTCCGCGTTGGCCAGCACGAAGGGCACGTTCATGCGCGAACGGTTGGCCTTGGCCACCGGGTTGCTATAGAAATCCTGGCTGTCGATGTAGTCATACAGCGTCTTCGCCTTCTGCGCGTTGCGCTCGCCGACAGCCTGCAGGCCGCCATGGTCCTTGATCCACTTGAATACCAGGCCCGAGACATACCAGCCGAAGCAGGGCGGCGTGTTCAGCATCGACTCGTTGTCGGCCATCTGCTTGTAGTCGAAGATGCCCGGCGTCAGCGGCGACGCCTGGCCGATCAGGTCTTCACGCACGATCACGATGGTGATGCCCGAAGGACCGATGTTCTTCTGCGCGCCGGCGTAGATCATCCCGTACTTGGCGATGTCGATCGGGCGCGACAGGATGTTCGACGACATGTCGGCCACCAGCGGCACGCCGTTGGTTTCCGGCTCGGCATGGAACTCGACGCCGTGGATGGTCTCGTTCGGCGTGATGTGCACGTAAGCGGCGTTCGGATCCAGCTTCCAGGCCTTGGCATCCGGGATGTTGGTGAACTTGTCGCCCTCGCTGCTGGCGGCGATGTTGACCTTGCCGTACTTGCCCGCTTCCTTGGCGGCCTTCTTGCCCCAGTCGCCGGTCAGCACGTAGTCGAAGCCGGCCTTGCCCCGCAGCAGGTTCATCGGCGCATAGGTGAACTGGCCGGTGGCGCCGCCCTGCAGGAACAGCACCTTGTAGTTGGCCGGGATGCCAGCGATCTCGCGCAGGTCCTTCTCGGCTTCCTGGGCGATGCTCATGAATTCCTTGTCGCGATGCGACATTTCCATCACCGACATGCCCGAGCCGCGCCAGTCCAGCAATTCGGCCTGTACCTGCTCCAGCACCGCGAGGGGCAGCGTCGCCGGGCCCGCGCTGAAATTCACGATTCTTTTCATGGTCTGTGTCCTGAGGCAATGAAGGAAAATTGATCTTTACCGCTGTCTTTCTGACCGGACCCTTGCAGGCGCCGGATACATCAAATCTTTACGCCCATCTCACCACATCGAGATTCGGCACCGCCGCGAACGCCTGCGGCCGGTCCGTCACCAGTACCAGCTGGTGCGCCAAGGCAGTCGCCGCGACCAGCAGGTCGTAGGCCCCGAGCTTCTCTTCCATCTGCTGCGCATAGGCCGCCAGGCTCACCGCCTGCTGAGTCTCGGCGACGTCGAAGGGGATCACCCGCACGTTCACCAGGAACTCCTTCAGCAGCCTCGCATGGCGCGCCTGTGCCCGCGGCTGCGCCCTCAGGGCGGCCTCGGCCTCCATGCGGCTGACCGCGGAGACGGCGACGTCGCTGGGCTTGAGCTGCGACAGCTTCAGCACCACCGGCAGACGGCCGGTCACGGCCGCCGCCACCACATTCGAATCCAGCAGGAACTTCACCAGCGCGGCTCAGCCGGGGCCGCCAGCTGCTCACGCCAGGCCTGGAAATCCAGGGTGTCCTGCGCCAGTTCCGGCGCCGGGTTGCGGAAATGGGCCGCCAGCGTCTCCGGCCAGTCCTTTTCCTCGTTGCGCGCCAGCCATTCCTGCACCGCCATGCCGATCAGGCGGTTGCGGGTCACCCCCGCACGCTCGACCGCCTTGTTCAGGCGCTCAATCGTAGCCTCATCGAAATGGACACTGAAATTCATTCACTTATCTTATCACCTAACAGGACATGTTAGTCAACGGTAGCGGGCCAAAAAGAACCCCGCAGAGCGGGGTTCCGGTTGCTACTTATTCCGCCGGGGGTTCAGGCGAAGGCTCCACCGGGGCCGGCGGCAGGCCGGCTTCGTCCAGACTCTCGACGTCCTCTTCCGCGACATAACGGTCGACGCCCACCAGGCGATCGCCTTCCACCGGACGCATGATGCGCACGCCCTGGGTGTTGCGGCCGGCAACGCGCACTTCCGAGGCGCGGGTGCGGATCAGGTTGCCGCTCTCGGAGATCAGCATCAGCTCGTGACGGTCGTCGACGGTGACGGCGCCGATCAGGCGACCGGTCTTGTCGGTCAGCGACTGGCCGATCACGCCCTGGCCACCGCGGCCACGCTTGGGGAATTGGTCGATCGGCGTGCGCTTGCCGAAGCCGAACTCCGACACCGTCAGGATGTCGCCGGTCTCGGGCACGATCAGCGAGATCACACGTGCGCCCTCGCCGTTGTCGGCCGCCTCATCGACAGCCTCATCGACCTCGGACACCACTGCATCCTCGCCCTCTTCCTCGCTACCGGCAAAGGTCTTGATCAGGCGCATGCCGCGCACGCCGGTGGCGCCGCGACCCATCACGCGAACCGTCGCCTCGTTGAAGCGGATCGCACGACCCGCGTCGGAGATCAGGATGATGTCGTCCTGGCCGGTGGTCAGCGCCACGCCGACCAGCTCGTCGTCGACGCGCAGGTCGACCGCGATGATGCCGTTGCTGCGCACGTTGGCGAAGGCCGACAGCTCGGTCTTCTTCACCGTGCCGCGGCGCGTCGCCATGAAGATGAAACGCTCCTCTCCTACCGGATGCTCCGCATCCGGCGCGCCGCCCCCGAAGGACTCGATCGGCAGCACCGCGTTGATCTTCTCGCCCTGCTCCAGCGGCAGCAGGTTGTTGAACGGCTTGCCGCGCGAGCCGCGCGAACCCGAGGGCAACTCGAACACCCGCAGCTTGTAGCACTTGCCGGAGCTGGAGAAGCACAGCAGCGTGTCGTGCGAGTGCGCGACCCACAGCCGGTCGACGAAGTCCTCTTCCTTGTTGGTGGTGGCCAGCTTGCCGCGGCCACCGCGCTTCTGCGCCTGGTACTCGTCCATCGCCACGGCCTTGACGTAACCCTCGTGCGACAGCGTCACCACCATGTCCTGCGGCGCGATCAGGTCCTCGTGGGCGATGTTCAGCGCGGCGTTGGTGATCTCGGTGCGGCGCTCGTCGCCGTACATCTCCTTGATCTCCAGCAACTCGGCGCGGATCACCGACAGCAGGCGGACCTCGGAACCGAGGATGTCGAGGTAGTCGAGGATGGCTTCCAGCAGTTCGCGGAATTCCTCGTGGATCTTCTCCTGCTCCAGGCCGGTCAGGCGATGCAGGCGCAGGTCGAGGATGGCCTGGGCCTGGGCTTCGGACAGGCGGTAGCCCGGCTGGCCGGGCGACCCGAGGCCTTGCTCGCCGCCGTTGACGATGCCGAATTCCGCTGCCAGGTCCAGCGGGCGCGAGGCATGGGAACCGGCGCGCTCCAGCATCGCGATGACCGGGCCCGGCTCCCAGATGCCACCCATCAGCCCGGCCTTGGCTTCCGCCGGCGTCGGGCTGCGGCGGATCAGCTCGATCATCCGATCGAGGTTGGCCAGCGCAACCGACAGGCCCTCCAGCACATGGGCGCGTTCACGCGCCTTGCGCAGCAGGTAGCGGGTGCGGCGCGTCACCACCTCGCGACGGTGGCGGACGAAGATTTCCAGCAGCGACTTCAGCGACAGGATCTTCGGCTGGCCACCGTCGAGCGCGACCATGTTCAGGCTGAACACGATCTGCAGCTGGGTCTGCTGGTAGAGGTTGTTGAGCACCACCTCGGCGTTCTCGCCGCGGCGCAGCTCGATCACCATGCGCGTGCCGTCCTTGTCGGACTCGTCGCGCAGCTCGGTGATGCCCTCGATCTTCTTTTCCTTGACCAGTTCGGCGATGCGCTCCAGCAGGCGCGCCTTGTTGACCTGGTAGGGCAGTTCCGTGGTGACGATGGACTGCTTGTCGTTGCCGATGTCCTCGAAGTGCGTGCGCGCGCGGATCACGATGCGGCCGCGGCCGGTGGCGTAGGCATCGACCAGGCCATGCGCGTCGAGGATCAGGCCACGCGTCGGGAAATCTGGCGCGGGAATGTGGCGCATCAGCTCCGCCAGCTCAATCTCCGGCTTGTCGATCAGCGCGACGCAGCCGTCGATCACCTCGGAGAGATTGTGCGGCGGGATGTTGGTCGCCATGCCGACCGCGATGCCGGAGCTGCCGTTGACCAGCAGGTTCGGGAACTTGCTCGGCAACACCGTCGGCTCGCTCTCGGAGCCGTCGTAGTTGGGCTGGAAGTCGACGGTTTCCTTGTCGATGTCGGCCAGCAGCTCATGCGCGATGCGCGTCATGCGGATTTCGGTGTAACGCATCGCCGCAGGGGCGTCGCCGTCGACCGAACCGAAGTTGCCCTGGCCGTCGACCAGCAGGTAACGCAACGAGAACGGCTGCGCCATGCGCACGATCGTGTCGTAGATCGCGCTGTCGCCGTGAGGGTGGTACTTACCCATCACGTCACCGACG
This sequence comes from Solimonas sp., assembly GCA_035476855.1. GTDB lineage: Bacteria > Pseudomonadota > Gammaproteobacteria > Nevskiales > Nevskiaceae > Solimonas_A. The sequence continues at coordinate 13,535 of DATILC010000012.1, read as the reverse complement.
ATGCGCGCCGACTTCTTGAACGGCTTGTTGTAGTCGTTGTGCTGCTCGTGCATCGCGAACAGCGAGCGACGATGCACCGGCTTGAGGCCGTCCCGGGCATCTGGCAGCGCACGACCCACGATCACGCTCATCGCGTAATCGAGGTAGCTGCGCCGCATTTCGTCTTCCAGATTTACCGACAGAACTTCTTTGGCAAAATCAGTCATGTGCGAATCGGCCTCCGCCTTGCGCGGAAGGCTGCTTTCTGTTCGGGAATTGATCGATGGATTCTAACAAAATCCCGCCCGGAAAGCCCGTCCCGCGGTCCGGCCGCCGCAGGCCGGACCCCATGTCCGAAGCGGGCTTCAGAAGGCCCAGCGCAGCCCCCCGAACACCGCCCTGCCCTCGCCCGGATAGAACAGGTTCCGGTTGGACGCCGTGGCGAAACTGGTGGTCGCGCTGACGCTGGAGACGTAGCGCTCGTCGCCGAGGTTGCGTCCCTCCAGGAACAGCGACACACCGTGCGGCAGGTCGACGCCGGTGCCGAGATTCCACAGCGTGTAGCCGGGCACCGGGCGGGTGTTGGCGTAGTCGGCGACATTGCCGACCGCACGCTCGATGCCGGGCGCAACGAAGAAGCCCCAGCGATGCTCGTAGCGCAGTTCGGCGAGGTAGTAGTGCCGCGGCTGCCCGGCGAGCTGGTTGCTGCCGAAGGCCGGATCGCCGTCGAAGTGGAAGTCGGCGAAGGTGTAGGTCTGCTGCAGGGTCAGGCCGTCGGCAAGGCGGTAGGCCAAGCCCGCCTCGACGCCCTGGTGCACCGTCCTGTCGGCATTGAACTGCACCGCCGCGGTCGGCGAGCAGGCGCGCTGCAGCATCTCGTCACGGACGCGGGCGCGGTAGACCGACAGGTCCCAGGCCCAGCGCTGGCGGGTACCGCGCGTGCCCAGCTCGGCAGTCCAGGCACGCTGGGCATTCAGATCAGCGAAGCCGCCCTGCCCCAGCCCGGCGCAGGCCCCCACCGTGGAACCCTGGTTCAGGTCCGAAAAGATCGGCGGCTCGTAGGAGCGGATGACATTGGCGTAGACCTGCGCCTCCGGCTGCAGCTGCCACAGCAGGCCCAGCTTGGGATTGGCGGCCTTGTAGTCCTTCTGCGCCGACTCCGCCGGGTTGCGGCGGTCCGTGAAGTCGCGTTCGCTGCGCAGCAGCTGCAGGCCGGTCACCAGCGCCAGCGTCGGCTGCAGCCACAGGCGGTTCTCGCCGTAGAGGTCGTAGCTGGCGGCCTGCTCGCGGGCGTCGCCAGTCTGCGCGCCACGCCGGCCACCGCTGTTGGCGAACACCAGCGCTTCGTTGTCGCCGAAGCGCGCGCTGCTGCCCAGCAGCAGTTCGCCGCTGCGGCCGGCCAGTTGGTAGCCGCCGTTCCACTGCGCGAAGGCGCCGTGGAAATCGCCGTCCTGGTCGACCACGTTGTTGGCGATCGGGTGGTACAGCTGCTTGCGGAACCAGTAACCGCCGACATCCACCTGCCCGTGCGCCAGCCGGAAGCTGGTCTTGTTGGCCAGGCGCAGCGAGCCGATGTTGCGGTGGGTGTCGAAGCTGGTGGCGCTGGCCTGCACCGACTCCGGGTCGTTCAGCGCCGCATCGAGGCTGACGGTGCCGGGAATCTCCTGGTCGATACCGTTCCAGTTGAGGTAGAAGCGCGTTTCCGCGCGTTCGCCGAGCTGCAGGCCGAGGTTGCCGTTGAGACGGCGGTTGTCGCTGGCGCTCTGCTCGCGGAAACCCTCGGCCTGGTTGCCGGTGGCGGCGGCGTAGAGATCCCAGCGCTGCCCGGCGCGGGCCACGGCGAGGTGCTCGCGCCGCGCCTCGAAGCTGCCGGCTTCCAGGCGCAGCAGGTTCTGCTGCCCGGCGGTGCGCCCGGTCGGTGTCACCAGGTTGATCGCCCCACCCAGGGTCGAGCTGCCATGACGCAGGCCGTTGCCACCCTTGTAGACCTCGACATAGCGCAGGCTCAGCGGATCGGCCTCCTGGAAGTCGCCGAAGCCGTCGGCAAGATTGAGCGGCACGCCGTCCTGCAGCAGCAGCACGCCGCGCAGGTGGTTGTTGCGTGACAGGCCCGAGCCGCGGATCGACAGGCGCACTTCCTCGGCGAAGCGCGGCTGCGCATAGACGCCGGGGGTGTTGCGCAGCATGTCCTTCAGGTTGAGGGCATAGCGGTCGTCGAATTCCTCCGAGGAAACCAGGTCGACCCCGCCCGGGGTCTGCTCGATGAGGTCATGAGCCTCGCGGACCGAGGGCGCGGTCAGCGAGGACGGCTTCTCGCCGACCACGGTGACGGCGGGCAGCACGGTGGTGCCCGGGTCGGAAACCTCGTGGGCGATGACAACGGAGGACAGCAACAGCGGCAGCGCGGCCAGCGGCCGGGCGCGGAGAAAACGGATCATGGGTGACTCCCTGGATCGCCGCCCGGTGAGGGGCGCGAAACTCAGCAAAGGATCACGGCCTGCGCCGCGATCCGGCCTGGTTGCGGCTTCAGGAGTACCTGGGCGGCCCACGCGCGGAATGCGCGCCGGACAGGCGGCGGCCAGCAGTGAGGGCCGGTGACACGGACTGCGCCGTCGCAAGCACCCGTGCCGGCAGCTGCGGCAGCGCCGGCGGCAGGGCCGCAGCCCCCAGTGCGAGGCCGAAGGCGCAATGCTCGCTGCCATCGGCGTGGGCCGAGGCTGCAGCCTCGCCCTGCCACAGGGTTTTCGCACCCTGCGGGGTACACAGGACGATGCTGACACCCTCCGCGCCGAAGCGCGGCATGAAGCCCGGTGCCACCAGGCCGCGCGCCAGCATCGCCAGCAGCAACAGCCCCAGCAGCGCGCCGGAGGGGCGTCGCAGCAGATGCAGCAGGCTGGGGCTGGCGGAACTCATGACAGGGATTCTATTTCAGCAGGGCCCGGATCGCCTGTTCGCTGACCGGGCTGATCACGCCGCGCTCGCAGACGATGGCGTCGATCAACTCGGCCGGGGTGACGTCGAACACCGGGTTGAAGGCGTCGTAGCCCAGCGGCGCCACCGGCTCGCCGCGGAACTCGGTCAGCTCGCGCGGCGTGCGCTCCTCGATCGGGATGGCGTTGCCGTGCGGGCAGTCGAGGTCGAAGGTGCCGCTGGGCGCCGCCACCATGAACCTTACGCCGTGGCGTTTCGCCGCGACGGCCAGCGCATAGGTGCCGATCTTGTTGGCGGTGTCGCCGTTGGCGGCGATGCGGTCGGCGCCGACGATCACCCAGTCGATCTTGTCTCGCGTCATCAGGTGCGCCACCGCGCCGTCGGCCACCAGCTTGGCCGGGATGCCTTCCTCCTGCAGCTCCCAGGCGGTCAGGCGCGCGCCCTGCAGCCAGGGCCGGGTCTCGGTGTTGTAGACCTGCGCCAGCTGCCCGGCGGTCCAGGCGCTGCGGATCACGCCCAGCGCGGTGCCATGGCCGCCGGTGGCCAGGGCGCCAGTGTTGCAGTGGGTGACGACCTTGGCGCCGGCCGGCAGCAGGGCCGCGCCGTATTCGCCGATCTTGAGGTTCTGCGCCAGGTCTTCCTGGTGAATCGCAACGGCCTCGACCAGCAAGGCGGCCGCCGTCGGCTCGCGGCGCCAGACGCCGCGCATGCGCTCCAGCGCCCAGCGCAGGTTGACCGCGGTCGGGCGCGAATCTGCCAGCACCTGGAAGGCCTGGTCGAAGGAGCCCGTGTCGCGCCGTACCGCCAGAACGAGGCCGTAAGCGGCAGCGATACCGATCGCCGGGGCACCGCGCACCGCCATGCCGTGGATCGCGCTGGCCACGTCCTCGGCGCTGGCGCAGTCGAGATATTGCAGCTGGTGCGGCAGCACGCGCTGGTCCAGCAGGCGCAGCACCGGTTCGGACCAGACGATGGGCAACACGGAACCGGACATTGCGACGCTCCACACGGCTAAAATGGCCGGCAATTCTAATCCCTTCAGGACCGATTCCCCATGCAGACGGCCGACCTGCTGGTCTTTCCCCGCTGGCTGGTTCCCGTGGAACCGGCCGGTGTCGTGCTGGAGCAGCATGCGCTGGTGATCCGCGACGGCCGCATCGCGCAGGTCCTGCCGGCCGCCGAGGCACGCGCCATCGTCGCCCGCGAGACCCTGGAACTGCCGCAGCACGCGGTGATGCCGGGCTTGGTGAACATCCATGCGCACTCGGCGATGAGCCTGCTGCGCGGCATCGCCGATGACCTGCCGCTGATGGACTGGCTGCAGAACCACATCTGGCCGGCCGAGGGCGCGCATGTCAGCCGCGAGTTCTGCGTCGACGGCGTACGCCTGGCCTGCGCCGAGATGATCCGCGGCGGCACCACCTGCTTCAACGACATGTACTTCTTCCCGGACGCCAGCGCGCAGGTCGCGGCGGAGTCCGGCATGCGGGCCACCATCGGCCTGATCATGATCGACTTCCCCACCGCCTGGGCCAGCGGGCCGGACGAGTACCTGCACAAGGGCCTGGCGGTGCACGACCAGATCAAGGGCAACCCGCTGCTGCGCACGGTGTTCGCGCCGCATGCGCCCTACACCGTCTCCGACGGGCCGCTGCAGAAGGTCCGCGCCTACGCCCACGAGCTCGGCAACGGCATCCACATGCATGTGCATGAGACCGCCGGCGAAGTCGAGATGGCCGTGCAGGCCAGCGGCAAGCGCCCCTGGCAGCGCCTCAAGGAACTGGAACTGCTGGGCCCGGACTTCATCGCCGTGCACATGACCCAGCTCACCGACCAGGAAATCGCCGAGGCCGCCGAGTTCGGCGTGCATATCGCGCACTGCCCGGAGTCCAACCTCAAGCTGGCCAGCGGCTTCGCGCCGGTCGGCAAGCTGCTCGTCGCCGGCGTCAACGTCGCACTCGGCACCGATGGCGCCGCCAGCAACAACGATCTCGACCTGCTCGGCGAACTGCGCACCGCTGCCCTGCTGGCCAAGGCCGTGGCCGGCGATGCACGCACGCTGTCAGCGCCGCAGGCGCTGCAGATGGCAACGCTGTCCGGTGCCCGCGCGCTGGGCATCGATGGCGAGACCGGCTCGCTGGTTGCCGGCAAGTCTGCCGACTTCATTGCCGTGGACCTCTCCGCTGCCGCCACGCAGCCGGTCTACAACGTCCTGTCGCAACTGGCCTATGCCGCCGGCCGCGACCAGATCACCCATACCTACGTCGCCGGCCGCGCACTGATGCGCGATCGCCAGCTGCTGTCGCTGGACGAAGCCGCCGTCATCGCCCGCGCCAATGAATGGCGCCAGAAGATCAAGCCATGAACCCGCAAACCTCCAAGCAGAACGTCGATCGCCGCGAGATCGCCCATTTCGACCAGTTGGCCTCGCGCTGGTGGGACCCGCGCGGCGAGATGGGCCCGCTGCACAGCCTCAATCCGCCACGCGTGCGCTACATCGAACAAGCCGCCGGCGGCCTCAAGGGCAAGCGCGCGCTCGACGTCGGCTGCGGCGGCGGCCTGCTGACCGAAGCGCTCGCACTCAAGGGCGCCGAAGTGCTCGGCATCGACATGGCCGAGGACGTGCTGGAAGTGGCGAAGCTGCATGGCCTCGAAACACAGTTGGCACAGAGGGGCGCGAAGGCCGAGTACCGCCAGGTGCCGGCCGAGGAACTGGCGCGCGAACTGCCGGAAGCCTTCGACCTGGTCTGCTGCATGGAAATGCTGGAGCACGTACCGCAACCGGAATCGGTGATCGCGGCCTGCGCGCGCATGCTCAAGCCCGGCGGCACCATGGTGTTCTCCACCATCAACCGCAATCCCAAGTCCTTCGCGCTGGCGATCGTCGGCGCCGAGTACCTGCTGGGCCTGATCCCGCGCGGCACCCACGACTACGCCAAGTTCATCCGCCCTTCGGAGCTGGATGCCTGGGCGCGCGCCGCCGGGCTGGAGACGGTCAGCATGAAGGGCCTGCGCTACAACCCGTTGCTGAAGTCCGCCTCGCTGGCCGACGACATCGACGTCAACTACCTGATGCACTGCCGGAAGCCGGCATGACTCCGAGCCTGCGCTGCATGCTGTTCGACCTCGACGGCACCCTGGTCGACACCGCGCCGGATCTCGGACACGCCGCCAACCTGGTGCGCGAGTCGCTGGGCATGGCACCGCTGCCGCTGGTGGATTACCGGCCTGTCGCCTCGGCCGGCGCGCGTGGCCTGCTGAAGACGGCGCTGGGCATCACGCCGGAGCATGCGGACTTTCCGAAGCACCGCGATGCCTTCCTTGATCTGTACCGTCGCAACCTCAGCCGCCACTCCTGCCTGTTCGAGGGCATGGACGAAGTGCTGCGGGCGATGGAGGCGCGCGGCATCCGCTGGGGCGTGATGACCAACAAGCCGGCCTGGCTGACGCGGCCGCTGATGGAAGAACTGCAGCTGGCGCAGCGCAGCGCGGTCACGCTCAGTGCCGACGAGGTCGCACAGCCCAAGCCCGCGCCGGATGGCCTGTACAAGGCCTGCGAACTGCTCGGACTGGCGCCGGCGGATTGCATCTACGTCGGCGACGATCATCGCGACATCGTTGCCGGCCGTGCCGCCGGCATGCGCACCATCGCCGCCGACTGGGGCTACCTCGGCGAAGGCGGCCCGATCGAGGGCTGGGCAGCCGACGCCATCGCGCGGCAGCCGCAGGACCTGCATCGCTGGCTAGCATGAGCAAGCCCCCCATGAAGAAGGCGCATCCGCTGGCCCAGGGCCAGCGCATCGAAGGGCTCGAAGCCACCGCCGGCTTGCTGCGCAGTCGCATCAACCGCTATGCCTTCTATGGCCTGGGCATCGCGCTGGTTGCCCTCGTCGCCGCGTCCTTGCTGGCGGCCCGCGCCGCCTACGGCGACATCAGCGTGGGCACGCTGCTGCGCGCACACACCGACAACCCCGCACTGTGGCTGCTCGACGCGATGCCGCTGGCCTTCCTGCTCTGGGGCCAGTACATCGGCACCGTGCTGTCGTTCCAGGCCGGCGCCTTGCTGATCGACGAAACCACCGCGCTGCGCGAGCAGACCACGATCCTGCAGCATGAGCTGGAACGCTCGCCGGTCGAGGGCCATACCCTGGGCCTGCCCAACCGTCACGCTTTCATCAGCCTGGTCGGCCGCGCGCTGACGCGACGCCGCGTGCATGGCATGTCGGTGGGCGTGATGACGCTGGCCACCGAGCAGTACCACGAGGCCGAGCAGTCGCAGGGCCGCGACGCCTCCTATGCGCTGGTCAACCAGCTGACCGATCGCCTCAAGAGCGTACTCGGCGAGAACGAGGTGCTGGCGCATTTCGGCCACGACGACTTCGGCATCCTGCTGCCGCAGGTTGCCGACGAGGCCGAGGCCCGGCGCTTCGCCAGCCGCCTGCAGTTCGCCCTCGACACACCCATCACCGTCGGCCGCCAGGCTCTGGGCCTGCGCGTCAGCATCGGCATCGCGCTGGCGCCGCAGCATGGCGAGGACACCGAGACGCTGGTACGCCACGCCGAGATCGCCAAGTACGCCGCGGCCGCCGACCACCGCGACTACCGCGTCTACGAGCCGGCGCTGGATGACGAGCGCAGCGCGCGTCCGCGCCGCATCGCCGAGCTGCACGCTGCGCTGTACAACGACGGCATCGCCGACGACTACATGCTGCAGCAGCCGCTGCAGGCCGGGCTGCCGCCGCGCCTGCGCCTGATGCCTTACTGGAATCATCCGCGCCATGGCCGGCTGGAGGAACAGGAGTTCCTCAACCTGCCCGACCGCCTCAGCCTGGTGCACTCGCTGACGCTGTGGCAGTTCCGCGAGGGCCTGGCACGCCTGGCGCAATGGCGCAGCGACGGCCGGCCACCGTTGGGCCTGGTGGTGCGCGTGCCGGACGCCGCACTGCGGCAGCTGGCGCTGGCCGACATGGTCACGCGCCTGCTTGGTTCGCATGATCTGCCGGCCAGTGCCCTGATCCTGGAAATCACCGAGCCGGCGCTGGTCGCCGGCGGCGCCCACGCCCGCAGCCAGGTAGCGACGCTGCGCAATGCCGGCGTCCATATCTGCGTCGCCGGTGCCGGCCAGCCCGGCAACTCGGCGGTGACCTCGCTGTACTACCCGGTCAACGAATCGCGTCCCTCGTCGCAACCCTTGCAACGCGCGCTGGTCGAGGCGCCGGTACGCGAGGCACTCGATGCGATGCTGGCGGTACAGCGCCAGCTGCGGCAGACCATCACCCTGGGCGGCCTCGACAGCGCCGAACTGCGCAGCTTCGCCGAGGCACGCAATGTCGCCTATGCCGAAGGCAGCGCCATCCGCCCGCGCATGACACCCGTCGAAGTCGATCGCTGGCTCGCCGGCGCCTGACCTGTTCCCTGATTCTTCCCAGCTTCCGATCCATGCTGCCTGAAAACTACTCGCCCGCCCCCGGGCTGCTGCAGAACCGCACCATCCTCGTCACCGGCGCCGGTGACGGCCTCGGCAAGGCTGCCGCGCTGGCCTGCGCCCGCCACGGCGCCACCGTCGTACTGCTGGGTCGCACGGTGAAGAAACTGGAAGCGGTGTATGACGCCATCGAAGAGGCCGGCGGCCCGGTGCCGGCGATCTACCCGCTGCACCTGGGCGGCGCCAACTGGAACGACTACGGTGAACTGGCGGCGACGCTGGAGCGCGAGTTCGGTCGCCTCGACGGCCTGCTGCACTGCGCTGCGCACTTCAAGGCGTTCTCGCGCATGCAGGACATCGAGCCGCGCGAGTGGATCGAAAGCCTGCAGGTCAACCTGACCGCCGCCTATGCGCTGACCAGCCAGTGCCTGCCGCTGCTGCAGAAGAGCGCCGACGCCTCGGTGGTGTTCGGCGCCGACCGCTCCGGTCGCGAAGCGCTGGCCTTCCATGGTGCCTATGGCGTCGCCAAGGCCGGCCTGGAGAATCTGGCGCGCGCCTGGGCGCTGGAGCAGGAGAAGGCGGAGAACCTGCGCTTCAACACCTTCGATCCGGGGCCGCTGCGCACCGGGCTGCGCCTGAAGGGTTATCCGGGCGAGAGCATCGAGACGCTGCCGCTGCCGGAAACCGTGGTGCCGCAGCTGCTGTGGCTGCTGGGCCCGGACAGCCGCGGGATCAGCGGCCGCGCTTTCTGATTCCTTTGTGGGAGCGGCGCAATCCGCGATAGCACCGCGCTCACTCCGACCGGCGTTCGCGGCTTGCGCCGCTCCCACAGGTTCGATTCAACGTCCGCGCTTCTTCGCCGCACCGGGCTTGCCGCCCTTGAAACCTGCGGGCTTGGCGCCCGGCCCCTTCGGTGCATTCCAAGGCTTGGCCGTACCGGCGCCGCGCGACAGCTTCTTGGCCTGGAACGGCACATCGCTGTCGGCGTCGGCACGCTGCCGGCGCTCGGAACGCACGGCGACCTTCTTCACCTCCGGCAGCTCGAGTCCGACGGACTCGACCAAGGCACACAGTTCTTCCGGTGTCGCCTCGCGGTAGCCGCTGGTCTTGATGCCGCGGCCCAGTTCGATCGGGCCGTAGGACACGCGGATCAGGCGGCTGACCTGCAGGCCCTGCGACTCGAACAGGCGCCGCACCTCGCGGTTGCGGCCCTCGCGCAGCATCACCTCGTACCACTGGTTGGCGCGCTGGCCGTCCTCGTTGAGGCCGGGTGCGATCGATTCGAAATGCGCCTCGCCGTCCTCCAGCTTGACGCCGGTACGCAGGCGCTGCAGGGTCTCCTCGGTCATCTCGCCGAGCACACGCACTGCATAGCGGCGCGGAATCTCGAAGCTGGGATGGGTCAGGCGCCGCGCCAGCTCGCCGTGATTGGTCAGCAGCAGCAGGCCGGAGGTGTTGATGTCGAGGCGACCCACCGCGATCCAGCGGCCGGTTTCCAGCTCGGGCAGCTTGCGGAAGATGGTACGGCGGCCTTCCGGATCCTCGCGTGTCACCAGCTCACCGGTGCGCTTGCGGAACAGCAGTACGCGCATCGGTTCCTGTTGCGCCGACAGGCGCACCAGCTTGCCGTCGAGCGTGATGCGATCCGTCGGCGAAACCGCCTGGCCGACCCTGGCCGGCTGGCCGTTCACCTGGATGCGACCCTCGGCAATCATCGACTCGATCTCGCGACGCGAGGCGACGCCGGCGGTAGCCAAGGCCTTCTGGATGCGCTCGCCTGCGCCCGGTACTGACGGCGCAGCGGGCGCCATCGCGGCCGGTGGGCGGCTGGGCACGCCGGCAGCAGCCCGCGGGGCCGTCTTCGGCACCGAACGCGGCGCCCGCACGGGAGGCTTCGAAGATGACGGTTTCGAGAACGACGACTTCGAAGCAGGCCGCGACGATGATCGCGACGACGGCTTGTCCGAGGTCCTCGATGAGGATTTCGTGAATGTCGTCGACGAACTCTTCGAGGACGGCTTGCGCGGCGCTCTGGTGGGCTTTTTCAATGGAGGCTCGGCCCGGTGGGCGGCTCATCGGAGTCTTCGTTGGGCGGCTCATCGCCCAGCGCATCCGACTCTTCGGCATCGGTGTCGATGTCTGTATCGGCGTCGGCAGCCACCGATTCCGCGTCGGCCTCCGCGACCACTTCGATCTGTTCCGCGGCCCCGGCTTCTGCTTCCGGCCCCGCCAGTGCGACAGCCGCTCCGGGCAGGCCCTCGCCCAGCCGCGACAGCGCCGCTTCCAGCGCCGCCGGATCCTTGATCTCGGGCAGTGACGGCAGGTCGTCCAGCGACTTCAGGTTGAGGTCGTCGAGCATCTGGTGGGTGGTGCCGAACAGCGCGGGGCGTCCCGGCACTTCCTTGACGCCGACCTCGCGGATCCAGCCGCGTTCCAGCAGCGTGCGGATGATGTTGGGCGACAGCGCCACGCCGCGGATTTCCTCAACCTCGCCACGCGTCACCGGCTGGCGATAGCAGATGATGGCGAGGGTCTCCAGCAATGCGCGCGACATGCGCGGCGGCTTCTCCTGCCACAGCTTGCTGACCCACTCGGCATAGCTGGGCCGTACCTGGATGCGGAAGCCGCTGGCCACCTCGGACAGTTCCGAGGCACGGCCTTCAAGGCTGTTGGCCAGGGCGGAGAGGCCGTCGCGGATGTCCTTCTTGCCGACGCCGAGCTCGGGGCCCAACAGGCGGTGCAGTTGCTCGATCGACAGCGGCAGCTCCGAGGCCAGCAGCAGCGCCTCGAGGATGCGCTCCAGCTGCGCCACCGGCTCGCTGACCAGCAGGCCGGCCTGCTCGGGTTCGCGGATGTCTTCGACTTCGTTGGTTTCGTTGTTCATGTGTCGTCCTTGATCGCCGGCGCCTCGTCGTCATCGAGCCAGGGACGCGGCTTGGCGGTCTGCACCATCAGCGGCGCAAAGGGTTGGTCCTGCACGATATCCAGCAACGCCGACTTGGTCAGCTCCAGGATTGCCAGGAAGCAGACCACCACGCCGAGGCGGCCCTCTTCCGGATCGACCAGGTCGATCAGCTGTCGCGGCCCTTCGCGCACGCACGACAGGATGTGCGACATGCGCTCGCGCACCGACAGCGGCTCGCGCGAGATGTGGTGATGGGTGAACAGCTTGGCCCGTTCCATCACGTCGCGGAAGGCCAGCAGCAGTTCGCGCAGCGTCGGCAGCGGCAGCTGCGCCACCACCGGGATCACCTCGGGGCGAGCCTGGGCCATGAACAGGTCGCGGCCGGCACGCGGCAGCTTCTCGAGGCTTTCGCCGGCGGCCTTGTAGCGCTCGTATTCCTGCAGGCGGCGCACCAGCTCCATGCGCGGATCGCCCTCCTCCTGCACCTCGTCCGGTGGCGGCCGCGGCAGCAGGATGCGCGACTTGATCTCGGCCAGCAGCGCCGCCATCACCAGGTATTCCGCCGCCAGCTCCAGCTTCATCTCGCGCATCAGCGAGATGTACTGGATGTACTGCTGGGTGATCTTCAACACCGGGATGTCGAGGATGTTGAGGTTCTGCCGGCGGATCAGGTACAGCAGCAGGTCCAGCGGTCCTTCGAAGGCATCGAGGAACACCTCCAGCGCATCCGGCGGGATGTACAGGTCCTCCGGCAGCTTCTCCATGGACTGGCCATGGATCTTCGGCATCTTGTGCGCCTCGGCCGCCAGCGGCGCCTCGGCGACCTCCCCGGTGGCGACGGTCTCGTTCATTCCGGGATGAAGCCCAGCACGTCGTGCACGCGGTTGAGGGTCGCATCGGCACGTTTCGACGCCGCCTCGGCACCGGCGCGCAGCACGCGGCGCAGGCCATCGACGTCCTCGCGCAGCGCGGTGTAGCGTTCCTGCAGCGGCCGCAGGCATTCCACCACCGCCTCGCCGACCTCGGTCTTGAAATGGCCGTAGCCCTTGCCGACGTAGCGCTGCTCGATGCTCTGGAACGACTCGCCGCGGATCGCGGAGAGGATCGACATCAGGTTGGACACGCCGGGCTTGGCGGCGATGTCATGTTTGATCTCGCTGCCGAGATCGGTGACGGCACGCTTGATCTTGCGGGTGATCACGTCCGGCGCGTCGAGCAGGTAGATCGCATCGGTCTCGGCTTCGCCGGACTTGCTCATCTTCGCGGTCGGCTCCTGCAGGCCCATGATGCGCGCGCCCACCGGCGGGATCATCGGCTCCGGCACGGTGAAGACCTCGCCGTAGAGATTGTTGAAGCGCATCGCGACGTCGCGGGTCAGTTCCAGGTGCTGCTTCTGGTCGTCGCCAACCGGTACCTGTTTCGCCTGGTACAGCAGGATGTCGGCCGCCATCAGCACCGGATAGTCGAACAGGCCGGCGTTGATGTTGTCGGCATGCTTGGCCGACTTGTCCTTGAACTGGGTCATGCGGTTCAGCTCGCCCATCTGCGTATAGCAGTTGAGGATCCAGCCGAGCCGCGCATGCGCCGGCACATGGCTCTGCACGAACAGCGTGTTCTTCGCCGGGTCGAGGCCGCAGGCCAGGTACAGCGCCAGGAACTCGTGGCAGCGCTCGCGCAATACCTTCGGATCCTGCCGCACGGTGATCGCGTGCAGGTCGACCAGCATGTAGTAGCAGTCGTAGCTATCCGACAGCGTCACCCAGTTCTTCAGGGCGCCGAGGTAGTTGCCGAGCGTCAGTCGGCCGGAGGGCTGGATGCCGGAGAGGACGATGGACTTGGATGCGCTCATCAGTAGAACAGGGACAGGTTGAGATCGAGCAGCATCGACAGGCCATGCTCGGCCAGCATCAGCGGCCATTGCATGATCTTCGACAGCCAGCCGGTGGCGAGCAGGCCGACGATGATGAACAGGCCAAAGGGTTCGAGGCGATCGTAGTGCCGCGCCAGGCTCAGCGGCAGCAGCCCGGAGACCACGCGGCCGCCGTCCAGCGGCGGCAGCGGCAGCAGGTTCAGCACCAGCAGCACCAGGTTGATGACCATGCCGGCCACCGCCATGTAGCCGACGCCGAGCCACAGGCCCTGCTCCGCGCCCATCGCCGTCGCCAGTTTCAGCAGCAGGCCCCAGCCGACGGCCATCGCGAAGTTCGACAGCGGGCCGGCGATGGCGACCAGCGCCATGTCGCGGCGCGGGTTGCGCAGGTTGCTGAAATTGACCGGCACCGGCTTGGCCCAGCC
>DATILC010000011.1:0-5212 GCA_035476855.1 Solimonas sp. | reverse complement strand
CGCCGCCCTACCTGAGCCCGGCGGCGCTGCGTTCACGGCTGGGAATCTAGTGCAGAGCGCCTGACGGAGCGTTAGATGGATGGCGAGCGGATTTTGGCGCGGATCAAGACGCGAGGCGGAGGCGTAGCGGGCACTACGGTGACGACGAGCAACGCGGAGCCGCGCCAAAATACGCCGACAGGCGCTAACGATCTGTCAGGCGCTCTGCACTAGCTGCGCCTCAGGCGGTGATCAGCACGATCAACCCGGCCAGCGCCAGCACGCCGGTGATCAAGGTCACCGCCCAGACGTAGCCGCGCACCAGCCGTTGTGCCTGCAGCGACGGCGGCTGCCGTGCCTGCACCCAGTGTTCGCGGTGCGCGTCACCGGCGACCGTCGGCCAGCGCGGCGCATGCCGGCGGTCCAGGCGCACGAACAGCATCAGCCCGGCCAGCATCACCGCGATCAGCGCCGGCCCCGCCACCAGCAGGAATCCGTCGATCGCGCTCATGGGCCCCGGCCCCGCGGCGGGAAGTACCTGATCCTGTGTTGCCGTATTGCCTGCATGTCCGCCTCCGCCCGTGACCATCCGGCTCAGGCCACACAAGCCTCATGCCAGCCTGCCGCGGCGCGTTCCCCTCGGTTTATCAGGCACCTGCGATCTGCGCGCGGCCACCGACCCGTGGACTCTGCACGGTCGCCGCAAGGCGACATTGCAAGCGGCAGGGCCGCTCAATGCAGGCGGCGCGCCTGGCGCTCCAGTTCCAGCCAGGCTTCGTCGATGTCCCCGGCATCGGGGTCGTCGAGTCCGTCGTCGTCCTCGCCGGCACGCGTCGCCCAGCGCTCCTCGCGATGGTCACCGAGCAGCGTGTCGGGCGTCAGGTCGTCCTGGGCTTCGTGCAGCGACGACGGCAGTTCGTCGATCCAGTCGCCACCGCCCGGGTGCACCTCGGGCGACGATTCCAGCGTGGGCCATTCGCCCGCGGCGTTGAGCAGCTGCTGCTGGCGCAGGCGTTGTGCAACCTCGGTTTTCCTGTGCATCTGCGGCTCCGTCGTGGAAGTGCGGAACCAGCTTTGCAACTCCCGCCTGAACCGCGCCGGAACAGCCTGCCGATCAGCGGCGCAGCTGCTCGCCGAAGTAGCTGCGCAGCTTCTCAACCTTGGGCAGGGCCACCGCCTGGATGTAGGGCTGGCCCGGATGCAGCTCGGCGTAGTTCTGGTGATAGGCCTCGGCCTCGAAGAATTCGCGCAGCGGTTCCAGCCGCGTGACGATCTTCGACTTGAACACTCCGGCTGCATCGAGCTGGCGGATGTAGGCTTCGGCAACGCGCTGCTGCTCATCGTCGGCGTAGAAGATCGCCGAGCGGTACTGCGTGCCGACGTCGTTGCCCTGGCGGTCGAGTTGCGTCGGGTCATGGGCGACGGCGAAGAAGATCTTCAGCAGCGCACCGAAACTCAGGCGCGAGGGGTCGTACTCGACCTGGATCACCTCGGCATGCTCGCTGCGCCCGCTGCAGACGTTGTCGTAGTTGGCCGTGGCGGCGCTGCCGCCGGAATAGCCCGAGACCACGCCAAGCACGCCATCGAGTTCGCGGTATACCGCCTCGACGCACCAGAAGCAGCCGCCGGCCAGCACCGCCAGCGCGCGCGCGGGTGACGGCGCCAGCGGCGTGTCGACCACGGCGGCAGGAACATCGCGTGGGCTGATGCGCAGGCTGCCGCCACCAAACAGTGAACCGACCATGATGCGTCCTCCGGATGCGTCGTACCGTCAGTGTAGGGTCTGCCGGCGCTTCCAGGGCGGTGGCCGGAATTCCCAGGGCGGCACCGGCTGCGGGTCGGCCCAGAGACCCAGGCGCTGCTGGCGAGCCTGGGCCTCGTCGTCCAGCAGCGCCGGGTCATGCAGGTACCGGCGGTAGGCCCAGGCGTAGCCGCGGCGCGCCATTTCGCGATTGATATTGAGGTCACCGAGCCAGGCCGTGGCCAGCAGGCGACCGTAGCTGTCGATCTCGCTGCCCAGCAGACGCAGCTCGCGCCCCTCCACCAGCGCCGCCAGCTCCTTCTTCGCGCGGCGGCCGTAAGCCTGGCGCCACTCGGGCGCATCGATGCCCTGCAGGCGCACCGTGGTGTCCTGGCCGTCACAGCTGACGTGCAGGCTGTCGCCGTCGGCCACGCGCAGCACCGGGCCGCTGCAGTCCGCCTGCGCGACACCGCCTGCCAGCAGCAGCGCTGCGGCGAAGAGCAGGCGACGGAACATCGGCAGCTCAGTAGTGCGGCGGCACTTCGTCCGCCAGGTTGTCCTTCTGGCCCGCATCGCCAGCACGCGCCACCCGGTCGATCAGCTGGCGGCAGATCTGCAGCAGCTGGTCGATCTGCTGCTGCTGGCGCACCACCGCGTCGTTGAGCACACGCAGGGTCTCTTCCTGGTAGGCAAAACGGGTTTCCAGCTCGATCATGCGTTCTTCGTCCATACCCGCAAGCTTACAAAAAGAAAGGCGGGCCATGCCCGCCTTTCGATACCTATCCCGATATCCGGATCAGTCGCGATGACCGCGGTGGTGGCCGTTGCCGCGGCCGTGATCGCGGTCCCCGCGGCCATGACCCCGGCCGTGGTCACGGTAGCCCTGATCGCGGTGGTGCACGTGGCGCGTCGGCTCGCGGTTGTAGTGGTGATAGACGTGGCGCGGGCGGTCGTAGTCGCGGTAGTGATGCACCACGCGCGGACGATCGTAGTGGTGGTACACCTGGCGCGGCGGCGCGTAGTAGTCCTCGCGATAGTAGGAGCCACCGCGGTGGTGATGGCCATCGGCCACCGAGGCGCCGAGCACCGCACCAATCACGGCGCCGACCACGGCGCCGTCGCCGCCGCCGACTTCATTGCCGATGGCGCCGCCGGCGACGCCGCCGATCACTGCGCCGACAGCGCGGTCGTCATGGGCATAGGACGGGGCTGCAGTACCGATGGCCAGGGTAGCCAGCAACAGCAGGGAGACTTTGTTCATGTGCAGATCCTCGGATCGCGGGAAGGTGAGGCCACATTAGCGCGTCGTTCTTAACCCAGTCTGAACGCTAGAATCGGGGTCCGAGAATCCAGAAATCACCGGTGGAGAGAGTCATGAGCCTGAGCATGTATTCGGCATCCGTTCCCCTGTTCCAGCGTGCGCTGGGCAACCTGCGCAACTGCCTCGACAAGGCCGCGGCGCATGCCGAGGCGCGCAAGATCGACCCGGCGGCGCTGCTGGGCTTCCGCCTCTACCCGGACATGTTCCCGCTGTCGCGCCAGGTCCAGATCGCCGCCGACATGGCCAAGGGCTGCGCCGCCCGCCTGGCGGGGGTGGACGTGCCGAAGTACGAGGACAACGAGGCCAGCTTCGCCGAACTGGCCGCACGCATCGACAAGACCCTGGTCTTCATCGGCGGCTTCGGCGCCGCCCAGATCGACGGCAGCGAGGACAAGCCGATCCAGCTGAAGACCCCGCGCGGCGAGCTCAATTTCAGCGGCCAGCAGTACCTGCAGGTGTTCGCGCTGCCCAACGTCTATTTCCACTGCAGCACCGCCTACAACATCCTGCGCCACAACGGCGTCGAACTGGGCAAGCAGGACTTCCTCGGTCGCTGAGGAGACGCAAACGATGCTTACCCGGAACTGGGGCCGGCTGCTGGCCGGCGTGACGCTGCTGGCCGCGGCGTCGGCGGAAGCCAGGATGATCGAGAAGGTGGTCGACTACAGCGTCGGCGACCAGCCCTACCGCGGCTACGTCTACTACGACAACAGCCAGAAAAAGCTGCCGGTGCTGCTGATGGTGCCCAACTGGATGGGCAGCTCGGAAGCCAACCGGCGACAGGCGCGGCAGATCGCCGGCAAGGACTACGTCGTGTTCCTCGCCGACATGTACGGCCGCGACCAGCAGCCGGCCAACCAGGACGCCGCCGGCAAGCTGGTGGCCTCGCTGTACGGCAACCGCCTGCTGCTGCGCACCCGCGTCAAGGCGGCGAAGGAGCAGGCGGTGGCGGCGGTGAAGAAGCTCAAGCTGCCGGCCAACCCGGACAAGCTGGCGGCGATCGGCTTCTGCTTCGGCGGCTCCACCGTGCTGGAACTGGCACGCACCGGCGAGGAGCTGGCGGCGGTGGTGTCCTTCCACGGCAACCCGGCGCTGGACGCCCCGGCGCCGAGCCAGCCGCCGAAGACCCGCATCCTGGTGCTGCACGGCGATTCCGACCCCTACGTGCCGGCCGCGCAGGTCAGCGCCTTCCTCGACGAGATGCGTGCGGCCAAGGCCGACTGGCAGATGATCCGCTACGGCGGCGCCGTGCACTCCTTCACCGATCCGGATGCCAACCAGCCGGGCAAGGCGATGTACGAGCCGCGTGCCGCAAGGCGCGCGTTCGCGGCAATGAAGTCCTTCCTCGCCGAGTCTTTCGGCGAGCGCTGAGCCCGCAGCCTGACGCCGGGCGGCGACGCTTGGGTCGGACCGCAGCTTGGGCTATCGTTGCCGCATGAACGCCCGCACCGCCCGCCTGCTGCTGTCCCTGCTCCTGCTCGCCACCTCCGCGGCGACACAGGCGCAACCTGCGGAGTACTCCGGCATCCTGCAGGTGCATAACGCGCAGCGCCTGTCGGTCAAGGTTCCCCCGCTGCGCTGGTCCGATGCGGCCGCGGCGCAGGCCCAGGGCTGGGCCGAGCAGCTGGCCCGGGAAGGCTGCGTGGCGCGCTACAACCCGGATCCGGCACGCCGCGAGAAGTACGGCGAGAACATCCTGTACGTCACCGCCGCCAAGCCCTACGAGGGCTGGCGCCGCAAGCCCTTCCAGGTCGCCAACCGCTGGGGCGAGGAAGCCTTCGAGTACGACCACGCGACCCATACCTGCAAGAACCCCGGCGGCACGCAGTGCGGCCAGTACCTGCAGATGATCTGGGAGACGACCGAGGAAATGGGCTGCGGCCGTGCGCGTTGCCCGGCTGCCGAGGTCTGGGTCTGCAACTACACCCCGCGCGGCCTGCAGGACGGCCTCAAGCCCTACGGCAACCCGCTGGCGCCGCCGACCAGTGCGGCCGAACCGCAGCTGGTCATCGGCGCGCTGGAATGCTCGGCGCTGCCGCAGGTCAACCCGGGGGTCGATTACCCGCAGCAGTCGCCGCTGCCCTGAACCTCGCAGGGGACCCGTGGGAGCGGCTTTAGCCGCGAAGACCCTTTTCGCGGCTAAAGCCGCTCCCACCACAACGTCAGGACTG
>DATILC010000010.1:0-14076 GCA_035476855.1 Solimonas sp. | reverse complement strand
CTCGCTGGTCAAGGCCTGGAAGGCCGACCGCAGCGGCAACCTGGTGTTCCGCAAGACCGCACGCAACTTCAACCCGATGGTCGCCACCGCCGGCCGCATCACCGTGGCCGAGGTCGAGGAGATCGTCGAGGTCGGCGCGCTCGATCCGGACAACATCCACACGCCCGGCATCTTCGTGCAGCGCCTGGTTTTGAATAGCACACCAGAAAAACGCATCGAACAGAAAACAATGAGGAAGGCGTAATGGCCTGGAACCGCGACGAAATGGCGCAGCGCGCCGCCGGCGAACTGCGCGACGGGTTTTACGTCAATCTCGGCATCGGCCTGCCGACGCTGGTGGCGAACTTCATTCCGGAAGGCATGGACGTCTGGCTGCAGAGCGAGAACGGCCTGCTCGGCATCGGCCCGTTCCCGCGCGAGGATGAGGTCGATGCCGACCTGATCAACGCCGGCAAGCAGACCATCACCACGGTGCCCGGCAGCGCCTTCTTCAGCAGCGCCGACTCCTTCGGCATGATCCGCGGCGGCCACATCAACCTGTCGATCCTCGGCGCGATGCAGGTCACCGACAGTGGTGACATCGCCAACTGGATGATCCCCGGCAAGATGGTCAAGGGCATGGGCGGCGCGATGGACCTGGTCGCCGGCGTCAAGCGCGTGGTCGTGCTGATGGAACACACCGCCAAGGGCGGCGAGCACAAGATACTCAAGCAGTGCAGCCTGCCGCTGACCGGCCTGGGCGTCGTCAACCGCATCATCACCGAACTCTGCGTGCTCGACGTCACGCCGCAGGGCCTGCAACTGGTGGAACTGGCTCCCGGAGTGGACCGGGATACGGTCGTCGCCAGGACGGGCGCCCCCATCATCGGGAGCTGAGCAGTAGCGCCTATTTCTTCGCCGGAAAGCGCGGCGCCTCGACCTTGCCGTTGTTGACCAGCGACAGCATGTCCAGCGAGAACTTCTTGCGGCCTTCCGTGCCCGTGATCCTGAAGGCGAGGGTGACGCCATCGACCTGGCGGTAATCGCCGAGGTTGGAGATGATCATCACCGGCGGCTCGTCCGGGTCGTCTTCTTGCTTGATGCTTTCGAGTTGCCGCAGCAGGCCGGTGGCGGCGTCGAAGCGCCAGACCTCGCGGTCGCCGGTGTCGGCGATCATTTCCAGTACCTGCACTTTGCTCCCATCAACGACGGCGTCGGGCAGCAGGCGGCGTGTCGGGTACCACTGCCTGATTTGCTTGTGCCAGTCGAGACTATGGCCGCGCAGCAGGCGCCGGAACTCCTTGCCCTGCACCACGGTGATATCACTGCCCTTGATGGTCCAGGCGGTGCTGCCGTCATGGCCGCTGCCCGCGGCGATGCCGAGCAGCGAGCCCTGTTCGTCCCAGAGGTTGGGCCATACCAGCTGCGTCTTCACCTTCAGGCTGAGAATGCCGGAGGAAATCTTCGCCTCCATCACGCGGTTGCGGATGCGTGACAGGTTTTCGCTGCCGCCGCAGGCGGCGATGTAGCGATCGAGTATCTGGTCGGCGGTGGTGGCCGGGGCGGCGGTGGCGATGCCGGCGAAGGCGAGCAGGGCACAGCCGCAGAGATGCAGGAGGGTTTTCATCGGGTCATCCGGAAGTGTGGCGGGTGGGCTCAGGCCAGTGAGGCCTTCGGCCCTGCGCTACATCGCTAAGCCATCACTATGGCGGGCTGCGCCGGGTGACGCCCCACCCCACACTCGACAGTTCCCATCATCAGAGCTGCGGGCTCAGTGCGTGGTCTGCACGCGGCCGCGCAGTGCCAGGGTGAAACCGATGGCCGAGGCGAGGCTGCTGAACAGCACCAGCAGGGTCAGGCCTTCGCGGACATGGGACTCGCCGCCGAGGGCACTGCTGATCAACGTCACCAGCGTCGGCGCCATGCCGATGCCGAACAGCGAGCCGACGACGATGAAGGCGCCGAGGCAGATGCCGCGGATTTCGTTGGGTACCAGCACGGCGATCGCCGTACTGGTGACCAGGCCGGTGATGGAGCCGCAGATCAGCAGCACGAACAGCATCAGCGCGAAGCCGGTGGGCGTCGGCATCAGCGCGAAGAACGTCGCAGGCAGCGAGCACAGCGCGGCGACCACCGCGGGGCCGAGCATGCCGCCGCGGAGGCGTCCCTTGTGGCCGAGGTCGGCGGCGACGCCGCCGATCACGGAGCCGATCAAGCCTGACAGCACCACCACTGCACCCATCCAGGGGCCAAACTGTTCCGGCGTCAGGCCATAGTCGCGTATCAGCACCGGCGCTGCCCAGATGCCGGCGGAGGCATCGGCCATCACCACCGAGGTCTGGCCGATGAACAGCGGCGCCAGCAGGCGCCGGCGCTGCCAGATCGCTGCCATCGCCTCGCGGATCGAGGGCGCGGCGATGCTGCCCAGTTCCTGGCGGACGGGCTCGCGCAGCAGCAGAAGGGGCAGCAGCCACAGCGCGCTGCCCAGTCCGATCAGCAGGTGCACGCTGCGCCAGGGCGCGAGGTCGCCGAACCAGCCGCCGTCGTCTGCCTTGACCCAGCCCACCAGGCCGCCGCCGAAGACGAAGGCGGCTGCGGCGCCGAACATCGAGCCCACCGACAGCAGCAGCAGCGAACGGCCGCGCCGGTCAGCGGCGCTGAGGTCTGCGGCGATCGAGATCGCCACCGGCAGCGAGCACATCATGCCTATGCCGGACAAGGTGCGGGCCGCGAACAGGGCGGTGAAGTCCTGCACCACCGCCGTGAGCAGCGTGCCCAGCGTCCACACTACCGCCATCGCCAGCAGCAGCCGCACGCGGTTGGCGTGGTCCACCATCCGCCCCAGCGGGATCGACAGCACCGCGACCGGGATGGAGGCGGCGAGGCCCTGTACCAGGCTGACCTCGAAGTCGCTCAGCTGCAGGTCGTGCTTGGCCATTTCCTGCAGCGGGCTGAACACGCCCTGGGCGATGCGCCCGACCGCGACCGTGCCGGCGAGCAGCAGCAAGGCGGCCAGCGCCGATGAGCGTGCCGCGGGGACGGTGACGGCGCCCGGCAGGGCGGTGGTAGCGGTGTCGGACATGGGTGTCGTTCCTTCAGGAATTTGCGATTGCGGCGGCTCGCCGCGTGTGCAGCAACGCGCCGCGTCTCCGGGCGCCGGTCTTGATCTCCGCGCTCATGCCGCCGGCTGCAGCGCCTGCAGGTGGCCAGCCAGCCCGACGCGGCGCAGGCTGCGAAGCTGGGCATCGACCGCGGTGCCGAAGTGCACAGCATGCGAGGCGGGCAACGGCAGCGTGACGGCGAGAAAAGCCGCGGCGCTGTCCTGCGTCTGCGTGGCCACGGCCATTGCGATCAGCCCATCGCGGTCGCGGTCGACATAGGCCTGGCGGCCGGCAGCATCGTGCTCGAGTCCGGCAAGGTAAGTGATCCACAGCGCGATCGCGGTCGCCAGATGCGTCACTGGCAGTGCGGCGTCGAGACGCCGCAGCAGCGGAGGCAACAGCACCTGCGGGAACTTGGCAGAACTGTCCATTGCCAGCCGCAGCAGGCGATCGTCGAGCGCGGCATTGAGGAAGCGCTGCGTCAGCGAGGCCTGGTACGCGGCGAAGTCCATGCCGGCCAGCGGCGGCAGCACAGCGGCGACTTCCTGCATGTAGCCGGCATGCCAGCGACGGATCAGCGGATCGGCGAGGGCATCGTGCACGCGCTGGTAGCCGCGGAGCAGGCCGAGCTGCGCCAGCGCGCTGTGGCCACCGTTGAGCAGGCCGACCTTCATCTCCTCGTAGCGCCGGACCTGGTCCGAGAACACCACGCCGGCTTCCTCGAATGCGGGGCGGCCGGCGACGAAATGATCTTCCATCACCCATTGCAGCCAGGGTTCGCACATCACCAGGGCCTGGTCCTGCACGCCCCAGTCGCGGCACAGCCGCTGATTGCGCACGGGATCGGCGGCGGGCGTGATGCGATCGACCATCGAGCAGGGAAAGCTGGCGGAGTCGGCGATCCATGCGGCCAGCGCCGGATCGTGCAGCTGTGCCAGCCCCAGCACGGCGCTGCGCAGGCGCTGGCCGTTCTCGATCAGGTTGTCGCAGGACATCAGGGTGAAGGCGCCGCGGCCGAGCGCGCGACGTGCGGCCAGCGCCGCGACGATCAGGCCCGGGGCGCTGCGCGGCCGGGCAGGGTGGGCGAGGTCATGCACTATGTCCGGGTGCTCGGCATCGAGCGCGCCCTTGCCATCGAGGCAGTAGCCGGCTTCGGTGACGGTCAGCGAGACGATGCTGGTGATGTTGTCGCTCATCATGGCGATGGCGGCGGCGCTGTCGGCACTGGCATCGACGTGGTCCATGATCGAGCCGACCACGGTCACGCGGCGCGTGTCGCCTTCCACCTCCCACAGTGAGTACAGGCCGTCCTGCGCGCGCAGGGCCTGGTGGATTGCGCGATCGGACTCGCGCAGGCCGATGCCGCAGATGCCCCAACCCTCGCCACGGCCCTGCTGCAGCAGGCGGTGCAGCACCAGGGCCTGGTGGGCGCGGTGGAAGCCGCCTACGCCGATGTGGCAGATGCGCCGCTGCAGCCCGCGCGGGTAGCGCGGCAGCTCGATCGCGGCGCCGTCGACGGTAGTGTCGGCGACGCGCCCGAGGCTGGCGGGCCGCAGCGGAATCGCTGCGTTCATGCGCCGCGCAGGGCCATGCTGATGAAGATCTCGGCGAGTTGCTGGCGCTGGACATAGCGCTTGCCGGTCTGGAACTGCGCGGTCGACAGGCCGTTGATGTGCGCGACGATGTGCGCGGCGATGCTTTCTGCATCGCCGCGCAGGGTGTCGCCCTTGGCCAGGCTCGCATCGCCGATGAAGCCGGTGAAGTCCGCGATGATCTGGTTGGCTGAAGCGCGCAGCCTGGTCTCGATATCGGGGCGGCTCAGGGCAATGGTCTGCACCACGAAGAACAGCTTCATGCCGGGATCGCTGGCGGTGCTGGAGGCATCGCCTGCCGCGACCAGGTCGGCCAGCGCGGTGAGCTTGCGGCGCAGCGGATCGCCCGGGGCAGCGCAGGCCACCAGCCGCTTCGACAGTCCTCCCACCGTGCTTTGCCAGAGCTCGAAGAACAGGTTCTGCTTGTCGCCGAACAGCGAGTACACCGGCATGCGCGACACGCCGGCGTATTCGGCGACGTCATCGATCGTGACGGTCTCGTAGCCCTTCTCCATGAACTTGACCCTGGCGGCTTCCAGCAGGTCCTGCGTGCGCTGCACCTTCTGCTCGGCGCGGGACAGCCTGGGCTTGCCCTTGGGTGCCGCCTTCTTGACGGTTTTCATGGATGCGTTTTCTCCCCTTGCACTGAAATTAAATACATCATATATTAAAAATCATTAAGCATAAATAGACGCTGCATATTAGTGTAGCGCACTGTGTCTGGAGGAGTCATGAAGCTGCCCGGTCTGTCGCGAACCGCCGTCGCGATCCTTGCACTGTCGCTGGTGTTTGCCGCGAATGCCCAGGAGGGCGCTGACGCGTCCCCGGCCGGGGACGCCGACTTCCTCGAGGAGTTGCTGGAATCCGAGCCTGCGCCGGCTGCCGCGGAGCCTCAAGCGGCGGGCCAGCCAGCGGCCGAGCCGGCCCCTGCGTCACCGCCGGAGGCGGCTCCCGAGCCAGCCGCGCCGGCCAGCGCCGAGGCGCAATCCGCCCCGGAGACGCTCGAGGTGATCGAGCTGCAGCAGAAGCCGCAGCCGGTGCCGGAGGTGAAGGAGGCACCGGGCAATCCGCAGATCGAGGAGATCGTCGTCACGGCTGCCTACCGCGAGCAGAGCATCCAGGACGTGGTCGGCGGTGCCCAGGTGTTCGGCGGTGCGGGCCTGGACCGGGCCGGTGCCACCAACATGAAGGACTATCTGCTGGAAGTGCCCAGCGTCTCGCTGCAGAAGTCCGGCAACGGCTCCTCCAAGATCAGCATCCGCGGCATCTCCAACGTCAATGCCTCCGACCTGGGCTATGCCGCCGGTTCGCCGACCACCGGCGTCTACCTCAACGACGTCGCCATCCAGGGCTCCGGCGTGTTCCCGGACCTCAACTTGTTCGACCTCAACCGCGTCGAGGTACTGAAGGGCCCGCAGGGCACGCTTTACGGCGAGGGTTCCATGGGTGGCGCGATCAAGATGATCACCAATGCGCCGGATGGGGACGAGTGGGTGTTCCGCACCGCCGCCATGTACTCGATCACCTCGGATGGCGCACCCAGCCGCGATTTCCGCGCCGCGGTCAACGCGCCGATCCTCGAAGACAAGCTGGCGGCGCGCGTCGTCGGCACCATGCGTCACACCGGTGGCTACGTCGACTACACCGCACTGAATCGCAAGGACGCCGACTCCGAGGATGACACCTCGCTGCGTGCCATCGTCAGCTACCGTCCCTGGGAAAAGCTCGAACTGGAGGTCATGCACTTCTCGGAGAACACCGACCGCGACCAGTTCCCGGTGGTGGACGAGGGCAAGCAGGAAGAGCTGACCAACTCGCGCGAGGAAGACCAGTACGCCAAGACCGATTTCAGCATCAATGCGCTGACCGCGCGCTGGGAGTTGCCCTTCGCGCAGCTGACCTCGGTCTCTGCCTTCTACAACACCGACCGCGACAGCCGCCGCCGCACGCCGGTGCTGCAGACGCTGATTCAGACGCAGTTCCGCCAGACCGGACTGACCGCGCCGGACATCTTCAGCAACGCCTCCACGCGGGTGCTGACCGAGCTGGAGTCGTTTTCGCAGGAGCTGCGCCTGGTCTCGGCCGGCGACGAGAAGATCGACTGGATCGCCGGCCTGTTCTACCGCGACCGCAACCAGACCTTCGACCAGGAGAAGCGCGAGGACAGCGTGCCGGACAACGAGGAGCTGGGCCTGATCGGCGACCTCCTCGGCGGCTTCAACCCGGTGCAGGGGCAGCAGGAGAAGGGCTTCGGCGACGAAACCTTCGAGCAGATCGCCGCCTACGGCGAGCTCAACTGGGAGCTGATGCCGGAGACGCTGGAACTGACCCTGGGCCTGCGTGCCTTCCGCGAGGACATTTCCTTCTTCATCGACACCCGGTTCTACGGCCTCGAGGCCTACCTGATCGGCACCGATCCGAGCAACATCGATCCCGAGACGCAGACCGCGCGCAAGTATTTCGCGCAGGAGCTGCGCACCGACGGCATCCTGCCCAAGGTGTCGCTGTCCTGGCATCTCAACGATGACCACATGGCCTACGCCACCGTGGCGCGCGGCTTCCGTTCCGGTACGCCGAACATCTACGCGGCACTGGACGCCGGCCCGCCGATCGTCGAGCCGGACTATGTCTGGAACAAGGAAATCGGCCTGAAGTCGACCTGGTTCGACGGCAGCCTGGTGACCAACCTGGCCGCCTACCACATCGACTGGGAAGCGATGCAGGGCACGGTCCTCGGCCAGGCGCGCCTCGGCATCGTGCCGACCGACTTCGCCTACCTGGCCAATGCCGGCGACGCGCAGCTGATCGGCGCCGAACTCGCCACCACCTGGCTGACGCCGATCGGCCTGATGGCGATGATCAACCTCGGCTACAACGACGGCGAGGTCACCAAGCCCGATCCCGACAGCGGCGTGGTCAAGGGTTCGCCGCTGCCCAACAGTCCGAAGTTCACCGGCAGCGGCACGCTGGCCTGGAACATTCCGCTGCCGCGTGACCTCACCGCCGAGTTCTCGACGACCTATTCCTACATCGACAAGCAGAGCGTGATCTTCCGGGTCGAGGATTTCGAGGACATCGTCATCGACGCCTACGACCAGCTGAAGGCCAGCATCGGGCTCAGTGGCGGTGCCTGGCGCGTGCAGATGTTCGGCGACAACCTCATGGACAAGCGCGCCGTGGTGGCGATCTCGGCGCCGATCGCCCAGTACACCGTCATCACGCCGAGGGTGCTCGGCCTGCGGGTGAGCTATGACTTCTGAACTGCGCCAGCCCTTCCTGATCGGGCTGGACGACGCGGCCTGCCTGCGTCTCGCCGACGTCCAGCGCCATTCGCTCGCGGTATGCGGCGTGCTGCGCGAGGTCCGCGTCGCGTTGCCGAAGAGCTATGCCGGGGCGAAGCGGCGTCGCTACCCGCTGGTGATCCTGCTGGATGCTGACGGCATCTTCGGCTCCGCCGTCGAGATGAGCCGGCTGATGTCCGATACGCAGGAAATCCGCGAGTGCATTGTCATCGGCCTGCCGCGACTTGGCGGCGACGCCTCGGCCGAGGCCGCGGGCAAGCTGGCTGCCGCCATTACCGGCGAAGTCCTGTCCTGGTGCAAGGGACAGTTCCGCATCGAGGAGGGCGCGGTCGCGCTGTCCGGTGCCGGCACGGCCACCTCCGTAGTCCTGCATGCGCTGCTGGCCGGCATCGGCGGGATCGAGCACTTCATTATCGGCGAGCAGGACTTCGAGCGTTGTGCCGCGGTGGCGCTGCGCTTCCAGCCGCGCGGCGGCCGGTCCGGGCGCCGGCTGGCGCTGACGGTGGCCTGCGGCGAAGGCAAGGGGCGCGCCCTGGCCACGGCCTGGCGCGAGCTGGGTGTCACGCTGGCGACACTGGCCGGCGGCGAGCTGTCGGTGTCGGTCCATCCGCTGGACGATGTTTCGGCCAGCACGGTTGCCGTGCCGGCACTGCTGCAGGGACTGCGCCAGTTCTGGAGCACGGGCAAGGAGTACGGCAGCAATGTCACGTTCCTGCGCAAGCCGCTGATGCAGGGAGTGCTCGGCCTGCTGTCGCCGCTGTTCCGCCGCCTGCAGCGTGCGCCGCTGCGTGCACTCGACGCCGGCAATCCCTGGCTGTTGCGCTCGGAGCGCATGGCGCGCAACTTCGAGGTCTTCGTCGCCTTGCCGGCCTCATTCCAGGAAGGCGCGGCGCGACGCTATCCGGCGCTGCTGGTGCTGGATGCCAACATCGAGTTCTCCACCGTCGCGGAGACGGCGGCGCGCATGGCGGCAGCCGGCGAGATTGCCGAGATGATCGTCATCGGTGTGGGCACTCCGCGCAGCGAGGGGCCGAAGGAGTTCGGTTTCCGCCGCTTCGAGGAGTTCTCGCCGCCGGCCGATGGCTATGCCTGGGACGACGAACTCGGCCACCTCTTCCGCTCCCTGTTCTCCATGCGCGGCCAGGATGCGCGTGAGCGCATCGGGCAGGGCCCCGGGTTCCTTGGCTTCCTGGCCGAAGAGTTGCTGCCGCGCCTGCAGGACTGCCTGCCGATCGACGGCGGCGACCTGGGCCTGCTGGGCCATTCGGCCGGCGGTACCTTCGTGGCCTGGGCACTGCAGCAGCAGGAGTCGCCGTTCAGGCGCTACTTCGCGGTCAGCCCTGGCGTCGGGATCAGCGGCTCCTGGCTGATGCGCCAGCCGGACGACCGCGTCTTCGCACCCGGTGCCGACAGCGTCGTGCTGACCCTGGGCAGCGAGGAGAAGACCAACCTGTTCAATCGCATCGCCGGCATCCACGAGACCGAGGCGCTGGCACGCCGACTGCGCGCTGTCCAGCCGCAGCTGCAACTGCAGTTCCGCTGCTTCGAGGGCGAGACCCATTCCAGCATCTACCCGCGCGCCGTGGTGTTGTCCCTGGCCGCGGGCTATGCCCTCCGTCGCGGGCTGCCGGAATCCCTGCCATTCTCCGCCGCCGGCGCCCCCGCCGCGGCCTGACATATCCGGAGAAGTCCAGACATGACTGCCATCCATGAAGCCCTGCTCGCAGCCCTCGGTGCCGACGCCGTGCTGCCACCGGAGCGCGTTGCCGACCGTGCCAGCAGCTACTGGGACCAGTCGCCGATGCGCGCTGCCGCGCTGGTGCGCCCACGCAGCACCGCCGAGCTGTCGACCGCGCTGCGCATCTGCCACGAGCGTGGCCAGCCGGTAGTCACCCAGGGCGGCCTGACCGGCTGCGTCGAGGGTGCCACCACCGACATCGATAGCGTGGTGATCTCGCTGGAGCGCATGGCCGCGATCGAGGACATCGATACGGTTGGCCGCACCGCCACGGTGCAGGCCGGCGTGGTGCTGCAGAAGCTGCAGGAGGCGGCGCGCGAACACGGCCTGATGTTCCCGGTCGATCTCGGTGCGCGCGGTTCCTGCACGGTCGGCGGCAATGTCGCCACCAATGCCGGCGGCATCAACGTGATCCGCTACGGCATGATGCGAGCGCGCGTGCTGGGGCTGGAGGCGGTGCTGGCGGACGGCACGGTCATCTCCTCGATGAACCACATGCTGAAGAACAACGCCGGCTACGACCTCAAGCAGCTGTTCATCGGCAGCGAGGGTACGCTGGGCATCGTCACCCGCGTGGTGGTGCGCCTGGAGGAAGCGCCGGTGAGTCGCAACAGCGCGATGGTGGCAACGGCCAGCTTCGGCCATGTCACCGGCCTGCTCAAGCGCCTGCAGCAGGCACTGGGTGGACAGCTGTCGGCCTACGAGGTGATGTGGGGCGATTATTTCCGCGAGGTCACGGTGCCGGGCTGGCACCGTGCGCCGATGGACCGCAGCCACGCCTACTACGTGATGCTGGAGGCCGAGGGCGCCAACCCCGAGACCGACCGCGAGCATTTCACCGATGTGATGATGCAGGCGATGGACGAAGGCCTGGTGGCCGATGCGGTGATCCCGCAGTCCGATACCGAGCGTACCGCGCTCTGGGAAATCCGCGAGAACTTCTCCGCGCTGTACCAGCGCAAGCCGATCTTCCTCTACGACGTCAGCCTGCCGATCCGCGAGATGGAGGCCTACATCGCCGAGGTGCAGGCGCGCCTGAAGCAGCGCTGGCCGGAGAGCCGTTGCGACGTCATCGGCCATATCGGTGATGGCAACCTGCACCTGTTCGTGCATCCCGGCTGTGCCGGCGAGCACCAGCACGAGCAGTCCGACGAAGAGGTTTACGCGCCGCTCAAGCCGATCGGCGGTTCGATCTCGGCCGAGCACGGCATCGGCGCCGAGAAGATCCGTCACCTGCCAGTCTCGCGCTCGGCCGACGAGATCGCGCTGATGCAGTTGCTCAAGCGCAGCCTCGATCCGAAGGGCATCCTCAACCCGGGCAAGGTCCTCGCGGCGTGAACCCCGTCTGCCGCGGACTGCTGCTGCGTATCCCAATGCCATCGGCTACCAGGCGATGGCGGGTTGTATCGAACTGGACCGCCTGTCGTGACCGCCTTTGAAAACAGGGGCTTGTCGCGGGAGGCGATCGAACCCGGCCGGAGCCCCCTCCCGTAATGGGCGGGGTAGCGGAAGGGGGTAATGCTGCAACATCATCGGCTATTGAAAGGTAGACCAGGCGACGCCGTTTTTTTGCGGCCGTTGTCGCAATGAATCCACGGAACGGCGAATGACGCCGTAGCCACGGAACATGAGGAGAGAGACGAGTGAAGACGTATGAAATGACCCCGGTATGGATGCAGCGGTCCGGATCGGTGCTCCGCCTGACCTCGGCGCTGGCGCTGGGCCTGTGTGCGCTGACGGCAGCCGCCGCCACCGTGAAGGACGTCACTGCCACGGGCAACCAGTGGCTGGTGGCCCAGGTGGACTCGCAGAAGCGGGTTGACGCGCTGGCCGAGCAGGGCCAGGACCTTGCCAACGACTACCGCACTTCGCTGCGCGAGGCCGAAGGCCTGAAGCTGTACCTGCAGCAGCTGCGCGCGCAGCTGAAGTCGCAGAGCGACGAAATGGCGGTGATCCGCCAGGAGTCCGCCGAGCTGGACCGCACCAACATCGAGATCCTGCCGCTGATGCAGCGGATGCTTGGTTCGCTGGAGCAGTTCGTGCAGCTCGACGTGCCGTTCCTGAAGGAAGAGCGCGTGGGCCGCGTGGCCAAGCTCAACGAGATGATGCCGCGTGCCGACGTGACGGTGTCGGAGAAGTACCGCCGCATCGTCGAGGCCTACCAGATCGAGATGGAATACGGCCGCACGATCGAAGCCTACAAGGGCAAGCGGGCGGACAAGGAAGTGGACTTCCTGCGCGTCGGCCGTGTCGGCCTGTTCTACCAGACCCCGGATGGCGCCGAGACCGGCTACTGGGACAGCGAAGCCAAGGACTGGGTGGAAGGCGACGACTACACCGAAGGCGTCAAGGAAGGCCTGAAGGTCGCCAAGAAGCAGACCTCGCCGAATCTCCTGATCGTACCCATCCCGGCCGCTGCCCAGGGGGGCAAGTAAGCCATGAAACTGAAAACCCTGACTCTGTCTTTCGCCCTGAGCTTCGGCATCATCGGCCTTCCCGCGGCTGCGCAGCAGGCCGCCCCTGCCGCCGCCAAAACCCTCGACGAACTGCTGGAGCAAGTCCGCAGCGCCGACGCCCGCGACGCCAAGGCCAACGCCGACCGCGAAGCCCGTTTCGCCGCCTCCCGCGACCAGCAGGCCGGCCTGCTGCGCGAGGCCGAGGCCGAGAAGACCGCGCTGGAAAACCAGGCCGCGACCCTGGCCAAGCAGTTCGAGGACAACGACCGCCTGATCGGTGAGCTGACCCAGGCGCGTGACATCAAGGCCGGCAACCTCGGCGAACTGTTCGGCGTGATGCGCCAGACCGCCGGCGACTTCGCCACGGTCGCCCGCAACAGCATGCTGACCGCGCAGTTCCCGGACCGCGTCAAGCAGATCGACCGGCTGGCGCAGACCAAGACCATGCCGCCGATGGAAGACCTGAACCGCTTCTGGTTCGAGATGCAGCGCGAAATGACCGAGGGCGGCAAGATCACCCGCATCCAGGCCAAGGTCACGGCGCCGGATGGCAGCCTGGCCGACAAGACCGTGCTGCGGGTTGGCCCGTTCGTGGCGGTCTCCGAAGGCCAGTTCCTGGAATACACCTCCGGCGCCGGCGCCTTCAGCACCCCGCCGAAGCAGCCGCCGGGCAAGTTCGGCGACATCGCCGAAGGCTTCGAGGAAGAAGGCTCCGGCTACCACGCGATGGTGGTCGATCCGACCCGCGGCGTCCTGCTCTCCCTGTTCTCGCAGCGCCCGGACATGATCGACCGTATCGTCGAAGGCGAGGCAGTGAACTGGCTGATCCTGGCCATCGGCCTGATCGGCACCGTCATCGCCGTCTACCAGTTCGGCTTCCTGATGATGATCAACACGCGGGTCAATCGCCAGCTGAGCAACCTCACCAGCCTGTCGGCCGACAACCCTCTGGGCCGCGTCCTGCAGGCCTTCAAGGGCAAGGGCGCCCCGGGCACCACCGAGGATGCCGAAGTCATCGAGCTGCGCGTCTCCGAGGCCGTGCTCAAGGAACTGCCGCCGCTGGAGCGGGGCCAGTCCTTCCTCAAGCTCGGCGTCGCCGCCGGCCCGCTGCTGGGCCTGGTGGGTACGGTCGTGGGCATGATCCACACCTTCCAGGTGATCACCGAATCCGGCTCGGGCGACCCCAAGCTGATGGCCGCGGGTATCTCCATGGCGATGATCGCCACCCTGCTGGGCCTGGGCATCGCGATCCCGCTGCTGTTCGCCAACAGTGCCCTGCAGAGCCGCTCCAAGCGCATCACCCAGATTCTCGACGAACAGAGCACCGGTCTGCTGGCCGAGCTGATCGAGAAGCGCGTCCATGCTTGAGACCCTGCTGGCTCCGTTTCACGCGGTCGGCCAGTTGGTCATTGCCGGCGGCCCGCTGGTGATGTGGATCCTGCTGGCCGGGATCCTGATGTGGACGCTGATCTTCGAGCGGCTGTGGTTCTTCCGCGCCCATCTGCCCCGCATGGCGGGGCAGATGCTGGCGCAGTGGCAGGCGCGCCCCGAGCATCAGTCCTGGGCCGCGCACCAGGTGCGCAAGACGATGATCTCGCGGATCAACGGTGCGATGTCCGAGAACATGCCGGTACTGAAAGTGCTGATCCCGATGTGCCCGCTGCTGGGGCTGGTGGGGACGGTGCACGGCATGCTCGAAGTGTTCGACTCGATGGCGATCCTGGGATCGGCGGACGCGCGCACCATGGCTTCGGGTGTGTCCAAGGCGATGAACTGCACGATGACCGGCCTGGCGGTGAGCGTCACCGGGATGTATCCGGTGTTCTATTTCCAGTCGTCGATTCGCAAGCAGACCGAACTGCTGGCCGACCGCTTCACGTTCTAGGAACAAGCCATGCGCCTGCGCAA
>DATILC010000009.1:0-5206 GCA_035476855.1 Solimonas sp. | reverse complement strand
CGATCGCATGCACGGCGGCGAGATCTTCGTGCCGCGCATCCCCTCGATCCGCGTCACCGACCTGGCCCGCGCCATGGCGCCGGAGACCGAGCAGAAGATCATCGGCATCCGCCCCGGCGAGAAGCTGCACGAGATCATGTGCCCGGCCGACGACTCGCATCTGACGCTGGAGTTCGCCGACCACTTCGTGCTGCGCCCGACCATCAAGTTTCACAACCAGGACTACGACTACACCGTCAACGGCCTGGGCGAGAAGGGCGTGCCGGTCAAGCAGGGCTTCGAGTACAACTCGGGCACCAACCCGCAGTTCCTCTCGATCGAGGAAATCCGTCAGTTCAACGTCCGGGCAGGGATATGATTCCTTACGGTCGGCAGGACATCAGCGAGGCCGATATCCAGGCCGTCGTCGAAGTCCTGCGTTCCGACTGGCTGACGCAGGGGCCGGCGATCGAGCGCTTCGAGTCGGCCCTGGCACAGCGCGCCGGCGCGGCGCATGCGGTGGCGATGTGCAACGCCACCGCCGCCCTGCATGTGGCCTGCCTGGCGCTGGGTCTGGGGCCCGGCGACCTGCTGTGGACCGTGCCCAACACCTTCGTGGCCTCGGCCAACTGCGGACGTTACTGTGGCGCCGATGTCGATTTCGTCGACGTCGATCCGCGCAGCTACAACATGAGCGCCGCGGCGCTGGCCGAAAAGCTGGAGCAGGCCGAGCGCGCCGGCCGCCTGCCCAAGGTGGTGATCCCGGTGGCCTTCGCCGGCCAGTCGGCCGACATGGCGGCGATCGCGAAACTGCGTGAGCGCTACGGCTTCCGCATCATCGAGGACGCCTCCCACGCCATCGGTGCCAGCTACGACGGTGCCCCGGTCGGCAACGGTCGCCATGCCGACATCACCATCTTCAGTTTCCACCCGGTCAAGATCATCACCACCGGCGAGGGCGGCGCGGCCGTCACCAGCGATCCGGTGCTGGCGGAGAAGCTGCGGCTGCTGCGCAGCCATGGCATCACCCGCGACACAGCCCGCATGGAAGGCGACAGCGAGGGTGGCTGGTACTACCAGCAGGTTGAGCTGGGCTTCAACTATCGCATCACCGATATCCAGGCGGCACTGGGTGCGTCGCAGCTGACGCGTCTGGACGCCTTCCTCGAGGCGCGCCATGCCGCGGCAGGTCGCTACCAGCAGCTGCTGGCGGATCTGCCGCTGCTGCTGCCCTGGCAGGATCCGCAGGGACGTTCGGCACTGCACCTGTATCCGGTGCAGGTGCTTGAAGGCGAGGGCGTGCCGGGACGCAAGACGGTGTTCGAGCGCCTGCGTGCCGCCGGCATCGGCGTCAATGTGCACTACATCCCGGTGCACCTGCAGCCCTATTACCGCCGCCTGGGTTTCCAGCCGGGCCAGTTCCCGGAGGCGGAGCGCTACTACTCCCGCGCCATCAGCCTGCCGATGTATTCCAGCCTGACCGCAGGCCAGCAACAAGAGGTGGCCGGCGCGCTGCGCGCCGCCCTGCGATGACAGCAGTCGCGATCATTCCGGCGCGGGGTGGCAGCAAGCGCATACCGCGGAAGAACATTCGCGAGTTCTGCGGGTTGCCGATGATCGCGCACTCGATTGCCGCCGCTGCAGCCAGCGGCTGCTTCGATCGCGTGATCGTGTCCACCGACGACGAGGAGATCGCCGGGGTCGCACGCCGCCATGGCGCCGAGGTGCCGTTTCTGCGGCCGGCGGCGCTGGCCGACGACTACGCGACGACGATGGACGTGATGGTCCATGCGCTGCAGGAAGTCGGATGCAGCGAGGCGGATCTGGCCTGCTGCATCTATGCCACCGCACCTTTCGTCGACGCTGCCGACCTGCGTCGAGGCCTTGAGCGCCTGCAGTCGTCGTCCGACGACTACGCTTTCTCTGTGACTTCCTTTCCGTACCCGATCCAGCGCGCCCTGAAGCTGGACGCCGACGGGCATCCCGGGATGTTCTATCCGGAGCATGCCATGACCCGTTCGCAGGACCTGACCGAGGCCTTCCACGATGCCGGCCAGTTCTACTGGGGCCGTGCCTCGGCGTTTCTCGGCCGCCGTCCGATCTTTGCTCCGGGCAGCGCGGCGATCGTGCTGCCGCGGCACCGCGTGCAGGACATCGACACGCTCGAAGACTGGGAACGCGCCGAGTGGATGTGGCGGGCGCTGAAGCAGCACGGCTGACCCATGGCGCGCATCGTCATTCGCGTGGATTCGTCGATGGGCATCGGCAGCGGGCACCTGATGCGCTGCCTGACCCTGGCCACGGCACTGCAGGACCAGGGGCATGCGGTCTGTGTGGTCTGCCGCCCCTTGCCCGGGCACCTGTCGCGGCTGGTGGAGGAGCGGGGCCTGCAGCTGCGTTTGCTGCCCCCCGCGGACGGCGCCGGATGGGGCGCGGATGCGGCGCTCCCCGCCCATGCCGCATGGCTCGGCACCTCCTGGCAGCTCGATGCAGAGCAGACCGTCGCGGCCATTGCCGAGGCGCCTGTCGACTGGCTGATCGTCGATCACTACGCGCTGGACGCGCGCTGGGAGCGGGCCCTGCGTGCGCATGCGCGGCAGATCATGGTCATCGATGACCTGGCCGACCGACCGCATGACTGCGACCTGCTGCTGGACCACAACCTGGGCGGGCTGGAGGCTGGCCGCTACGAAGGCCTGTTGCCGCCGGCCTGCGTGAAACTGATGGGGCCGCGATACGCCCTGCTGCGTCCCGAATTCGCATCGGCGCGCGCGGCGCGTCCGCAGCACGACGGCAGCCTGCACAGGATTC
Organism: Solimonas sp.; assembly: GCA_035476855.1. Lineage (GTDB taxonomy): Bacteria > Pseudomonadota > Gammaproteobacteria > Nevskiales > Nevskiaceae > Solimonas_A. The sequence goes on along the minus strand of DATILC010000009.1, from coordinate 2,416 downwards.
TCCTGTTCATGGGCGGCGCCGATCCGGGCAATGAATCGGCCAAGGCGCTGCAGGCGTTCCGGCAGATTGAAGATTCCACGCTGGCGATCGACCTGGTCATCGGCGCCGCCAATCCCCACGCGGCATCGCTGCAGGCCCTGGCGGCCGCGGATGCCAGGGTCAGCTGTCACTACCCGGCGCGCGACATGGGCGAACTGATGGTGGCCGCGGACCTTGCCATCGGTGCGGGGGGCGTCACCCAGATCGAGCGCTGCGTCGCGGGCCTGCCGAGCCTGCTGATCAGCGTCGCCGACAACCAGGTCGAAGGTTGCCGCCTGATGGCACGCCGCGGTGCTGCCTGGTATGCGGGGCCCTCCGAGCAGGTCGACGCCGACACGCTCGCGGCCGGCCTGCGCCAACTGGCAGCTGCACCCGACTGGCTGGCGCACATGGCCGATTCGGCGCGTGCCCTTGCCGACGGACTGGGTACTTCCCGCATCGTTGCCGCGATGGCGGGGCGGGGGATCGTGCTGCGCACGGCCACCCCGGCCGATTCCCGCAACATCTGGGAATGGCGCAATCACGAGGACACCCGCCGTCACTCCGGTGACGGGCAGCCGATCCCCTGGGAAGGTCACGAAAAATGGTTTGCCACGGTGCTGCAGTCGTCGCAGCGGCACCTGCTGATCGGCGAAGATGCGCGCGGCGCCGTTGGGGTCCTGCGCTTCGACCGTGATGGCGATGCGGCGGTGATTTCGATCTACCTGGTGCCGGGCCGGCATGGCCAGGGACTGGGTTCCGAGCTGATCGCCGCGGGTACCGAGTGGGCGCGGCGCAATCTGGCCGGCGTCCGGGTGATCCATGCCGAAGTGCGCGCCGACAACCTTGCTTCCGCCGGTGCCTTCGTCAAGGCCGGCTATTCGCTGGAACGAAGCTTCTACCTGCAGCACCTTAGTTAGAGACTGGACATGAAAATTGGAAATCGGGAAATCGGTCGCGGTCATGCCCCGTTCGTGATCGCGGAGATGTCGGGCAACCACAATGGCTCGCTCGATCGCGCCTTGGCCATCGTGGATGCCGCCGCCGAGGCGGGCGCCCACGCGATCAAGCTGCAGACTTACACCGCCGATACCATGACGCTGAACCTGCGCCATGGCGACTTCTACATCTCCGATCCCAAGAGCCTCTGGCATGGCCGCACCCTGCACGACCTCTACCAGGAGGCGCACACGCCCTGGGACTGGCACGCGCCGATCTTCGAGCGCGCACGCCAGAAGGGCCTGATCTCGTTCAGCACGCCGTTCGATGCCAGCGCGGTCGATTTCCTCGAATCGCTGAATGTGCCGGCCTACAAGGTGGCCTCGTTCGAGAACACTGACCTGCCCTTGATCCGCCGCGTCGCCGCCACCGGCAAGCCGGTGATCATCTCGACCGGCATGGCCACCGTGGCCGAAATCCAGCAGGCGGTCGAAGCCGCCCGCGAAGGCGGCTGCCGCGACCTGATCCTGCTCAAGTGCACGAGCAACTACCCGGCCAATCCCGCCGACTCGAACCTCGTGACGATCCCCCACATGGCCGCGCTGTTCGGCTGCGAGATCGGCCTCTCCGATCACACGCTGGGTATCGGCGCTGCGGTTGCGGCGACGGCGCTGGGCGCGACGGTGATCGAAAAACACTTCACCCTGTCGCGCGACGATGGCGGCGTGGACTCGGCCTTTTCGCTGGACCCGGCCGAGCTGAAGCTGCTGATGGTCGAGACCGAGCGCGCCGCGCAGGCGGTCGGCCGCATCCACTATGGCCTCACCGAGGCCGAGCAGCGTTCGCGTGTGTTCCGCCGCACGCTGTACTTCGTGGCCGCGCTGAAGGCCGGGCAGGTGATCGAGCCCCAGCACGTCCGTGCGATCCGCCCGGGCGGCGGCCTGCCGCCGGGTCAGCTGGAGCGGGTCATCGGCATGCGCGTGGGCGTGGATGTCGAGATCGGCACGCCCGTGACCTGGGCGGCATTCGGGTCTGCCGGCTGAGGCCGGCGTCAGCGGCGGCCCCCAGATCTCGGAAGAATCCATGAGCGACACAGGCAGTACCCTTGCTGCGACTCCCGGCGGCGGCCGGGCTCCCGCCTTCGTCGTGGTGGGCGGCATGAAGTGCGGAACCTCCACGCTGCGGCACTACCTGTCGCAGGTGCCAGGCATCGGCATCCCCGCGGGCGAAGTGCATTTCTTCTCCAACGCAGCCAAGTTCGCGCGCGGACGCCAGTGGTATGAGGCGCAGTTCGCTCAGTACGCGGACAAGCCCTGCGTCGGCGAGAAGAGCGCCACCTACCACGTCTATCCGGGCGTGGCGGAGCGCATGGCGGCGACCTATCCGCAGATGAAGCTGATCTGGCTGCTGCGCGAGCCGGCGGCACGCAGCTATTCGCACTACTGGCACATCGTTTCCA
>DATILC010000008.1:0-6884 GCA_035476855.1 Solimonas sp. | reverse complement strand
ATCAGCGTCTTCATCTGCTTGGCGGTGAGGTTCTGCGCCTCGTCGATGATCACCAGGCGGTTGAGGAAGGTGCGGCCGCGCATGAAGTTGAGCGAGCGGATCTTGATGCGCTTGCTCAGCAGGTCATTGGTCGCCGCCCGCTCCCAGTCGCCGGCATTGCCGTTCTGGGTCAGCACCTCGAGGTTGTCCATGATGGCGCCCATCCAGGGCGTCATCTTTTCTTCCTCGGTACCCGGCAGGAAGCCGATGTCCTCGCCCAGCGGCACGGTGACGCGGGTCATGATGATCTCGCGGTAGCGCGGCTCGTCCAGCACCTGCGCCAGGCCGGCGGCCAGGGTCAGCAGGGTCTTGCCGGTGCCGGCGGTGCCGAGCACGGTGACGAAGTCGATGTCCGGGTCCAGCAGCAGGTTGAGCGCGAAGTTCTGCTCGCGGTTCTTGGCGTGGATGCCCCAGACGCTGGACTTGCCGCCGCGGTAGTCGCGCACCACGCGCAGCTCGGCAGTGTTGCCCTCGACCTTCTGCACCATCAGCTCGACGCCCTTCTGGGTGTCGTCGCCGTTGAGGAACAGGAACTGGTTGGCGTGCCACTTGGTGACCAGCGGCCCCTTGATGCGGTAGCAGGCGCGGCCGACGCTGTCCTGCCAGCTCTCCATCTTGTCGCCGTGGGTGGCCCAGAAATCGGCCGGCAGCTCGACGTAGCCGCTGTAGAGCAGATCGGTGTCATCGAGGACCTGGTCATTGTGGTAATCCTCGGTGTGGACACCGACGATCGCCGCCTTGATGCGCAGGTTGATGTCCTTGGACACCAGCGTGACCGGGCGCGCCGTATTCTGGTTCTGCAGCGCCAGCGCGCTGAGCAGGATGCTGTTGTCGGGCTTGTTGCCCGGCAGGATGCCCGGCAGCGAGGCATCCGTCGGCTTGGTCTGGAAGAACAGCTTGCCGGAGGCCGGCTGGTTGTGCCGCCCGCCGTTCTGGCCGTTCTTCTTCGACAGCGCACTGGGCACCGCGATGCCCTTCTCGATCTGCGCATGGTTCTTGCCGGCGACCAGGTCGTCGAACATGCGGCTGACCTGGCGTGCGCTGCGGGCGGTTTCGGTGGTGCCCTTCTTGAGTCCGTCGAGTTCCTCCAGCACCACCATCGGTATGAACAGGTCGTGTTCCTCGAAGCGGAACAGGCTGGTCGGATCGTGCATCAGCACGTTGGTGTCGAGTACGAAAATCTTGCGCTTGATCATCTCGGTCCGTTGCGAGGACAGCAGGGGGCCGGGCGCAGCAAGGCGCCGGCGAGGGAGTGACAGGATTTCAACGACAGACAGCCTCTCGGGCCGGAAGGCTGCTCACATCGAGCGATGTGATGATTTATAGAAATAAGTATTTACCGTTATACGGTTTATAAACCCACCGGACCCCTGACCGGGTCCGACGCACCTGCAGCCAATCTAGCCCAAAAAAACCGGAGACGAAAGCGCGGCGCGTACTCAGTCCTGCAACGCCGCCAGCACCTCGGCGGCATGGCCCTTGACCTTCACGCTGCGCCACTCGCACAGCAGCTTGCCCTTGGCATCGAACAGGAAAGTGCTGCGGTCCACGCCCATGTAGGTCTTGCCGTACATGCTCTTCTCGCGGATCACGTCGAAGGCCTGGCAGGCCTCCTCGTCCGCGTCCGACAGCAACGGGAACGGGAAGGCGAACTTGGCCGCGAAGTTCTCGTGCGAACGCACGCTGTCCTTGGAGATGCCGACGATCTCGGCGCCGGCCTCGAGGAACTGCGCATGCAGGTCGCGGAAATCCTGGCCTTCCTGGGTGCAGCCCGGGGTGTTGTCCTTGGGGTAGAAGTACACCACCAGCGCCTTGCCCTTGTAGCCGCGCAGCGCAATGTCCTTGCCGCCGGTGGCCGGCAGCGTCAGGTCGGGAACCATGTCGCCCACGCTGAATACCATATGCACCTCAGGTCTTGATCGGGTCGAGCATGCCGTCGGCGTTGAGGTCGTCGCAGAGGTCCATGAAGGACTCGCGCAGCGCCTGCGGGTGTTGGCTGACGGGCACATGCAGCACCATCTGCACGCTGACCATCTCGGCGCCGGTATAGGTCGACGAGTACTTCTGCGTCGAAATCTCCATCACCAGTACATCCTGGTGCTGGAAGAACTCGAGGATATTGACCAGCAGGTTGGGTTCCTGCGGGGCGATCACCTCGGCGGCATAGGGGCGGAAATCCGGATTGAACGGACGCGGTTCGCAGCGTTCAAAGCGGACCTGCAGTTCGAGTTTCTCGGCAATCCCCGGCAGCGCGGTTTCCAGGCGCCCGAGGGTGCTCCAGTTGCCCGACACCAGCAGGTTGGCGCTGAGACGGTCGCCGATCTGGGCGATGCGGCAGTCCTCGACCTCGCCGCCACGCTCGCGAATGGCCTTGAACAGCTCCAGCGGCACATTGCCCTTGGGCTTGCCGATGACAGAGATAGTAAGGAGATTGTCGTTTGGGGGAATCATGGAAACACCGCTACACAGGTCGCAGAGTTTAATGCCCCGGCCCCGCGCCGCAAGTCCGGCCACCCCACCGGGCAGCCGCGTCTGGCTATAATCCGCCCTCTTTTTTCAAGCAGAACCCCCGCATGATCAAGGGCAGCATCGTTGCCATCGTCACGCCCATGCTTCCCGATGGCGCCATCGACTGGACCAGCCTCGACGCCCTGGTCGAGTGGCATATCGCCGAGGGTACCGACGCCATCGTCGCGGTCGGCACCACCGGCGAATCGGCCACGCTGGAAGTGGACGAGCACATCGAGGTGATCCGCCGCGTCGTCCGGCTCAGCCACAAGCGCGTGCCGGTGATCGCCGGCACGGGCGCCAACGCCACCAAGGAAGCGATCGAGCTGACCGCCGCCGCCAAGGCCGCCGGTGCCGACGCCGCCCTGCTGGTCACCCCCTACTACAACAAGCCGCCGCAGGAAGGCCTGTACCGCCACTACAAGGCGATCGCCGAGGCCGTGCAGCTGCCGATCATCCTGTACAACGTCCCCGGCCGCACCGGCGTCGACATGCTGCCCGCCACCGTGGCGCGGCTGGCGCAGATCCCGGGCATCGTCGGCCTGAAGGAAGCCAAGGGCGAACTGTCGCGCATCCGCGAACTGCTGGCCGTGGTGCCGAAGGAGTTCGCGCTCTACTCCGGCGACGACGCCACCGCGCGCGAATCGATCCTGCTGGGCTGCGCCGGCGACATCTCGGTGACCGCAAACGTCGCCCCGGGCGCGATGCACCGCATGTGTGCCGCCGCCCTGGCCGGCGATGCCGCCACCGCCGCCCGGATCGACGCCTCGCTGGAACCGCTGCACCGCGACCTGTTCGTCGAACCCAACCCTATCCCGGTCAAGTGGGCCCTGCAGCAGATGGGCCGCTCCGCCGAAGGCCTGCGCCTGCCGCTGGTCCCGTTGTCCAACCAGAACGAAGAGGTGGTCCGCAGCGCCCTGCGCGCCGCCGGAGCCCTCGCATGATCCGTCACCTGAGCCTGCTGGCTGCCGTCCTCGTCGTCGCCGGCTGCGCCTCGCGCAGCCCCTGCCAGCGCGACACCGAGTACCAGGGCGCCCAGTCGCTGCCGCCGCCGGCGACCGTCGAGGGCCTCAAGCTGCCCGAATCCGCCGCGGCCCTGCGCATCCCCCCCGCCCCGGCCAAGACTGTCGCCCTGGCGGAAGGCGAATGCCTGCAGACCCCGCCGCGCATGGCCGAAACCCCGGCCGACAAGCCGGCGGACAAGCCTGTCGAAGCGGCCAAGCAACCGCAGTCGTAACAGGTATAATGCGCGCCCGTCGCGGCCCGGCCGCGGCGGATCCATCAACCTGGAGAGATGTCCGAGCGGTTGAAGGAGCACGCCTGGAAAGCGTGTATACGTCGCAAGCCGTATCGCGGGTTCGAATCCCGCTCTCTCCGCCAAGCAACGCAAAAAGGGCCCCAACGGGGCCCTTTTTGCGTTGCACGGTGCAGAAAACCGGAGGATTCGAACCCGCGATACAAGCCATGAATGGGTTCGACCACCGCGCCCCTGGCGCGGTGGCGTGCGCCGCAAAGCGGCGCAGCCCGAAGGGCCGAGGCGCAAGGCGCCGAGCCATCCCGCTCTCTGCGGAAAGTAGAAACCAGTGTCGGTTTCGCGAGCCTGCCGAACCAAGTTAAGTTTCCGACATACTGCGCGAGAATGCCGTCCTGCCCCCAACCGGCCGGGGAACGAAGGCCCTGACCTAATTGCGCCATCGCAGTAGGATTTCAATGTCAGACCACCCAGTCCCCTTCTCTCAGCGTATAGGCCTCGTCCCTCCGCCCGCACTGCAACTCGACGGCATGACCAGCGAGCTGCGTGCATCTCTCTGGAACTATCTTAGGGACACGCTTGGACCACGCTGGGTGAGTTCATCCAATGCTTTAGCGATCTACTTTTTCCGCATTGAGGTGGAGACGGTGCCAAGCGAGGACTGGCTGGCAGCGAAATGGCTGCAGAATCGCTTCTCCAAACTGCCGTGGAACCGAGCTTACGAATTCGTCGAGTTCGTCGTTCGGCACCTACAGGCCTTCGACCCCGCCCCATCGACAAAAAAGTTTGTGGGCGGCCTCAACTGGCTGCTGGAACGGGAGCACGCCGGTTTCCGGTTCGTGGGTGACACCCTTGTGCCCATTACCGACGAGGTCGAACTGGCGGCCGTACAGCAAGCCCTGACTGCCAAGGACGGTGTTGCAGCGGCACGGGAGCACATACATCAGGCGGCAATCCTGTTGGGGAAGCGCCCAGATCCGGACTACAGAAACTCAGTCAAAGAATCGATCAGCGCCATTGAGTCCTTCGCCAAAACCCTAGGGATCGACAAGAAAGGGCTGGCGGACCCACTGGAGGAACTCGGCAAGCGTCTAGATCTCCATCAGGCCATGCGTGCCGGCTTCGTGAAGCTCTACGCTTACACCAGCGACGCGGCCGGTATTCGGCACGCTCTATTGGACGACAGCAAGCCCGTCGGGCTGGCGGAAGCGCACTACATGTTGGTTGCGTGTTCGGCGTTCCTGAACTTCCTAGTCATGAAGGCCAGCGAGGCCGGGTTGCTGCAATCTAGCAAGACACCTTAGCCACGCCGCGAGAATTCGCGAAGCAAAACAGGTTGCGCGCTGCACGTTACCCGCCCGAACGCTAGCGGGCCGCCCAGCTGTACTGCAGCTCGCCATTGCAGGTGTCCTGCGACTTGAGACAGGCCACCAGTCGCGACTCACCCGGCGCCAGCGTCCACAGCGAAGCCGAGTCGTGGTGGTCCTGCCACTTCCAGGTCACTTCCATGGAGACCGGGCAGACATTGGAGAAACGGCCCTCGTAGGCGACGTCACGGCAGGCACCGGCTTCGCCGCGCATCGCGCAATGTGGCTCCGCCGCCTTCACCAGCCGCGGCCCGAGGTATTCCCAGGCAATGCAGGACTGCCCTGCAGCATCGCGGGGGTTGGCTGCGGCAAAGGGCGCGTAGCTGGCGAACAGGGTATCGAGACCGGCGGCGGCGGCCGGGGCCGACAGCGCCAGCAGGCAGGCGGCGGAAATGAGCTGGAGTCGGTGCGACATGCGACGTGGGCAGTGGAACCTGCGCCAGCCTTGCGCGCGGCCCCAGGGCCGTCAATAGGGCATGCGCCCGAACGGTGCAGCCGGGACGGCCTGCGGTAGGCCCGCCATCCGGGATTTCTGGCATACGGTTTGCTCATTTGATGGCGGGCAATGCTGCCCACGCGCTGTACCAGCGGCCGACGATGTCCGCGACCTTCCGAGCCTTCGCCAGGAGTCGCCATGTCAGAGCCTGTCCTGTTCCCCTTCATCGGTACGGCGATCGAAGCCATCGCCATCGGCGCGCTGTGCATTGCGCTGCTGATCCACCTGTCCTCCTGCCTGCTTGCACTGCGCACCGCCATCGACCGGCGGCGCACGGCGAAGTTGCGCGCGCCGCTCCCCTGAAGGGCGTCCCCACTACACATACAAGGGAAAACCATGCACCACCATCACCCCCGCCCGACCACAAGGCCCGTGCCGCTGCTGATCCCGCTGCTGGCCGCCGCGATGTTCAGCGCCGGCGCACGCGCCGAAGACTACGACGACCGCTTCTACTTCCTGCCCATGGGCAGCTATGTGCTGGCCGACGGCGATCGCGACACCGACGACGGCCTCGGCGCGACGCTGGCCTTCGGCAAGCGCCTGTCGCCGCAGTTCGAACTGGAGCTGCGCGGCAGCTATCTCGAATACGAGGCCGACTCGCCGGATCGCAACGCCATCGGCGGACTGCTCTGCGGCCTGCTGCCCTGCGCCGAGCCGGAGGACGTCGAGATCAAGGCGATCGGCGCTGGCGCCAGCTGGTTCCTGTCGCCGGAAGGGCGCGGGCTGTACCTGCATGGCGATGCCATGGCGGGCGACAGCACCCTGCTCAACGCCGGTCTCGGCTACCACTTCGGCAGTGAGGCCGGCTGGGGCCTGCGCCTGGAGGCGCTGTACCACAGCGACGACGGCGACTATCGCGAGACCCAGTTCAACCTCGGCCTGCGCATCCCGATCGGCAGCTACGCCGCGCCGGCCGAGGTGGTGGAGCCGGTGCAGGTGGTGGAGCCAGTCGAGCCGCCGGCACCACCGCCGGCGCGCTGCGAGATGCCGTCTCCAGGACAGCCGATGACCATGGACGGCTGCAAGGCAGGCGACATCATCATCCTGCGTGGCGTCAACTTCGAGTTCGACAAGTCGACGCTGACGGTCAACGCCAAGACCCTGCTCGACATGGTGGCGGACGCGCTGCTGGCGCGGCCTGACATCAAGGTCGAGATCGACGGCCACACCGATGCCAAGGGTTCGGACGAGTACAACCAGAAGCTGTCGGAACGGCGTGCAC
>DATILC010000007.1:0-3479 GCA_035476855.1 Solimonas sp. | reverse complement strand
CCGGTCAGGTGATCGGCATAGTCCTGGGCGCTCATGCTGCCGCCGACGAAGTCCGATACCAGCACGCCGCGCGAGGGCGCATGCGGGTTGGGCGGGATCATGCGCCGCACATTGGTCACCGCGGCGACGCGGCCGCCGCGCGACAGCGCCAGCCAGGAGCCGTGCTGCGACAGGTCGCGGCCGCCGTAGACCATCGGGGCGTCGGCCCAGAAGGCGGCGGGCGCGGTCGGGCGGTGGTGGAACTCGTCGCGGTTGGCGGCGAGTACCAGCGGGTAGGCGGGGTGGGTCTGCCAGGCGAGGGCGATCAGGCACATGCGCCCAGAATGTTGGCAGACTGGAGGGACGTCAACCGGCAGGACGACCATGACCGAATACGAGCAGCTGCAACTCGAACAACTGCGCCGCTGGGAACTGGAATCGCCGGGCTGGGGCACGCGCCTGCTGGCCAAGCCGGGCAGCAATGCCGCCAAGGTGGTCGGCGCGGTGGTGCCGGTGTCGGCGCTGCGCGCCTCGCTGCACGGGCTCAACGACATCGCCTTCCGCTACTCCGGCCGCGAGGCCCTGCTCAAGACCGCCGGCGTCGACCAGCTGGAGGAGCTGCGCGGCCTGCCGCTGGAGGTCTGCGACGCGCTGGCGAAGAAGGTCGAGCGCCGCACCATGGCGCTGGCCGGCGCCGGCGGCGCGGTGTTCGGCATCGTCGGTGCCGCCGGCATGGTGGTCGACGTGCCGGCGCTGCTGGCGCTGGCGCTGCGCAGCATCCAGCGCACCGCGATGTGCTACGGCGAGCCCGGCCTCGACGTCGCCCACAAGTCGATGGCGATCGGCATCTTCGCGCTGGCCTCGGCCAACTCGCGCGACGAGAAGACGGCGGCGCTGGCGGCCCTGCGCAGCCGCGGCGACCTGCTCGACGAGGCCTGGCGAGACGGCATCGAGCGCGTCGCCGAGCGCGAGATGGCCAAGGAGGCGGCGGCCTTCAGCCTGCAGACCCTGGCCAGCCGCATCGGCCTGCAGTTGGGCCGGCGCAAGGTCATGGGTATCGTGCCGGTGCTGGGCGCGGCGGTCGGCGCCTCGATGAACGCCTGGTACATCCACGACGTGTCGTCGGTCGCCCGGCATGTCTTCCAGGAACGCTGGCTGCACGCGAAGTACCCCAGGAACAAGGCCTTGGCTGCACCCTTCAAGGCCCTGACTGCCGTCGACTGAGGGCCCTGTGGTATCTTTTTCCGCAGTGCAACATTATTCCTAGAGTCTCTTCTCCGATGTCCTTTGCCCCCGAAAAACACCAGGTCGTCATCGTCGGCGGCGGTTTCGCCGGCCTGCATGCCGCCAAGCGCCTCGGCCAGCGCGGCTACGCCGTGACCCTGCTCGACAAGCGCAACTTCCAGCTGTTCCAGCCGCTGCTCTACCAGGTCGCCACCGGCTCGCTGTCGACCGGCGACATCGCCATCCCGCAGCGCGTGGTGCTGCGCAAGCACGCCAACGTGCGCTGCCTGGCGACGACCGCCTTCGACGTCGATCCGCAGGCGAAGCTGCTCAAGCACGAGTTCGGCGAGCTGCGCTACGACACCCTGATCGTCGCCACCGGCGTCAAGCACCACTACTTCGGCCGCGAGGAGTGGCGCGAGTTTGCGCCGGGCCTCAAGACCCTGGAGCATGCGCTGGAGATGCGCCGCAAGATCTTCTCGGCCTTCGAGCGCGCTGAGCTGACGGATGACGAGGCCCTGCGCCGCGAGCTGCTGACCTTCGTCGTGGTCGGTGCCGGCCCCACCGGCGTCGAGCTGGCCGGCGCCATCGGCGAGCTGGCACACAAGACCATGAAGCGCGACTTCCGCGGCTTCGACCCGCGCGAGGCGCGCGTGCTGCTGATCGAGGGGGCCAGGGACGTGCTGCCGGTGTTCGAGGAATCGCTGCGCAAGGCTGCGCGCGGACACCTGGAGCAACTCGGCGTCACCGTCATCACCGAGACCATGGTCGAGGACATCGGCGCCGACTACGTCAAGACGAAGAAGGGCGAGGTCCGCGAGACGATCCGGACCCAGACCATCCTCTGGGCCGCCGGCGTGCGTGCCTCGTTGTTCGGCGAGATCCTCGCCCAGCGCGTCGGCGCCTCGCTGGACCGTGGTGGCCGAGTCCAGGTCGAGCCGGACTGCACGCTGCCGGGCCATCCGGAAATCTTCGTGGTCGGCGATCTCGGCCGCCTTACCGACAGCACCGGCCGCGAAGTGCCGGGCCTGGCGCCGGCGGCGATGCAGGAAGGCCGCTACGTCGCCGACCTGCTGCACGCGCGCCTCACCGGCGGCAAGACGCCGAAGCCGTTCAAGTACGCCGATCGCGGCACCATGGCGGTGATCGGCATGAACAAGGCGGTCGGCGACCTCAATTTCATGAAGGTCACCGGCTGGTTCGCCTGGCTGACCTGGGCCTTCGTCCACATCGCGGCGCTGGTCGATGGCGCGCAGCGGCTGCGCGTGTTCGTGCAATGGAGTTGGAAGTACTTCACCCGCCACATCGGCGACCGCCTGGTCACCGGTGCGCCGACGCAGACGCGCAAGCTGCGCACCGAGCGCGGCGACCTGCGCACCGGGACTGGCGGCTAAGCGTGCAAGGCGGCGGCAGTCCCACGCCGCCGCCGGCCGCGCGGCCGCAGCAACTCGTAGGCCAGCACCGCGCCGGCACGCAGCAGCGGTAGTCGCAGCAGGCGCGCCCGCCAGCGCCGTGGCGGCAGGGCCTGCCACAGCGCGAGCCAGGCATCGACGCCGCTGAGCAGGCGGCCGTCGGTGGTTTCGACGAACAGGCGGCGCTGCAATTGCACCGGTTCCAGGCCCCAGGCTGGCAGGCCCTGAGGCAGGCGGTCGATCGCGATGAACTCGACGGCCTGTGTGCCGACGCCGGCCACGGGCGGACGATGTTCTTCCATGTAGACGGTCCTGGCGACCGCCGGGGCCGATGTGCCCCCGAGCAGCTGCGTCAGCGCGGCCTCGGCATCCGCAAATTCGAAACGGAACCCCGCTGCCAGCGCGCGCTGCGGCAGCACGCGCTGGCTGTCGAGGAACAGCCGCGCCATCTCGCCGGTCATCGCGCGCAGCATCGGCGCCGGCACCCGCCAGGGGCAGGGGCGGTGCAGCACCCGCGCCAGCGCCGCGGCGAACTCGCGCTGGCGCAGCGGCTGCGGCGCGACGGCGTTGACCGCGCCATGCAGGTCCTCGTCGTCGATCGCACGCTGGATCAGGCGCAGCAGGTCCTGCAGATGGATCCAGGCCATCCACTGCCGACCGTCGCCCAGCACCGTGCCGCCGGCCAGCCGTGTGCCCAGCGCCATCGGCGCCAGCACGCCGCCGTCGCGGCCCAGCACCAGGCCGATGCGCAGGCGGCAGACGCGCACGCCGGCGCGCGTCGCCTGCCAGGCGGCGTCCTCCCAGCGCAGGCAGAGTTCGTGCAGGAAGCCGGGCTGCGGCGCGCTGGCCTCGATCAGCGCTTCC
>DATILC010000006.1:0-2364 GCA_035476855.1 Solimonas sp. | reverse complement strand
CGCTGGCTGCGGCCGACCTGGTGGAAGGCCTGGAACAGGCGCTGCTGCTGCTCCGGCGCGATGCCGAGGCCGGTATCCTGGATGGCGAAGCGCAGCCAGACGCGCGGGCCGTCTTCCTTCTCGCGCATCACCCGTAGCACCACCTCGCCGTTCTCGGTGAACTTGATCGCGTTGGAGATCAGGTTGGTTAGGATTTGGCGCAGACGCGGGCCGTCGCCGATCAGCTTCAGCGGCACGTCGTGGTAGACGATCTGCACCAGCTCCAGCACCTTGTCGTAGGCCAGCGGCGACAGCAGGGCGGTGGTGTCCTCGACCGAATCCTGCAGGTCGAAATTTTCCTCGTTGAGGCGCAGGTGGCCGGCCTCGATGCGGCTCCAGTCGAGCAGGTCGTTGATCATCGACAGCAGCGCCCGCGCCGACTTGTCCAGCGTATTGAGCTGCTGGCGCTGCTCCTCGTTGAGGCCGGAGCGGCGCAGCAGGTCGGCGTAACCAAGGATCGCGGTCAGCGGCGTGCGCAGCTCGTGCGAGAGGTTGGAGAACAGTTCCGACTGGCCACGCGCGGCGTCCTGGGTGTCGGCCAGGGTGCGGCGCAGCACTTCGCCCTTTTCCTGGCTGCGCTGCAGGTCCAGGCGCAGGCGGGTGGTGGCCTGGCCGATCTGCTGGTCGACCTGGTCGCGGTACTGGGCCAGCAGACGGGCAGCCTGGTTGATCTGCAGGTCGAGTTCGCCGCTGATGCCGCTGAAATCGCCGGTGGCGCGGCTTTCGACCCGGCCCGCGGCCAGCTGGCGCAACACCTCGGCCTGGCGCAGCTGGCTGCGCCCGATCCGGCGCATGGCGATCACCGTCAAGACCAGACCCAGTGCGCCGACCAGCAGCCACAGGACCATGGCTGTGCGCGATTCGCGGATCAGCAGCAGGCCGGCACCCCAGGTCAGGCCGCCGGGGAGTAGCAGCCAGGGCCAGCCGTGGACGCGCTGCTGCCACAGCGTCCCCAGGCTCATGGTGCCGTCCCGACGGTTAGAATATGCCGCATGAAACTCCCTTCGCTCGCCGAGTTTATCGGCAATACCCCGCTGGCCCAGCTCAGGCGCATGCCCGGCATTGGCAACAATACCCTGCTGGTCAAGCTGGAGGGCAACAACCCGGCGGGCTCGGTCAAGGACCGGCCGGCCTATTCGATGATCGCGCGCGCCGAGGAGCGCGGCGAGATCAAGCCCGGCGATACCCTGGTCGAGGCCACCTCGGGCAACACCGGCATCGCGCTGGCGATGGCGGCGGCGGTCAAGGGTTACCACATGGTGCTGATCATGCCGGAGCACCTGTCGGTGGAGCGCCGCGCGGTGATGAAGGCCTTCGGTGCCGAACTGATCCTGGTGAGCAGGGAGCAGGGCATGGAAGGCGCCCGTGACCTCGCGCTGCAGATGCAGGCGGAAGGCAGGGGCAGGGTGCTGGACCAGTTCGGCAACCCGGACAACCCGCGCGCCCACTACGAGGGCACTGCCCCGGAAATCTGGCGCGCGACCGAAGGGCGCATCACCCATTTCGTGTCGTCAATGGGTACCACCGGCACGATCATGGGCTGCTCGCGCTACCTCAAGGAACAGAACCCGGCGATCCAGGTGGTGGGCGTGCAGCCGGACGGCGAAAGCTCGATCCCCGGCATCCGCAAGTGGCCGGAGGCCTACCTGCCGACCATCTTCGACAGCAGGCGTGTCGACCGCGTGATCGAGGTCAGCTCGCAGTCCGCCGAGGACACCATGCGCGAAGCGGGTCGTCGCGAGGGCCTGTTCTGCGGCCCGAGCAGCGGCGGCGCGCTGTGGGCGGCGCTGCAGCTGTGCCGCGAGGTCGAGAACGCGGTGATCGTCAGCATCGTCTGCGATCGCGGCGACCGCTACATCTCCACCGGCGTGTTTCCGGCCTGATGGCCGCTCCAGTCCTGGTCTTCGACATCGAGACCGTGCCCGACCTCGTTGGCGGGCGGCGCATCCTCGGGCTAGAGGGCATGAACGACGGCGAGGTCGCCACCGCCATGCGCACGCTGCGACTGGCGACCAAGGGCAACGACTTCCAGCCCGCGCACCTGCAGCGCATCGTCGCGATCTCGGTGGCGCTGCGCCAGGGCGAGACCTTCCGCTGCTGGTCGCTCGGAGAGGAATCCAGCGACGAGGCCGAACTGGTGCGGCGCTTCTTCGACGGCATCGAGAAATACCGCCCCATCATCGTGTCCTGGAACGGCGGTGGCTTCGACCTGCCGGTGCTGCACTACCGTGCGTTGCTGAACTCGGTGCAGGCGCCGCGCTACTGGGACACCGGGCACTTCGACCGCGAGGCCAAGTGGGACAACTACCTGGGCCGCTACCAGTT
>DATILC010000005.1:0-5341 GCA_035476855.1 Solimonas sp. | reverse complement strand
GGCCGGCCCCTCATGCTTGCGATAGATGTCGTCGGCGCAGTACGGCACGTCCAGCAGGGCCTCGGGGAAGTGCCAGGCCTGCAGCACCAGGCGTCCTACCTTGGCCTTGAGCCGACGGATCACCGGATCGAGCAACGCCGGGTTGTCGGCCAGTTCGGGCTGCTGCTCCGCCAGGCGCACGATCGGCAGCACGCCGATCTCGTGCACCAGGCCGGCCAGCATCGCGATCTCGGGTTTGAGCACCGTGCAGTGCCGCGCCAGCACCTGTGCCAGCGAGGCCACCTCGACACTGCGGCTCCAGGCCAGGCGCAGGCGCAGCTGCAGCAGCGGCGAACGCGACAGGAACAGGTGTTCGACGGCCAGGCCGGTCACCAGCAGGCGCGTCATCTGCAGGCCCAGGCGGGTGATGGCCTGGGTCAGGTTCTCGGCACGCCGGCCGGTGGCGCCGAAGGCACTGTTGGCGACGCGCAGCAGGCGCACGGCCATGGCCGCGTCCTTGCTGATCTCGGCCGCCATGCTCGGAATCGACACGTTCTCGCTGCGGCTCATCTCGCCGATGCGCAGTGCCACCTCGGGCAGGCTCGGCAGGACCAGTCGGTCGTGGGTCAGCGCATCGACGATGCTGCGGTAGAAACGGTCTTCGAGGGACACGGGCCAGGCTCCATGCAGTTGGGCTCAGCCGGTCATCGGCTGACTCCACAGGAACTTGAGCCGTTCGTCTGCCCTGCTACGCCGCCAGCCGCTGCGGCTGCAGCCTGGCCTCGTGCTCGCGGTGCAGCAGCACGCGGCCCATGCGCTCGCGACCGAAGTTCTCAGTGTAGGCTCCGTCGCGCCAGGCCATGCGGCCAGCGATCATGACGTGGCTGACCACGCCGTCGGAGCGGTTGACCAGCTGCTGCGCCTCGAACAGCTCGCGCCACAGGTGCTGCACCCCGCCCTCGCTGTCGTAAGCCTGCAGCGCCGCGGGGTCGATCACGATCAGGTCGGCCTGCGCCCCCAGGCGCAGCACGCCGGTGTCGAGGCCGAAGAAGTCCGCCGGCTCCTGGGTCAGGCGGTGCACCGCGTACGCCACCTTCGACAGCCCATCTTCCTGCGCGAACTTCAGCGTGCGCAGGTTGCCGTCGTAGAAGGCCATGTTGGTCAGGTGCGCGCCGCTGTCGTTGAAGCCCGGCAGCAGCTTCGGATTGAACAGCAGGGCCTTGGTGGTGGCTGCATCGCGGTTGGCGGTCACCGTCCACCAGCGCAGTGCGGTGTCGTAGCGACGCAGCAGGTGCAGGAAGAAGGCGCAGTCGTCGGCCAGCGGCTTCGGGAAACTGGCGAAGGCCTCGGCCTCGGCCGTGCTGCGTGCAGCCTGGCCGTCGCGCTGCCAGCCGAGCAGGCGCTCGTAGACGGCCTGCAGGCACTCGCCGTTCCAGTCCGCCACCGGGCAGGTCTCGATGTGCATGTCGCACAGCTCGCGGGTCAGCACGTTGTCGTCCATGCGCAACCGGCGCTTGAGCCGCGCCAGGCTGAAGC
The DNA here is from genome assembly GCA_035476855.1 of Solimonas sp. Lineage (GTDB taxonomy): Bacteria > Pseudomonadota > Gammaproteobacteria > Nevskiales > Nevskiaceae > Solimonas_A. The sequence goes on along the minus strand of DATILC010000005.1, from coordinate 3,826 downwards.
CGGTCTTGCCGTGCATCCACATGCGACGGAATTCCTGCTGCCAGGCCGGGTCGTCCATGATCTTCGCGCGGGTGGCGCGGTCATCGATGTCGCACTCGTTGAGGCGACGCAACACCGGGATTTCCTCGGCGATCGGCGTGATCACGCCATCGCTCCACAGCTTGAACGGCGCCGCCAGCGCCTGGAAGCGGAAGTGGCCGTTGAGGAAGCGCGAGTTGAGCATGCGCGACAGCAGCAGGCCCATGCGCAGCAGCGACTTGTTGGTGACGATGTCGATCGCCGCCACCGCGGTGACCTTGAGCGGCCTGCCGAACAGGCGGCCCGAGGTCAGCAGGAAGTTGCGCAGCACGCCGATCTTGCTGTCCTTCGGCGGCGTCGCCTGCCAGACGCGGCCCCAGCGCCGCACCAGGTGGGTGAGGAACTTCAGCTCGCCATACTTGGCGAACTGCGTCGGGATCTGCTTGTGGGTATTGGGTTGGTTGGCGAGGAAGTGGAACGGCAACGCGTCGGTGGAGAAGCCGACGTAGCCCTCCTGCATGCCCTTCTCCACCAGCTCGCCCATGCGCTGCAGCTCGGCGGCGGTGGGCTCGCGGCTGACGCTGGCCTGCATGCCCATGACCTCGATGCGCAGCATCGAGTGCGGGATCATCGGCACGATGTTGGGGCCCAGCGGCAGCTCGCGGAAATGTTCGAGATAGCCATGCGAGTCGTTCCAGGTCACGCGGTCGGCGACCTTGCGCAACACGTGCTTGGGCACGTTCTCGACGCGGGCAAAGCAGTCGACGATCGGATCGGCGCCGTCGCGGCGCAGCGCGCCGTAGGCCAGGCCGAGGCTGCAGTTGGCGACGACCACCGTGGTGGTGCCATGGCGCACCGCCTCGGGCAGGCCTGGCTCCAGTTCCACTTCCAGGTCGAAATGGGTGTGGATGTCGAGCAGGCCGGGCATCAGCCAGCGGCCGCCGACGTCCACTACCTCGCGGGCGCGCTCCGGCGCCAGTCCGGCAGCCATGGCGACGATGCTGCCACCCTGCACCGCGATGTCCTGCGCCTGCGGCGCGCCACCGCGGCCGTCGAACACCAGCGCATTCCGGAACAACACATCCCACAAGCTGCCGCTTCCGTCCATGGACCCGCTCCCGCGCATTGATTGGCGGATCATAGGCAGGCGGCGCTGCCGCCAAGGATGGGAAATTTGGCCCCGCGGTTCAGGATTGCTGCTGACGCAGGGCCTCCGCCCAGTCCTCGGCCCAGAGGCCCAGAGGCCCGAACAACTGCAGCAGCCCGCGCCCGCGCGCCGACAGCGCATAGCCTTCGGTACCGGCTTCGACGATCAGGGCCTCGCGCAGTTCGGCCAGGCGCTGGTTCAACACCGAGGGCGACATCCCCTCGCAGGCCGCCTGCAGGGCGCGAAACGACAGCGGCGCCTCGCGCAGCTCCCAGATCACCCGCAGGGTCCAGCGGCGACCGAGCAGGTCCAGCAGGGCCATGATCGGCCGGCCGCTGTCGGAACCACGCACTGGGGTATCAACGATCATCTCGGAGCCTCATCTTGTGCTACTGATTCAGAAGCAATATGCTTCTATTATCGTAGCACCCACTGCCCGCACCGGAGAACTGCCATGGCCCAGCCCCGCATCGCCCCGATCGATCCGCCTTACGCCCCGGAGATCCAGGCCGACTTCGATCGCATCATGCGCGGCGCCCCGCTGCTGCTGTTCCGCACACTGGCGCGCAACCCGCGGGTGCTGTCGCGGATGATCGCCGGCGGCCTGCTCGATCGCGGCAGCATTTCCCTGCGCCTGCGCGAGCTGATGATCCTGCGCACCACCGCGCTCTGCGGTGCGGAATACGAATGGGGCGTGCACATGGCGGTCTACGGCGCCAAGGCACAGTGGCGCCCGGCAGAACTGGAAGCCTCGGTGCTGGGCGATGCGACGGCGGATTGCTGGTCGCCGGAGGAAGCGCTGGTGCTGCGCCTGGCGGATGCGCTGCACGCGCACAGCCGCGTCGACGATGCGCTGTGGGCGGAGCTCTCGGCTGCTTTCGCCGAGGACCAGCTGATCGAGCTGCTGATGCTGGCCGGCCTGTACCACGCGGTGTCCTACGTCGTGAATGCCACGCAGGTGCAGCACGAGGCCTTCGCGCCGCGCTTCCCGAAGCAGCTCTAGCTGCGCGCCTTCTCGATGATGCGGGTGGTCGAGTAACCGTCGTAGAAGTCGAGCACCAGCACCTGCCCGCCGTTGGCGGTGACGGCATCGAAGCCGGCGATCTGCTCCGGCTTGTAGTCGCCGCCCTTGACCAGCAGGTCGGGCAGCACGCGGCCGATCAGGCGCGCCGGGGTGTCCTCGGAGAACGGCACCACCCAGTCGACACACTTGAGCGCCGCCAGCAACTTCATGCGGTCGGCGACGGCATTGAGCGGCCGGCCTTCGCCCTTCAGCCGCTGGACCGAGCCGTCATCGTTGACCGCGACGATCAGCAGGTCACCGAGGCGGCGCGCGGCCTCGAGATAGCGCACGTGGCCGACATGCAGCAGGTCGAAGCAGCCATTGGTCATCACCACGGTCTTGCCCTGGGCGCGAACCTCGGCGACACGCCGCACCAGTTCGTCCTCGGCCAGCAGGCCGGTGTCGGCCTCCGACTCGTGCTGCATCGCGCGCTGCAGTTCGGACGTGGTCACGGACGCCGTACCCAGCTTGCCGACGACGATGCCGGCAGCGAGGTTGGCGAAGCGGCAGGCATGGGCCAGGTCCTGGCCCGCGGCCAGCGCCGCAGCCAGCGTCGCGATCACGGTGTCGCCGGCGCCGGTGACGTCGTAGACCTCGCGCGCCTCGGTCGGCAAGTGCAGCGGCGCATGCCCGGGGCGGATCAGGGTCATGCCCTTCTCGCTGCGCGTGATCAGCAGGGCCTGCAGATCCAGTTCGCTGCGCAGTCGTTCGCCTTTCTCGACGAGCTCGGCCTCGCTGGCGCAGCGGCCGACCACCGCCTCGAACTCGCTCATGTTCGGCGTCAGCAGCGTGGCGCCACGGTAGGGGCGGTAATCGTTGCCCTTGGGGTCGACCAGCACCGGCTTGCCGGCCTCGCGCGCCGCGCTGATCAGCGCGGCGACATCGACCAGCGTGCCCTTGCCGTAGTCGGACAGCACCACCGCACCGGCCTGGGCCAGTTGCGCGCGGAAGCGCTCGACGTAGGCCGCGCGGTCGAAGGCGCCGGACACCGACAGCGACTCCTCGAAGTCGAGGCGGATCAGCTGCTGGTTGCGCGACAGCACGCGCAGCTTGGTGATGGTCGGGCGGCCGTCACTGGCCAGCAGGTCGGCGGCGATACCGCCGGCCGCCAGCTCCTCGCGCAGCAGCCGCCCGGCCTCGTCCTGCCCGGCAACACCGACCAGCCGTGCGGTACCACCGAGGCTGGCGATGTTCAGCGCGACGTTGGCCGCGCCGCCCGGACGGGTCTCGTCCTTCTGGATGCGCACCACCGGCACCGGCGCCTCGGGCGAGATGCGCGAGGTCGGGCCGACCCAGTAGCGGTCGAGCATGACATCGCCGGCCACGAGGACATGGGCGCGGCTGAAGTCAGGCAGGGATGTCGACATTCGGCGGCGGTTCAGACGTGGCTGAGCCACTCCGGGTAGACGCTGCTCTCGCCCTTGACCAGCTGCAGGTACTGCTTCTGCAGCATCTCGGTGATCGGGCCGCGCTTGCCGGCACCGATCGGGCGGTTGTCGACCTCGCGGATCGGCGTGACCTCGGCGGCGGTGCCGGTGAAGAAGGCCTCGTCGGCGACCCAGACCTCGTCGCGCGTGATGCGGCGTTCCACCACCTTC
>DATILC010000004.1:0-8521 GCA_035476855.1 Solimonas sp. | reverse complement strand
CCCTCCGCCGACAGGTTGCGAAAGCCGGGGGCCACATTGAGCACTTCCAGCATGTGCTCGGCATAGGGCGCCCAGTCGGTCGCCAGCTGCAGCTCGCCGCCGGGCTTGATCTTCTGTGCCAGCAGCGCCGCGAATTCCGGCTGGACCAGGCGACGCTTGTGGTGACGCTTCTTGTGCCAGGGATCGGGAAACTGGATCACTACCTGGTCGAGGCTGGCGTCGGGCAGGCCGTCACGCAACACCTCGACGGCATCATGGCTGGCCACGCGCAAATTACTCAGGCCGGCGGCGGCGGCGCGGTTGAGCACGCCGCCAACACCCGGACGGTGCACCTCGACGCCGATGAAATCCCAGCCGGGCTCGGCGGCGGCGCGCGCCAGCAGGTGCTCGCCGTTGCCGAAGCCGATCTCGAACATGCGCGGCGCCTCGCGGCCGAACAATGCGGCCAGGTCGATCGGCTGCGCCGGCGCGGCGATACCGTAGCGCGGCCACTGCTGCTCCAGCGCACGCTCCTGGCCGTCGGTCATGCGACCCTCGCGGCGCACGAAGGAGCGGATGCGGCGCAGCCTCAGGCCCTCGCCCGGCGTGGTGTCATCCACCACCGTCATTTCAGATGATGCCTTCCAGCGGCGAGGAGGCGCTGGCGTAGCGGCGGCGCGGCATGCGGCCGGCGAGGCGCGCCTCGCGGCCGGCCTCGATCGCCTTGCGCATCGCGCTGGCCATCAGCACCGGCTTCTTCGCCTCGGCGATCGCCGTGTTCATCAGCACGCCATCGCAGCCCAGCTCCATCGCGATCGCCGCGTCGGAGGCGGTGCCGACGCCGGCGTCGACGATGATCGGCACCTTGGCGTTCTCGATGATGGTCAGCAGGTTGTAGCGGTTCTGGATGCCCAGGCCGGAGCCGATCGGTGCCGCCAGCGGCATCACCGCAACGCAGCCGATCTCTTCCAGGCGCTTGCACAGGATCGGATCGTCGCTGGTGTAGACCATCACGTCGAAGCCGTCCTTGACCAGGATCTGCGCCGCTTCCAGGGTCGCGGTCACGTCCGGGTACAGCGTCTGCTTGTCGCCCAGCACTTCCAGCTTGACCAGCTTGTGTCCGTCGAGCAGCTCGCGCGCCAGGCGGCAGGTGCGCACCGCTTCCTCGGCGGTGTAGCAGCCGGCGGTGTTGGGCAGGATCGTGTACTTGCTGGGCGGGATCACCTCGAGCAGGTTGGGCTCGCCCTTGTTCTGGCCGATGTTGGTGCGCCGGATCGCGACCGTGACGATTTCCGCGCCACTGGCCTCGATCGCCAGGCGCGTCTCCTCGAGGTCACGGTACTTGCCGGTGCCGACCAGCAGACGTGAACGGTACACTTGCCCCGCAATCAGCAGCGGATCGGAATGGGTTGTCATGAATGGCACAGCCGGAGGAAAAATGGAGCGGGTGATGGGAATCGAACCCACGCTAGCAGCTTGGGAAGCTGCAGTTCTACCATTGAACTACACCCGCATGGATCGCGGCCATTGTAATGCCCTGATCGCGGGCGCGTAAGACCAGCGCAAGACCATGAACCTCCAGATCAATGGCGAAGTCCAACAGTTCCCGGCCCAGTGCACGCTGGAGCAATTGATTGAGCGCCTGCAGTTGGGTGGCAAGCGCCTGGCGGTGGAACGCAACGGTGACATCGTGCCCCGCTCGACCTATGCCGATACCGCCCTCGCCGACGGCGACCGGCTCGAAATCGTGCAGGCCATCGGTGGTGGCTGACGTGATTTAAAATTGTTCAAAGCTTGTTTAAGTCGATACTTAATAACAAACCTAACCTCAGGTCTGCCCCATGAACAAGCCCCTCAAGTACCTGCTGATCGCCACCGGCGGCCTCATCGCCCTGCTGGTCGTCGCCATCGGCGCGGCCGCGATGCTGTTCGATCCGAACGACTACCGAGACACCATCACCGCCAAGGTCAAGGAGCAGACCGGCCGCGAGCTGCAGCTGGGCGAGATCGGCCTGAAGGTCTTCCCCTGGCTCAAGGCCTCGGCCAAGGGCGTGGTGCTGGGCAATGCCGAGGGCTTCGGCAGCGAGCCTTTCGCCCAGGTCGGCGAGGCCGATGTCGGCGTGAAGCTGTTCCCGCTGCTGTTCGACAAGAAGGTCGAGGTCAGCACGGTGAAACTGTCCGGCCTGCGACTGAACCTGCAGATCGACAAGGACGGCAAGAACAACTGGGCCGACCTGGTCAAGGAAAAACCCGAGGACGCGCAGAAGCCCAAGGATGAGCAGGGCTTCGATCCGAAGTCGCTGGACATCAGCGGCGTCGAGATCAGCGATTCCTCGGCCAAGTACAGCGACGAGCGCAGCGGCAAGAGCTACCAGATCGAAAAACTGCGCCTGGAGACCGGCTCGCTGTCGCCGGGCAAGCCCTTCGATCTCGACCTGGGCTTCAGCGCCGCCGCCAGCCAGCCCGCCGCCACCGCGGATGTCGAACTGAAGAGCCGGGTCGAGCACAACCCTGACGCCGCTACACTCAAGCTCGACGGGCTGACGCTGAAGCTGAAGGCCGCCGGCAAGCAGATCGCCGGCGGCAAGGACGCCAATGCCGACATCGAGCTGACCGGCAACGCGCTGGTCGACCTTGGCAAGAAGCTGGTCAACACCGAGGGCCTCAAGCTCAAGCTCAAGGGCCAGGGCATGGGCTTCGACGCCGACACCGAGCTGGCCGCGCAGATCGCCGCCGACTACGGCACCAAGCGCTACGGCGCCAAGGGCCTGGTGCTGACCGGCACGGTCGCCGGCGCCGGCGTGCCCGGCGGCAAGCAGCCGCTGACGCTGACCGGCGATTTCGCCTACGACGGAGCCGCCGGCGCGATGAGCTTCGACGGGGCGCAACTGAAGACTGCGGGCCTGGACCTGCGCACCAGCATCCGCGGCTCCGGCCTCGGCGAGGGCGGCACGCCGAAGCTGTCGGGCCCGATCACGGTGGCGCCGTTCAGCCCGCGCCCGCTGATGCAGCAGCTCGGCATCAAGTTCGAGCCGGCCGATCCGCAGGCGCTGCAGAAGGTCGGCCTCAGCGCCGACTACTCCGGCAGCTTCAGCTCCGCACGCTTCGACAAGCTCAAGATGCAGCTCGACCAGAGCAGCGTGCAGGGTATGTTCGGCATCCGCGACTTCAAGACCAAGGCGATGGAAATGGGCCTGAAGATCGACCAGATCGACGCCGACCGCTACCTGCCGGCGAAGAAGCCCGGCCAGGAAAAACCCGTGGCCGCCGCCGGCAACAAGAACCTCAACGACCAGCCGCTGCCCACCGAGGCGCTGAAGAACCTCAACGCCAACGGCACGGTCGACATCGGCAGCCTCAAGATCAACGGCCTCAAGCTCAGCAACGTCAGCCTCAAGCTCAGCGGCGCGCCCGGCGCGACGCAGACCCAGGACATTTCAGCCCAGCTCTACGGCGGCCGCGTCAGCCTCGGCAATCGCATGAGTGCGGGCGCCGAGCCCGGCTATGCGATCAAGACCCAGCTCAGCGCGCTGCAGGCCGCGCCCTTCCTCAAGGACCTGATCGGCAAGGATCCGGTCAGCGGCCTCGGCAACTTCGACGTCTCGCTGAACAGCCGGGGCAACACCTACGGCGAGTTCAAGAAGGCCCTCAACGGAGACTTATCCTTTCGTGTCGAAAACGGCGCAGTGAAGGGCTTCAACCTCGCGCAGTTCGTCCGCAAGTCGCAGGCCGCGCTCGGCGGCAACCTCAACTACAAGGAAGCCGAGGCGCCTCAGACCGACTTCAGCGTATTCGCGGCGACGGCCAAGGTCGTCAACGGCGTGCTCAAGAGCGATCTGCTCGAAGCCGCCAGCCCGCTGTTCCGCGTCGCCGGCGAAGGCCAGGTCGACCTGGTCAATGAGACCATCAACTACCTCGCCAGCCCGACCATCGTGAACAGCATCACCGGCCAGGGAGGCAAGGGACTGGAGCAACTCAAGGGCATCACCATCCCGATCCGCCTGACCGGCAACATGTACAAGCCCAAGGTCTCGCTGGACCTGAAGGCCGCGCTGCAGCAGCAGGCCACCGCCAAGGTGCGCGACGAGCTGACCAACAAGCTGGGCGACAAGCTCGGCATTGCGACGCAGAAGGACGGCAAGCCGCTGGACAAGCAGGAACTCAAGCAGGAGCTCAACAACAAGCTCGGCGACCTGCTGTTCGGCAAGAAAAAGAAGGAAGCCGCTCCGGCACCGCAGCCCGCGCAGCCGGCACCGACCCCGGCTCCGGCTCCTGCTCCTGCTCCTGCTCCTGCTCCTGCTCCCGCGCCGACGCCACCACCGCCGCCGCCCGCACCCGCCCAGTGAGCCTCGCGCCCTTCGCCGAGCGCCTGCTGGTCTGGTTCGACCGCCACGGCCGCCACGACCTGCCCTGGCAGCATCCGCGCACGCCCTACCGGGTGTGGCTGTCGGAGATCATGCTGCAGCAGACCCAGGTGGCCACGGTCGTACCCTACTTCGAGCGCTTCCTGCAGCGCTTTCCCGACGCCGCCGCGCTGGCCGCGGCACCGGCGGATGACGTGCTCGCGCTGTGGGCGGGCCTGGGTTACTACGCCCGCGCCCGCAACCTGCATCGCTGCGCACAGGCCGTGATGGCCGAACACGGCGGCGAGTTCCCGCGCGACATCGAGGCACTGCAGGCACTGCCCGGCATCGGCCGCTCCACCGCCGGCGCGATCCTGTCGCAGGCCTGGGGCGACCGCCATGCCATCCTCGACGGCAACGTGCGCCGCGTGCTGTCGCGCCATGCCGCGCTGGCCGGCTGGCCCGGCACGCCGGCCGCGCAGAAGAAACTCTGGGTCCTGTCGGAAAGCCTGCTGCCGCAGGAGCGCATGGCCGACTACACGCAGGCGATCATGGATCTGGGCGCCAGCGTCTGCAGCACACGCCGGCCCTCCTGCACGCTCTGCCCGCTCAACGCCGACTGCGATGCCCAGCTGCAGGGCCGCGTCGCCGAAATCCCGGGGCCGAAGCCGAAGCGCGAGCGCCCGCAGCGCCGCACCCAGGTCCTGCTGATCGAGAACGGCCAGGGCGAACTGCTGCTGGAACGCCGCCCGCCGGTCGGCATCTGGGGAGGCCTGTGGTGCCCGCCGCTGCTGGACGAGGACGGCGACTGGCGCAGCGCCTGTCGCGAACGCTACGCGCTGGACGCCGGCGATGCCCAGACATTGCCGGCGCTGCATCACGCCTTCACCCATTTCGACCTGGAACTGCGCCCGCTGCGCCTGCGCGCGGTCGCCGCCGCGCAGTTGCGCGAATCGCCGGACCTCGCCTGGATTAAACTGGGCGATCCCACCAAGGGCCTGCCCGCGCCGATCCGCAAGCTGCTGGACGCGCGCCGCTCCCCCGCACTCTTCGAGAACGCCGCATGACCCGAACCATCCATTGCGTAAAGCTCGGCACCGAAGCCGAAGGCCTCGCCCGCCCGCCCCTGCCCGGCGCGCTGGGCCTGCGCATCTACGAGCAGGTGTCGAAGAAGGCCTGGCAGGACTGGATCGAGCACCAGACCCGCCTGATCAACGAATACCGCCTCGCCCTGGCCGAGGCCAAGTCGCGCAAGTTCCTCGCCGACGAGATGGAGAAGTTCTTCTTCGGCGGCGGCGAGCTGGCGCAGACCAGCTATACACCCCCGCCCCCGAAGGCAGAGTAAGACCGGATTCCGCCGTTCGCCCTGAGCCTGTCGAAGGGCGAACCCGCCCCTGCCGGTGGGTTTTCCTTGACTCCCCCGCCCTCCGCCGCTTTAATACGCGCCCCTGACGCGCAAGGCGGCAGGTTTTCAGCGGTAATGCAACGCTCTGGCCGGGTAGCTCAGTCGGTAGAGCAGGGGATTGAAAATCCCCGTGTCGGCGGTTCGATTCCGTCCCCGGCCACCATAGCGTTGCGAGATCCCTAGTAAGTCTTGTACGGCAGGAACTTGCCGCTCAGCACGATCTTCACCCGGTCGCCCTTCGGGTCCGGTTCGCGCTGCAGGTCCATCGAGAAATCGATCGCACTCATGATGCCGTCGCCAAACTCTTCATGGATCAATTCCTTGAAGGTAGTGCCGTAGATACTGATCAGTTCGTAGAAACGGTAGATCAGCGGATCGGTCGGCACCGCGGTCGGCAGTGAACCCTTGTAGGGCACGACCTGCAACTGACGGATCGCTTCGGCGGAAAGCCCCAGCAACTCGCCCAGCTTCTCGGCGTCGGCCTTGCTGAAGGTCATCTGGCCGAGCAGGCCGGCGGTGACCCATTCCTTGCTGTGGCCGACGGCGGCGGCAAGCTCGGACCACTTGAGGCCCTTGGCGAGCCTGGCTTCGAGGATGGCGGTGGTGACTTCGGTGCGCGTCATGCGGCGGATACTCCGGCGGTTGAGGAAACAAGGGCCGGGTATCCGCACGCAAGAGCGATGCCTAGAGGTGCCGAACCTCGGCCGGCGGCTGCTGCCAGGCGTTGTTGCGGCCGTCGCAGTAGTTCACCGGCACCTCGGCCAGCGCCGTCGGATCAAGATCGTCGAGACAGGCGAGGTTGATCGAGACGAAGTCGCCGCCGAGCACATCGAGATGGCCGCGGCCGAAGGAACGGACGCCGCAGCGACCGCAGAACAGGTGATGCATGCTGTTGCTGCCGAACTGGTAGTCGCGCAGGCTCGCCTCGCCGGACAGCAGGCGGAACTCGGGCGGACGCAGCATCGCGCCCCAGTAGCGCTGCTTGGCGCAGATCGAGCAGTTGCACTTGCTGGTGCCGGCGGCCAGGTCGATATCGGCCTCGAAGCGCACGTCGCCGCAGTGGCAGGAGCCGTGGTAGGTGGTCTTCATCGCTTCAGCCCTGCTCCGCCGCCAGCTTCGCGTCGAACTCGCGCGCCCGCTGCGTCGCCGGCCGCGCACTGACACGCTCGATGTAGCGCTCGATCGCCGGCCGCTTCGGCACCAGTCCGAAGTTCACGCCCCAGTACAGCGCCCCGCCCCACAGCACGTCGGCGGCACTGAAGCGTTCGCCCAGCAGGTATGGCCCTTTTTCCAGCTGCGCCACCAGCGTATTGATCACCATGTCGTAGTCGCCGTAGGGAGAGGACATCGCCGAAGCCGGTGCGTGCTTCGCCGCCTTGTCCGAGATCGCCGGCTCGAAGCAGCCGGCGTAGAACGCCAGCCAGCGCAGGTAAGGACCCCGCAACGGATCGCCGATCGCCGGTGCCAGCCCGGCCTCGGGATAGAGATCAGCCATGTAGTTGTAGATCGCGATCTGTTCGGTCACCAGCGCACCGTTGTGCACGATCGCGGGCACCTTGCCCATCGGATTGATCGCCAGGTACTCCGCACTGCGCTGTTCGTTGCGCTTCAGGTTCAGTACTTTCAGCTCGTAGTCGGCGCCGAGTTCTTCCAGCAGCACCAGCGTGCCGCCGGAGCGCGAATTGGGCGAGTGGTAGAAGCTGATCTTGCGGTCCGTCATCGGAATCTCCTGTCCTTGGGGGCGGGTCTGTTTTGACCACGGGAACAGGCTAATGGTAATTGCGGACAGATTCCGCCCTCGATAGTCTCGGCGGGATGATCACCACCTCCTCGCGCCTGCTGCGCCTGATCGCCCTGCTGCAGTCGCGACGCTACTGGTCCGGGCGCGAACTGAGCGAGCGCCTGGAGATCGATCCACGCACGCTGCGCCGCGATGTCGAGCGCCTGCGCGAGCTGGGCTATCCGGTACAGGCCTCGGCCGGCGTAGGTGGCGGCTACCAGCTGGGCGCCGGCGCGGAGCTGCCACCGGTGCTGCTCGACGACGAGGAGGCGGTCGCGGTGGCGGTATCACTGCGCGCGGCCGCGGCGAGCATCGGCGGCATCGAGGAAACCGCGATGCGCCTGCTGGCCAAGCTCGACCAGTTGCTGCCGGCACGCCTGCGCCGCCGCGCCAGTGCGCTGCATGCGGTGACGATCTCGCTGCGCAGCCCGGAACCGATGGCCGATGCCGATCTGCTGACGCGCAGCGCTGCGGCCTGTCGCGACCAGGAGTGCCTTGCTTTCGGCTATCGCGACCGCGGCGGCCGCCTGAGCCAGCGCCGCGTCGAGCCGATGCGCCTGGCCAATGCCGGCCGGCGCTGGTACCTGGTCGCCTGGGATTTGCAGCGTGGCGACTGGCGCACCTTCCGCAGCGACCGCATGAGCGGCCCGCTGGTGACCGGCCCGCGCTTCACGCCGCGCGAGCCGCCGGAGGACCTGGCCAGCTACGTGCGCCGCGCGATCACGGTCGCACCCTACGCCTACCAGCTGCGCCTGCGGCTGCATGGACCCGTGCAGGAAATGGCGCAGCGCATCCCGTCCTGGGCCGGCATGCTGGAGGCGGAGAGCGCGCGCAGCTGCATCCTCAGCATCGGTGGCGACTGCCTGGAATCGCTGGCGGCGCAGCTGTTCTTCGCCGAGGACGAGTTCGAGCTGGTGGAGGAGCCGGACTTCCTGCCGCAGCTGCGCGCGACGCTGGCGCGCCTGCAGCAACGACTAGAGCGTTCTATTCCGGCGGCATCACCGACTGCGCGGT
>DATILC010000003.1:0-4477 GCA_035476855.1 Solimonas sp. | reverse complement strand
AGGCTTGGCGAAGATGGAAACCGTGGAAGCGTTTTCCGCCTTGCCCATCACGGTGTGCTCGCCCGGAGTGACCGTCTTGACCAGATAGGTGCAGGGGCCGGTCTGGCCGAGGACCTGATCGTCGACGAAAACATCCATCTTGATGGCGCCGCCCATGTACTCGTCGCGGTAGATGTAGAGCTGTGAGGCATCCGCCGGAGCGGCGAATTCCTTGGCCTTGCTGTCTTCGCTGGCGTCGGCGAGTTGGACCGAGGCGCAGGCGGAGAGCTGGATGGCGAGCGCGGCGCAGCCCGCGCGGAAGGCGATGTTCTTGCGGTTCATGTTTCCCTGTTGCAGTTATGGTTTTGTGGCACGGCCAATGCTTCCGGCGTGGCAGTGAAGTCTGAAGATGGGATGGCGGTCGCGCAACCGGCATTCGCGGCGTTGGGGCATGCCGACGCGATTTCATCAATGAAACTGTGACGCCGTGCCTTGTTTTCCTGATTGCCGAAGACGCTGCCGGGGTTCAGTCGGCGACGCTCCAGGCCCCCGTCACCAGCCGCAACTGATCCGCCGTGACGATGCCCGGTGCCGCCTCGTAGACGTGCGGAATCGCATGGATCACCGGCATCGCGGTCAGCGTGCCGGGATCGAAGTCGCGGGTGCCGCCGGACTGCTGGTAGAGGCAGCGGATGTTCGGCTGGCCCTGGATTTCGATCAGCCAGCCATCCTCTACCGGCCAGTTCGGTTCGAGTTTGGTGCCGAGCTTCCAGGCCACCTTCAGTTCGATCACCGCCTTGCCCTTGACCCGTGCCGACCAGCAGCAGCGCATGCCGCTGATGCAGCCCTTGCCGATGCGCATGTAGCCCAGGTCCACGTCCTCGGTGGCGGCGGCGTAGTCGACGTCGAAGCGGATTTCGTCGACCTCGATCTTCAGGGCATTGGCCATCATCTCGACGGCCTCCTTGAACGAGGGCATCGCCCGCTCCGCCAAAGGCGGTGCCGCCGGGTCGTCCACCGGCAGGCCGAAGCCAATGGCCTCCCAGGTGCCGGCGGAGGCATAGGGTGTTGCGTCGACCGACTCCAGCACGGAGATGCGGTCGATGCGCGCGCAACCTGCCGAGGCGACCAGGGCGATGACGTTGGCATGACCCGGGTTCACGCCGCCGCCATAGATCGAGGCGCCGCCCTTGAGTGCCGCCGCGCGCAGGCGTGCGACCGCGTCGCTGCCGAACTGCGTGCCGGTGATGAAGTAGGCGGTGGAGACGATGTCGCAGCCCGCTGCGAGGATGCGCTCCATCTCGTCGATGCTGGGGAACTGCGGCATGTAGCAGACGCAGTCCGGCTGCAGCGCCAGCAGGGCGTCAATGTCGTTGGTGGCGCGGATGCCCAGCGGCGCCAGGCCGCAGAGCTCGCCGACATCCACGCCGAGCTTGTCGGGCGAGTGGCAGTAGCAGCCGACCAGTTCCAGCATCGGATGGGCGACGATGGCGCGCAGGGACGGTTTGCCGACCACACCCGTGGTCCACTGCACGACCCTGATACGGCGCTGGGACTGCGACATGTAGCGGCTCCTTGAGCTTGGTTCAGCGGTACTGTTCGACGACTTCGTGCAGCGTCCGCCGCACGTCGCCGCGCCGGTATCCCAGCAGCTTTGTCTCCGCCGCGTCCGGTTCGTAGTAGATGGTGCCGCCGCGGCCGGCGTACAGGATCACATCGGGCAGCAGGGGGTGCTCGCGATCGATCACGGCGATCTGGCCGCTGCGGCCGGCGGCGCGGAAGTATTCGCCGAAGTAGTCGGCGAAGCTGAGGTTCTCGTCGCCGACCAGATAGGCCTTGCCGTTCTCGCCGCGTTCCAGCGCGCCGGCCACGGCTTCCGAAAGGCTGGTAGTGGAAATGAAGTTGACGCCGCCGGGCATGGCGAATACCGGCACCTGCGGGATGCGGCCCAGCGCATAGGCGGCGTGGGCGGCAAGGCCGGGCACGACCAGGCCGGGCACGCTGCCGATCACGAAGGGCGCATTGATGCTGCAGACATGGAAGCTTTCGCTGGCCAACGCGCGGGCGCCGTCGTCGGCGAGCTTGCGGCCGCGCACGTAGCTGATCTTCTCCACCAGTTCGGGGCGTGCCTGCGGGTAGAAGCTGCCGATCAGGACTGCGCGGCGAATGCCGGCATCGCGGGCGCGGGCGAAGAAGCGCGGTACGCCCTCGACGTTGGCGCGCTGCCAGTGCGCGGATTCGTCGCTGCCCGGCGGGATGTGGCGGATGTCGTTGCCGGCGGCGAACACCAGCGTGTCGAAGGCGGCCAGCTGCTCGAGCGGGAGCTCGTCGGCGAGGTAGTCGATTTCCAGGAAGGGCAAAGCCGCCAGCGGCGAGCCCTCCGCGACCGCGGCCGGCTTGCGGGCGGCGATGGTGACGCGATGGCCGAGGCTGGCCAGGTGCAGCGCGGCATGGCCGCCGATCAGGCCGGTGCCGCCGAGGACGAGGATGTTCATGTGTGCTCCTTCAGGCCGCCGGCCGCTTCTGGCCGCCGCAGAGAATGTCGGTGACACGCTCGGTGTCCATGTATTCCTTGAACTCGACCAGCTTGCCGTCACGGAAGCGCATCAGGAAGTGGTACTGGTTGGTATAAAGCTGGCCGGAGATGTGCGCGCCTTCGGACTCGGCCTCCACCGCGACACGCTCGCCCTCGGCAGTCATCGCCTTGATGCTGAAGCGGATGCCCTTGGGAAACACCTGGTAGATGCCGCCGGCCGCCGCGGCGATCTGCTCCTTGCCGTAGGTGCCGGAGATCAGGGTATTGCCCATGGTCACGCAGCGGCCGTCCTCGGCGTAGGCATCGAGCAGGGCCGGGACGTCGCCGCGGTTGAGGATGTCGAAGAAGGCTTGCGCCAGCTGCTTGTTGCGCTGCTCGAGGGTCATGGCGGGTCCTAAGCTGTGTCCGATGGCCAAGACTGCGGCCGGCGGCCGGGGAGGCGCACCCCCGGAACGGACTAGGGCCGGCCGGGGGGCGATCAGGGCCGCGTCAGCGTGAAGGTGGCGGCCTCCGGGGTGACCTGGAGCAGCACGAAGCGGTAGCGGCCCTGCTGCTTCGCCCGGGCGGTGCCGGTGCCCATGCGCAGCTCCACAGGGGGCTCACCGGCCAGGCCGCCGCGCAGCTCGAAGACCGGCGCCAGTTCGCCGGCCCAGACGCAGATCATCCCCTGGCGGCAGCGCGAATCCTCGATCTTCTGCAGCCGCAGGCCCAGGCCATCGTCGTAGCGGAGG
The DNA here is from genome assembly GCA_035476855.1 of Solimonas sp. Taxonomy (GTDB): domain Bacteria; phylum Pseudomonadota; class Gammaproteobacteria; order Nevskiales; family Nevskiaceae; genus Solimonas_A. The sequence goes on along the minus strand of DATILC010000003.1, from coordinate 1,231 downwards.
GCATCGCCGACGGCGAGCGTCTGCGTGCTGCCGAGGGCGACGGGCGGCCTTTCGGGCTGCTGGGCGCAACCGGAGCCGGCCAGGGCCAGGGCGGACAGCAGCAGGACGGCAAGGCGGGGTCTGGGGGCAGGCATGTGTCGTCACTTCGGCGGCGATGGGCTTGCTGCGGAAAATAGCAGCCCCGGCGCCGTTTGCGAGCCGGCCGGGGCTGCCGGCGGCCGCGGCGCATGGGACAATGCGCGCTGACAGGTCCCGACCCCTCGCCGATGTTAAGACTCACCGAACTCTCGTTGCCGATCGAGCACCCGCCGGAGGCCTTGCCCGCCGCGATCCAGAAGCGCCTGCGCCTGCCGGACGGCGATCTGCGCAGCTTCATCGTGTTCAGGCGCAGCTACGACGCGCGCAAGAAGTCGGAGCTGAGCTTCGTCTACACGGTGGACTGCGAACTGCGCGACGAGGCGGCGATCCGCGCCAAGTTCAAGGACGACCGCAACGTCGGCCCCACGCCGGACACCGGCTGGCATGCGCCGGCGACCGCGCCGGCCGGCTTCGCCAACCGCCCGCTGGTGATCGGCTTCGGCCCCTGCGGCATCTTCGCGGCGCTGGCGCTGGCGCAGATGGGCTTCCGGCCGATCGTGCTGGAGCGCGGCAAGCCGGTGCGCCTGCGCACCCAGGACACCTGGGGCCTGTGGCGCAAGAGCGTGCTGAACCCGGAATCCAATGTGCAGTTCGGCGAGGGCGGGGCGGGGCTGTTCAGCGACGGCAAGCTCTACAGCCAGGTCAAGGATCCGAAGCACCACGGCCGCAAGGTGCTGCGCGACTTCGTAGCCGCCGGCGCGCCGGAGGAAATCCTCTACGTCAGCAAGCCGCATATCGGCACCTTCCGCCTGACCGGCGTGGTGACGCGCATGCGCGAGCAGATCGAGGAAATGGGTGGCGAGGTGCGTTTCGAACAACAGGTCACCGACCTGCTGGTCGAGGACGGCCAGGTCCGCGGCGTGACCCTGTCCGGCGGCGAGACGCTGCGCGCCGACCACGTCGTGCTGGCGCTGGGCCACAGCGCCCGCGAGACCTTCCGCATGCTGCATGCGCGCGGCGTGTTCATGGAGGCCAAGCCGTTCTCGGACGGTTTCCGCATCGAGCATCCGCAGTCGCTGATCGACCGCGCGCGTCTCGGCAAGTACGCCGGCCATCCGCTGCTCGGCGCGGCCGACTACAAGCTGGTGCACCA
>DATILC010000002.1:0-20423 GCA_035476855.1 Solimonas sp. | reverse complement strand
CCTACTTCGACCAGCTGCGCAGCCCGATGCTGGACAACGAGAAGACCGCGATCGACGCCATCGGCGACGGCAAGGAATTCATCGAGATCAACGGCGTGCGCAAGCACGTCTACACCTACCTGCAGGATTTCCTGTTCACGCCCGACCGCGCGCGCTGCCCGGTGCGCGTGCTCTCCGGCGGTGAGCGCTCGCGCCTGCTGCTGGCACAGCTGTTCTCGCGCCCCTCCAACCTGCTGGTGCTGGACGAACCGACCAACGATCTCGACATGGAGACGCTGGACCTGCTGGAAGAGCGCCTGGTCGACTACTCCGGCACCGTGCTGATGGTCAGCCACGACCGCGAGTTCCTCAACAACGTCGTCACCCGCAGCCTGGTCTATGAAGGCGGCGGCCGCATCGGCGACTTCGTCGGCGGCTACGACGACTGGCTGCGCCAGCGCCAGCACCAGGCACCGGTGGAGAACACACCGCCCAAGCCCACCGCGGCGCCCGCAACTGCAGCCTCGCCGACGGCCTCGACCTCGCGCCTCAACAGCAAGGACAAGCGCGAACTCGACCAGCTGCCCGGCCGCATCGAGAAGCTGGAGAAGGAGCAGACCCGCCTCGCCGCCGAGATCAGCGCGCCGGGCTTCTACCAGCAGCCGCGTGAAACCATCGCCAAGGTGGAACTGGCACTGGCGAAGACGCAGAAGGAACTGGGCGAGGCCTACGCGCGCTGGGAGGCGCTGGAGGCGCTGCGCTAGTCGCGTCCTGTCGCCGGGACTGAAGCGGCAGGGGCCCCCTAGCCTGCCGCGCCGGCAAGGGCGTACCCTGCAGCCACGCTGGCGGGCTCACACGCCCTGCCCGGCGACATAACGACAACGATCGGATGGAGGTAGGGGATGAAGCAGGGGGAATTCACGGCCCGGCGCTGGGCGCTGCTGCCGTTGCTGCTGGCGGCCGGCACGCAGGTCCAAGCCTACGAGTTTGAGTACCACGGCTTCGAGGGCGACCTCGATACCACCGTGTCACTGGGCGCGGCGATGCGCATGGAAGATGCCGACAAGGGTTCGATCGGCATCGCCAACGGCGGCACGGCCCGCAGCGTCAACGAGGACGACGGCGACCTCAACTACGACTCCGGCGATCTCTATTCTGCGGCGGCCAAGGCCACGCATGACCTGCTGATCCGCCGCGACGACTACGGCCTCTTCAGCCGCTTCTCGTACTTCTATGACTACATCGCGGAGGACGACTCCGGCTTCCTCGGCTCCCGCGCCCGTGAGCGCCTCGGCAAGGAAGCCTCGCTGCTCGATCTCTACGTCTACGGCCGCTTCGAGTTCGGCGAGCATCCGGTCAACGTCCGCGCCGGCAAGCAGGTGGTGAACTGGGGCGAGAGCATCTTCATCGGCAACAGCATCAACATCATCAACCCGGTCGATGTCGCCAAGCTGCGCACGCCGGGCGCGGAGATCAAGGAGGCGCTGACGCCGACGCCGATCCTGTGGACCCAGTTCGGCCTGGCCGAGGATCTCTCCGCCGAGGCGGTATGGATCGCAGGCTACGAGAAGACCCGCATCGATCCGCGCGGCAGCTACTTCTCCTCCAACGACATCATCTCCGACGACTCCGACCGCGCCTACGTCGGCTTCGGCCGCCGCAACGACCAGCACCAGCCGCTGGCACCGCCCACCGGCGCGACCGCCACCACCGCGCAGGTCTGGGTCGATCGCGCCCCTGGCCGCTCGCCGGACAACACGCGCAACCAGTACGGCCTGGCGCTGCGCTATCTCGCGGAGGCGCTGGACGACACCGAGTTCGGCCTCTACTACCTCAGCTACCACAGCCGCACGCCGCTGATCTCGGCGGTCCGCGGCACCACCAGCAACTCGCTGAACCAGGCCGCTGGCGGCGGCACGGCGCGCTACTTCGACGAGTATCCCGAGGACATCCAGCTCTACGGCCTCAGCTTCAACACCGGCGGCCCCTATGGCATTGCGCTGCAGGGCGAGTACTCGTATCGCCCGAACCAGCCGCTGCAGCTGGCCGCCGTCGAACTGCTGCTGGCGGCCGTGGGCGCGCCGAACAACATCACCGGCACCGGCACCACCACCGTGCCCGACGGCCCCGACGCCGATACCGAGCCGGATGTCGTGCCGGTGGCCGCGACCGTCCCCGCCGGCACCGTGATCCGCGGCTACCGCCGCGTCGACGTGCACCAGCTGCAGCTTGGCGGCACCAAGGCCTTCGGCCCGACCTTCGGCGCCAGCCAGTTCGTCATGCTCGGCGAGATCGCGGTCAACCAGCTCGACCTGCCGGACGGCCTGCTGTTCGCCGGGCCGGGCACGCAGCTGCCGGCACCGGGCTCGGCCAATGCGGCTGGCGGCTCGTTCCAGCCGGAGGGCTACGCCGACGAAACCTCCTGGGGCTATCGCCTGCTGGGTCGCATGGACTTCGAGGACGTGATCGGCGCGGCGCAGCTGTCGCCGCGGCTGGCGCTGGCGCATGACGTCCAGGGCACGGGCCCGAACTTCAACCAGGGCACCAAGGCGCTGACGCTCGGGCTGACCATCAGCTACCTGCAGCGCTGGCAGGGCGACATCGGCTACACCGCCTTCTTCGGCGGCCGCCGCTACGCCGGCACCGATACCACGCCGCCGCCGGCCGGCCAGAGCGCCGACTGGTCGATCAACGCCAATCCGCTGCGCGACCGCGACTTCCTGGCGATGAGCGTCTCGTACTCCTTCTGAGAGCCGGGCTGCGGCGCCCGCTCAGCGCGTGCGCCGCAGCCAGTCCCAGAACAGCAGGGCATAGACCAGGTCGCCGCAGGCCAGCAGCGGCAGCTGCCAGCCAACCACCCCCTGCATCCAGGGAATCGCAGCAGCGGGCAATACCAGCAGCTTGCCGATGGTGCCCAGCTCCGCATAGGCGCGATAGCGCACCGGCTGCTGCGCGACGCGTGCATAGGCGTAGCCAAACACACCGACCAGCGCGCCGGCGAGATTGGCCAGCAGGATATTGCTGCCGGTTACGGGCTCCATCGCCAGCAGCGCACCCATCGCATCGCGCAGGAACAGCAGGCCGGACGCCACCATGAAATTGAAGGCCGCGGCCGTGCCAAACAGCAGGCGCGTGTAGCTGGACTGCTTCTGCATCGATCGCTCCCGGCATGGTCTGCAGGAAGCATAGCAAGCACCGGCCGCGATCCTTCCCCCCAGGTCAGTACCGATCGCTGACCGATCCGAGCTGGCGCGGGAGTAGAGCGCCCCGCCCCACGCTAAACCTGGCCGTACCGACCACGCCGACGCCGCCGGCCTGCGGCCATGGCCGCAAGCACGACGAACGACAGGCTCGTCAGCACGCCGCCGCCGCTGCCCGCCAGCGGCGGCACCTCGCCCTCCGGCAAGGACTTCGCCCCGCTGCTGAGTACCCGCAGTGTCCCCGGATCGGCCAGCGCCAGGAGTTCGAGTTGTCCGTCGAAATCGAGATCGGCTGGAGCCAGCGCAAGCAGGCTGCTGCCAGCATTGTGGCGGGCACTTTCCAGAAAGCCGATTGCGCCAGCACTGTTGACGCCGGCGTTCTGCAGCAGCAGCAAGCTGCCCGTATCGCTGCAGATTGCCAGCAGATCGGCGCGCCCGTCGGCATTGACGTCGGCGCGGCGCAGTTGCGGTGCAGGGACGCAAGCCAGCGTCATGGCGGGGGGTACTGACGCAACGTCGGCTGCGATCAGGACCGGATTCGGCAGGACGATCAGGCTGGAAGCGCCGGCATCGGTGACCGCCAGGTCCGAGCGGCCGTCGAGGTCGAAGTCACCGGCAGCAATGGCCGTGGGTCGCAAGCCTGCCGGCATCGATACACCCTCGCCGAAGTGCGGCGATCCCGCCAGACGCGACTGGCTCGGGAACAGCCACAGGAGGGCCGCCCCGGAATCGATCACAGCCAACTCCTCGAGGCCGTCGCGATCCAGGTCGACCAGTTCCACAGCCGCCGGCACGAACGGCAGGTCGAGGCTGTCCGCCTCGGCCAGTTGTGGCGGCACTTCAGCGCGCGCGCCGAGATTCTGCAGCAGGACCACGCGCTGCGCGGCATTCTCGACAACCAGCAGGTCGCTGCGGCCATCAGCATCGAGATCGGCCGCCAGCAACGAGGACGGCGCCGCCGCAAGGCCATGGCTATGGGCCTCGAAAGCCGGGCCGGCTGCCTGCGGCCGGTTGAGGTACAGCAGCACGCTGTCCGGCCCCGATTGCGCCACGGCGAAGTCGGGTCGTCCGTCACGATCGAAATCGGCCACCACCACTGCCTCCGGCCTGCCAGCCAGCGACAGGCTTGCGTGCAGTGCAAACCCGGATCCGCCCTGAGTCACGGAGTTACCCAGCCACAGCGTCACGCGCTGCAGTGCTGCATCCGCCACGACCACGTCGACGATACCATCGTCATTGAAATCGGCCGTCTGCAGGGCCGTGGCGCCTGCGGCGCTGCCCTCGAAGGCATTGGCGAACATCAGCGCCTCCGCGGCCCGGGGCCGGGAGTGCTGGCGCAATACGCTGACCGTTCCACCGTCGATGTCGGCCGAGACGATGTCCGGCGCGCCGTCGAGGTTGAGATCGGCGGCCGCTATGAAGAAGGAGCCCGCTCCAACCTTGAGCTGCATCGCCTTGGCGAAGCGAGGTGTCGTGGCCGCCTGTGGCGTCGTATTGAGAACGACCGAGACATTGCCGGAATCACGGTTCGCCGCGATCAGGTCCTTCCTGCCGTCACCATTGAGATCGTGCGCCAGCACATGCCGGGGGCTGCGACCCACACCGACCGAACGGATCTCCCCGAAGCGCACTTCGTCGTCACCTTCCGGCGGAATGCCCAGCCGCACCGACAGGTCATTGCCATGCCAGTTGGCTGTCACCAGATCGATCAAGCCATCGTGATTGAGATCTTCAGCGAGCACGGCGATGGCACCGTCGCCGGCGGCAACATTGATCGCCTGCCGGAACCGGGTTCGACCGACGCCGGGCGTATCGTTGAGGATCACCGAAACGCTGTCGCTCTCGCGATTTGCCACCAGCAGGTCTGGACGGCCGTCGCGATTGACGTCGGCCACCCGAAGATGCCGCGGTACGTTCCTGGCCGCGACCCGCAACACCTCGACGAATACCGGCGCAGTCCCAGCCTCGGTTCCGGTGTTGCGCAATACCACTGCCTCGTCGCCGTCACGCAGCGCGACCGCGACATCGATCCGGCCGTCGCCGTCGAAGTCGGCACTGTCCAATGAGATCGGCCCTTTACCGACGTCCAGCATGCTGCCGCGCAGGAAATGGCGACCGCCCTCGTCGGCCGGGCGGTTGAACAGGAACAACAGCTTGTTGCCTGCGCGATCCAGCACAGCGAGGTCGTTCCAGCCATCCTGGTCGTAATCCGCCACTGTCACCGCACGCGGCTCGCGGCCAGCGGCAATCGTCACCGGTTCGGACAATTCGATCGTCGCCGCTCCAGCGACGGTGCGATTGAAGCGCACGCCGATCGTTCCGGCATCCCAGTTGACGACGACTAGGTCCGCGTCGCCGTCGCGGTCGAGGTCGCCCAGCGCGACACCGGTCGGACTCTCGTCGGTGGCCAGGGTGATGGCGGGTTCGAAGGCCAGTTCGGCCTGCGCCATTGCCGGCGCGCATAGCGCTGAAAAACACAGCAGGCTGCCACCCAGAGCACCGGCTACACCACGCCACGCCGATCTGTTCGTCACCGTTGACTCCGGCACTCGTGAGTTCACCGACTGGGCCGGCCGAGATTGCGTCGCCGCCGCATCGCCAGCAGCGCAGGCACTGCCAGGGCCAGGCCTCCAAAGGCGCCTCCGCCTGACCCTTGCGATCCGGACAAGCCCGGCACTGCCGGAGGCGAGATTCCCGGGGCGTCGTCGTCGTCGATCGTGATGACTGCCTCCCTCTGCTCGAAGACCAGCTGCGCATTGGTCAGCAGCAATATCGCTCCAGAGTCCGCAAGGGCGACGGCGTCGATCCGCCCGTCGGCGTTGAAGTCACCTGATGTGATGACGCTCAAGCCACCGCCGCTGCGATGGCGACGGCTCTCTGAAAATCGCGGAACCTCGCTGCCCGGCTCGGTGATATTGCGCAGCAGCACCGGACGCCCGGAGTCGGCACAGAGACCCAGCAAGTCGTCGCGCCCGTCGGCGTTGAAATCGCCGCGTCGCAGCAGCAGTGCGGCCGGCCTGCAAACCATCGGCAATACCGTTGCCGGCGCCAAGCTGATCCCTGTGTCCAGTGCGGTCTGGTTGAGCAGGATGACCAGTGCCTGCCCCTCGCCGTCCACAAACGCGAGGTCCTGTCTGCCATCGAGGTTGAAATCCCCGGTCCCAACTGCGCCCGGCTGGGTGCCGGCCGGGAACACCGATCCGCCCGTGAAATGCGGGAAGCCGGCCTCCCGGGAGTCGTTGCGCAGAATCACCACGCGCGCGCCGGTCCCGTCGACGACAGCCAGGTCCTGCAGGCCATCACGATCCATGTCGACCAGGCTGGCTGCCGCCGGCACAAAACCCAGCAGCAGGCTGTCGGTTTCCACCAGGTCCGGCTGTGCCGCGCCGCGGGCGGCGACGTTGCGCAACAGTAGGACACGGCGGGCATTGTGCTGGACCACCACCAGGTCGCTGCGACCATCGGCATCAATGTCGCCCGCCAGTACCGACTTCGGCGCTGCCGAAAGGCCAAGGCTGCCCGGAACCCAGCGCAAGCCAGATCCGTCGGGGCGATTGAGGTAGACCGTCAGGGCATCCGGGCCGGCCTCGGCAACCGCGAAATCGCTGCGACCATCGCCGTCAAAATCGGCCACCGCCAGCGCAGTCGGACTACCGGCGGCGGAGGGGATCGTTTGCTGAACCAGGATGGAACGTCCGCCATTGGAAACCGCACCCAGCCACAGCGAGAGGCGCCGTTGATCCAGGTCGGCGGCGACAACGTCGAGCCTCCCGTCGCCGTTGAAGTCGGCCTCCGCCAGTGCGGTCGTCCCGGCACCCGCCGCTTCGAACGCGTCGGCCAGGACTACTGGCCCAGACACCGCTTTCGACTGCTGACGCAGCACGCTGACCGTGCCGCCGTCATAGTCGGCCGAGACGATGTCGGCTGCGCCGTCGGAATCTAGATCGGCGACCGCGAGGAAGAAGGCACCGTCGCCCGCAGCGATGCGGTTCTCACGCGCGAAGCTCACCACGGTCGCGGCCTGCTCCATGCGGTTGACGACGATCGACACGTCATCGGAATCGCGATTGGCGGCAACCAGATCCTTGCGGCCGTCGCCATCGAGGTCATACGCCACCACATGGCGGGGGCTCATTCCAACCGGCACCGAGCGCGGCGCAGCGAAGCGGACGTCGCCAACCACGGCAGCAGGCAGTCCCAGCAGGACGGAAAGGTTGTTGCCTCGCCAGTTGGCGGTCACCAGGTCCATCAGGCCATCGCGATTGAGATCCTCGGCCAGCACGGCGATCGCGCCATTGCCCGAGGGCACGTGAATGGCTGGCTGGAACAGCGGCTCACCGCTCACGGTGGTGGCATTCAGGATCACCGACACGCTGCTGCTGGCCCGGTTGGCCACCAGCAGGTCGGGGCGACCGTCTCGGTTGACGTCGGCAATCTTCAGGTTGCGCGGAATGTCCTGCGCCGCAATGCGCGCAACCTCGGTGAAGATCGGCACGGTGCCGGCTCCGACCCCGGTGTTGCGCAGGACGACGGCATCGTCGCTGTCACGCAGGGCAACCGCTACGTCAACCAGGCCATCACCATCGAAGTCCGCGCTGTCCAGCGAGATCGGATCCTTGGCGACCGCCTGCGTTCCGGCATCGATGAAGCGACGCCCGCCACCTGCAGCCGCCTCGTTGAGCAGGAACACGATCCTGTGTCCCGCACGATCCGCCACGGCCAGATCGTTCCAGCCGTCCCGGTTGTAGTCGGCTACGGTAACTGCGCGCGGCTCGCCACCGATGGTGATCACCGTCGCTTCGGACATGTCTACGGCGCCCGCGCCCGGCCTGCCGCGGTTGTAGCGAATGCCGACAGTGCCGGCTTCCCAGTTGGCGACGACCAGATCCGCTGCGCCATCGCGGTCGAGGTCCGCGAGCACAACGCCGGTGGGGCTGTCACCGCTGGACAGCGGAGCCGGCGGATCGAACGCCAGCGGCAGCTCGGTGGTTTCGGGCTGGGAAAGACGCAACCTCAGTTTTTCCGGCGCCTCATGCACCAGGTCACCGCGGACGCGCAGGGTCAGGCGAACCTCGGTCTGGCCCGGCAGGAACTCGACGAAGCTCGCCGGGATATCGTAGTCCTGCCCAGGCACGGCGCCTTCCGGAGTCGCCGTGACGGTCAGCCGCAGCGCAGTACCCAGGTCGCCGGTACGGATGACCGGCAGGCTCAACTCGACACCGCCCGCCGTGTCGTTGCCTTCCTGGACTCGCGCATCCTGTAGTGCCACCTCCGACGTACCGCCGGCAAACGCTTGATGCTGCAGACCGCCGAGCACCAGCAGCACCGGTCCCGCCATGGCACCCAGCCATGACGCCCTGCCGCGCCGCCCCCGGCGCAGGCAATATACTGATCTCATTGAAATTCCCTGAAGATGACGGCGGGCTTCGCAGAGTCTTCGAATCCGGCCAGTCACTGGCGGAGCGAACACCCGGAAAGCCGCTTTAAGTTTTTTGCGCGCGCAGACTAGCAGAAGCCCCCGGACGATTCTGGGTACCAGGCCTCAAAACCGTCGACGCCGCTGCCGGGCTCATCGGGCTTCCGATGCAACGTCCCGGGTCACTCGCCCCGATAGCAGACGATATTGTCCGGCGTCTCCTCGACGCGCACCTCGTACAGCAGTTCGCCGAAGCGCGCTTGGCAGACCTTCCAGAACACCAGGGCGACATTCTCCGAGGTCGGGTTGATGCCGCGGAACATCTCGACGTCGTGGTTGAGGTGGTAGTGGTCAACCTTGGCGATGATTTCCTGGCGCAGGAAGTTCTTCAGGTCAGCCAGGTTCACCACCATGCCGGTGGCCGGGTCGACGCCGCCGCGCAGCGTCACCTGCATGACGTAGTTGTGGCCGTGGCCGTTGTCGCGGGCGCATTTGTCGTACAGGGCGAAGTTCTGCTCGCGCGTCAGCGCCGGCTCCCACAGCCGGTGCGAGGCGCAGAAGGACTCGCGCCGGCTCAGCGTGACCACGGGGCGTTTGTCAGCCATTGCAGAACACCTCCAGCGTGCTGCCGCTGGTCGCACCGGACTGCGCGCGGTCCAGCAGGAAGGCGATGCTGGGTGCCACCTGGTCCGGTTCGGCCCCGCCGAACAAGCCGTATTGCGCATTCATGTCGGTCTTCATGTAGCCCGGCGCCACCGCGTTGACGCGGATGTCGAACTCGCGACCGTCGAAGGCCAGTGCCTCGACCAGCCCGGTCACCGCATGCTTGCTCGGTGCATAGACGCTCTTGCCCGGCGCGATCTGCAAGCCACGGATACCCGACAGCGAGGACACCAGCACGATGTCGCCGCCGCCACGCACGCTCATCGTGCGAAACGCCTCCTGGCACAGCAACCACAGTCCGCGCACGTTCACGGCCATCACCCGGTCGTATTCTTCGACCGAGGTCTCCATGAAGGGTTTGATCAGCAACTGCGCCGCACTGCCCACCAGACCGTCGGGCGGATCGTCGCCGAAGCCGGCATACAGGGCGCGGATGGCTGACGGTTCGCCGATGTCGCAGGCCCGCACCCGTATCTCGGCCCCCTGTCCGCGCAGCGGCCCCGCCACCTCTTCCAGCGCCGCAGCGCGACGCCCGATCAGCGTCAGCCGGTGTCCTTGGGCGGCGAGCAGGCGTGCAGTGGCAGCGCCGAGGCCGGAGCCGCCGCCGGTGATGAGGATGTGACGTCGCAAGGAAGACACGTACAGGGTCCGCAGTTCGGGAAGGGAGTCAATGATGCACCGGTTTGCAGCATCGCCGGAATCCTCGGCGCCGCCTTCCCCCATTCGGACGGTCGCTGTCAAAATGCGGGCCATGAAACGCAAGGACAGCGACAACCAGCAGACCCGCGTGGTCTGCGGCCAGTGTGCGGCGACCAACCGCCTGCCCAGTGCCCGGCTCGGCGAACGGCCGATCTGCGGGCGCTGCCGCCAGCCCCTGTTCCGCGGCGAGCCGCTCGAACTGGACGCCGAGACCTTCCGCCTGCACCTGCGCAACAACGACCTGCCGCTGCTGGTGGACTTCTGGGCCCCCTGGTGTGGCCCCTGCCGGGCCATGGCCCCGGCCTTCCAGGCAGCCGCGGCGCAACTGGAACCGGCGATGCGCCTGCTCAAGCTCAACACCGAGGAGTACCCGGCGCTGGCGCAGAAGTTCGCCATCCGCAGCATCCCGACGCTGGCACTGTTCCGCGGCGGACAGGAGATTGCACGCCAGGCCGGCGCCCTGCTGCTGCCACAGTTGCTGCAGTTCGCGCGCGGGGCCGGCGGCACCACGCCGGCCTGACTACTCGTAGCGCAGCGCCTCGATCGGGTCCAGCTGCGAGGCCTTGCGGGCCGGGTACAGGCCGAAGGCAATGCCCACCGCGGCACTGACCGCGACCGACAGCAGGATCACGTCGACGCGGATCAGCAGCGCCCAGCCGAAGGACTTCGACAACTGCTGCGCGATGCCGACGCCGAGCAGCACGCCGCAGAGCCCGCCGATCGTCGCCAGCACCAGCGCCTCGACCAGGAACTGCATCAGGATGTCGCGTGGCCTTGCACCCACGGCCATGCGCACGCCGATCTCGCGGGTGCGCTCGGTGACCGACACCAGCATGATGTTCATCACGCCGATGCCGCCGACCAGCAGCGACACCGCCGCGATGGCCGCCAGCAGCGAGGTCATGGTCTTGGTGCTCTCCTCCTGGGCGCTGGCCATCTCGGCGAGGTTGCGCACATTGAAGTCGTCCTCGGCGCCGAAGCGGATGCGGTGGCGATCGCGCAGCAGGTTGCCCAGGTCGCGCTCCGCCCTTGCGGTCGGCACGCCCGGCGCGGCACTGACATAGATGGTGCCGGAGATGAATTTCTTCAGGCCACCCTGCAGCTTGTCGGCAAAGGCACGGACCGGCACCAGCGCGGTGTCGTCATAGTCGTCGCCCATCGGCGACTGCCCCTTGGGCGCCAGTACGCCGATGACTTCGAAGGGCACGTTGCGGATGCGCACGATCTGGCCGACCGGGTCGCTATAGGCACCGAACAGCTTGCCCACCACGGTGGCGCCGAGCAGTACCACCTTGGCGCCGGAGTTCGGATCCTCCGGCAGGCTGCTGCCGCTGGCGATGTGCCAGTTGCGCGCCAGCAGGTAGTCGGGCGTGACGCCGGCGACGCGGGTGGTCCAGTTCTGTTCCTCGGAAATCACCGGGGCGTTGGTGCGCAGTTCCGGTGCCGCGTACAGCACCGAACCGAGCTCGGTCTGGATCGCCTCGAGGTCGTCCCAGGTCAGGGTCGGCTGGCTGCCGAAGCCACCGCGCGATCCGCCCATCGAACTGGAACCGGAGCGCACCACCAGCAGGTTGGTCCCCATCGCCGAGAAGCTCTGCTCGACGCGGGCCTTGGCGCCCTCGCCGATCGACACCATCGCGATCACCGCGGCAACGCCGATGATGATGCCCAGTGCAGTCAGGAAGGAACGCAGGCGGTTGCGCAGCAGCGCGCGGATGGCGACGCGGATGACGGCGAGCAGGTTCATGCCGGCAGCTCCGCGCCCAGCGGCTCGCGGCGCACATCGCTGATCACCAGGCCGTCCTTCATCGTGATGTTGCGCGCCGCGTACTCGGCGATGTCGTGCTCGTGGGTGACCAGCACCACGGTGATGCCGGAACGCCCCAGCGCCTGTAGCAGCGCCATCACCTCGATGCTGGTGGCGGAATCAAGGTTGCCGGTGGGCTCGTCGGCCAGGATCAGGCGCGGTTCGCCGACCAGCGCGCGCGCGATCGCGACGCGCTGCTGCTGGCCGCCGGACAGCTGGCTGGGGGTGTGGTCGAGCCGCTTGCCCAGGCCGACACGCTCCAGCGCCGTCGCGGCGCGGGCGTGACGCTCTGCGGCCGGAACGCCGGCATAGAGCAGCGGCAACTCGACGTTCTCCAGCGCACTGGTGCGCGCCAGCAGGTTGAAGTTCTGGAACACGAAGCCCAGCGTACGATTGCGGATCGCGGCCAGTTCATCGCGATCCAGCGTCGAGGTTTCACGGCCGTCGAGCCGGTACGCGCCGGCGGTGGGGCGATCCAGGCAGCCGAGGGTGTTCATCAGCGTGGACTTGCCGGAGCCGGAAGTGCCCATGATCGCGACGAACTCGCCGGCTTCGATGTCCAGCGTCACCCCGCGCAGGGCACGCACCTCGACATCGCCCATGTGGTACTCGCGGGTGACGCCGCGCAGTTCGATCAGGGCCATCAGAACATCCGCATGCCCGGCGACGAGGTCTTCGGCTTGTCGGCCTCGACCAGGTCGGTGATCAGTTCATCGCCTTCCTTCAGCTCGTCACCCTGGACCTCGGTGTAGCTGCCGTCGGAAATGCCGGCGCGGACCTGCACCGGCTGCGCCTGGCCGGCACGCAGGACGTAGAGCGTGCGTGGCGCATCGGGCGCTTCGTCGCCGCGGCGACGACGCTGTCGCGGTTCGCCACCTTCACCACCACTGGACGCCTCGGCCCTGCTGCCGCCGTTGCCCTCGGCCTTGCCGGCGCCAGTGCCAGTACCTCCGCCGCCGTTGCCGCCATTGCGGCCGGCGGATGGCAGGCGGAAACGCAGCGCCGCATTGGGCACACGCAGCACGTTTTCCTTGCGTGCATAGACGAAGGTGACGTTCGCGGTCATGCCGGGCTTGAGCTTCAGCTCCTCGTTCTTGACGTCGATCACGGCGTCGTAGGTCACCACGTTCTGCGTGGTGGTGGCGGCATCACGTACCTGCCGCACCTCGCCGCGGAAACGCTCGCCCGGCCAGGCATCGACGGTGAAGCTGGCCTTCATCCCGCTCGACAGCTTGCCAACGTCGGATTCGGCGACGCTGGTATTGACCTGCATCTGCCGCAGGTCCTGCGCGATGGTGAACAGTATCGGGGCCTGCAGCGAAGCCGCCACGGTCTGGCCGACGTCGACCGCGCGCGAGATCACCACGCCGTCGGTCGGCGAAAGGATGTCGGTGTAGTTGAGGCTGATCTGTGCCCGGTTCAGCGCAGCCCGCGCCTGCGCGGTGGAGGCCTGCGCGGACACGACGGACGCCTCGGCCACCTCGGCGTTGGCCTGCGTGGTGTCGCGCTCGCCCTGCGAGATCAGCCCGCGCGGGGCCAGTTCATCGGCACGCCGGGCCTGGCGACGCGCATCCTGCGCCTGCACCTTTGCCCGGGTCAGGTTGGCCTCGGCGGCCATCAGGTTGGCGCGCTGCTGCTCGACCTCGGCCTGGAACAGGCGCGGGTCGATCTTGGCGATCAGCTGGCCCTTCTTCACCTGGGAATTGAAGTCGACGAACAGGTCCTGCACCCGGCCGCTGACCTGGCTGCCGACCTGCACCGTGACCAGCGCCGACACCGTGCCGGTGGCAGTGACCTTGGCGACGACGTCGCCGCGCTCGACCTTGGCGGTCACGTAGGCAGGCTCGGCCTCATTCTTGAGCAAGCCACGACCGAACCAGGCCACGATGGCCAGGACCAGCACGACGGCCCAGGGCAGGAAACGACGCAAGCCGGATGAGCGGGCCACTGCAGAATTGGGATTCATGAGTCGATGAATGGGAATATTTATCAATAGAAAAGCTTATCACTTGCGGCGTGACTTCCCTGCGTCAACGCAGCGGCCTGCGTATGGTTGATCCGCCGCGAAAATCAGTTGTCGCCATGACCCGGAGATAGTGCAAGAATCGGCTCAGACTAACGCCCGATCCCAAAGAGAAATGCCGGCCATCTTTTCAAGCGCCACCCTGGGACTGCTTCCAAGCCCGCTGATTTCCGGCTTGCCCTATCCGGAAGTCTTCGCCGGCCTTTACTTCGGCTTCGTCCTGGCGGTTGCCCTGTTCAGTCTGGCCACCGCAATGATCTGGCGTGACGACACCTCGATCCCGTGGTTCTCGATGACTTGCATCGCCGCGGTGCTGTGGCTGTTCGTCTGGCAGGGGCGCTATCCCGGCGAGCCTGACGTGCAGGTCCGCCTGATGCCGATGCTCGGCGTGTTGTTCCTGCTGCTGCTGATCCGTTACGGCCAGCTGGCGCTCGGCTTGGCGCAACAACTGCCGAAGCTCGACACCTTCCTGCGCGCGCTGATGGGCTTCCTGCTCGCATTGGTGGCGCTGTCCTGGTTCGCCCCGACATGGGGACTGCGACTGCTGGCACCCTCAGCGCTATTGGCCTGTGCCGCCCTGCTCGGCGGCTCCTGCCTGCGCCTGCGGCAGCGCTACTGGCTCGGCACGATCGAAGCGCTGGGCATGACCCTGATGTTCATTGGCCTGGCGCCCAACGCGCTGTCCTGGCTCGGCGTGATGCTGTCGCAACCGCCGGGGTTCTGGATGAACCTGTTCCAGCTCTGCAGCGGCGCGGCCATTACCGTCTTTGGCCTTGGCATTGTCTCCTCGCTCAACCGCTCGCGCCTGGAGCGGGTGCAGGAACTCGACCTCGCCGTTACCAACCAGCGCATGGCGCTGAACCGCGCCAGCATCGACCACGTCACCCGCCTGCCCGACTTCAAGTTGTTCTGCGACCAGTTGCAGAAGCGCCTCACGGATGCCCAGAGCGGCCAGGAACGCCTGGCCGTGGTCAGCATTTCCCTGCCCACCTTCCGCGCCCTGCGTCACGGCGTCGGCAGCCGCGGCGCCGACGCCGGCATGGCCGAGATCGCCCTGCGCCTGCGCCAGGGCATCAATTCGGGCGACCTGCTGTCACCGACCGGCCGCGACGGCTTCGTTCTGGTCACACCGGTCCATCCGACCGGCGACCTGCTCGATCTGCGCGGCCGCTGCGCCAGCCTGCGCCGCGACCTCGGCTCACCGCTGGCCAACGCCGGCGGCGTGATGCTCAACAGCGACTTCGGCGTCGCCCTCTACCCGGAGCACGGCGCCGACGTGGAGCTGCTGCTGCGCCGCAGCGACGAGGCGCTGTACGACGCCGAGCGCGCCGGCATCGGCGAGATCGGCATCTTCAAGCCGGAATCGCAGCAGCAGTCGCACCAGGACATGCGCCTGGCCAAGCAGCTGCAGCAGGCCCTGCTGGGCGACGAACTGGTGCTGTACTACCAGCCGATGCTGGGCCTGGACCACGGCGAGCTGCGCGGTGCCGAGGCGCTGATACGCTGGCAGCGCGACGGTGTCTTGGTGCCGCCCGGCGAGTTCATCCCGGTCGCCGAGGCATGCGGCCTGATCGTGCCGCTGGGCGAGTGGGTGATGCAGCGCGCCTGCCAGCAGATCTCCGAATGGGAGACCCGCGGCTTGGTCCTGCCCTACATCTCGGTCAATGTCTCGGCGCACCAGTTCCGCAATGTCCAGTTCCTCAAGCAGGTCGACCGCATCATCAACACCTATCCGCACGCCCGGTCGCGCCTGATGCTGGAAATCACCGAGACCATGGTGCTGGACGACGTCGACCGCACCGCCAAGCTGCTGCAGCAGCTGCTGGATCGCGGTGTGTTCGCGGCAGTCGACGACTTCGGTGTCGGCTATTCCTCGCTCAACTACCTGCGCAAGCTGCCGTTGCGTGCGGTAAAGATCGATCGCAGCTTCCTGCAGGGCATCCCCAACGAGGCGGACGCAGTCTCGGTGATCGGCAGCATCATCGCCCTGGGCCAGGACCTTGGCCTGCAGGTGGTGGCCGAGGGTGTCGAGACGGTGGAACAGCAGCTGTTCCTGGCACAGCGCGGCGTCACCAGCGGCCAGGGCTTCCTGTTCAGTCGTCCCCTGCCGGCCGAGGACTTCGAGAAGTGGGCCAGCCGGCTGCCACAGGCCCGCGCTACCGCCTGAACCCTACTCCCCGCGCCGGATGAGGTGGGCCCTCACCGGGCGCAGCTGTACCGGATCGCGACAGGCATCGGCCAGGTCGACGTCGCAGCGCTGGAACGCGAAGTCGGCGTCGATGCAGAACTGCAACTCGTGGAGATTGCGGCTGCGGCAACGCAGCACCATCGCATCCGGCGTCAGTCCCTCGTTGTCACGGATGAACGCTTCCTTCAGCTCGGTGACCGTGGTCGCAGTCGCGGTCTTGCCGCGTACCTCGCGATAGATCGCCGGCACCGAAACGCGACGCGCGGCGCGATCCAGTTGCACCAGGTACTCACCAGCCGCCAGCCCGCTGCAGGCGCCCTGCTTGCGCCAGATCCGGCGCAGCTGCTCCTTGTTGGGCAGCGTCAGCATGGCCCGCGACAGCAACTCCGGATCGAGTCCGTCCTTGCTGCACTCCGGCTCGGTGCCGGCGACAAAGCGCGGTAGCAGGCCACCGAGATCGAAGTAGCGCTCCTCCTGGCACTGCGGCTCCTTGGAGCCGGGATTGGCCTTGCAGTACTCCGGCGTCCAGGTCAGCGACAGCACCCATTCCTGCGGCCCCTGTGCCAGCGCCGGCAAGGCACAGCCGAGGCCGGCCAGGGCCAGGATCCATGCCTTTGCAGCAATCTTCATGTCAGCTCTCCAGCGACACCGGTTCGGGATCAGGCAGCCCTCAGCTGTCGGACAGCAGCGCCTTGATCCGCGGCTCCGGCTTCCAATAGTTGGGGCCTTTGAGGAACTTGCCGTTGGCGTCGTAGATCGGCTTGCCGTCGGCACCGAGCTTGCTCTCGTTGCTGTCCATGATGATGCCGAGCACGCTCTCCAGCGGGATGCCGTACTTCAGCGCCTCGGAACGGCAGTAGACGATCACATCGCCGAGCAGGTCGGCGATGGCCACGGCAAGGTCGATCTTCGGCGCGCCGGCT
Source organism: Solimonas sp. (assembly GCA_035476855.1). Taxonomy (GTDB): domain Bacteria; phylum Pseudomonadota; class Gammaproteobacteria; order Nevskiales; family Nevskiaceae; genus Solimonas_A. Next base: position 3,525 of record DATILC010000002.1, on the reverse strand, counting down.
TCGGCGGCCGCAACGATCTCGTCGATCTCGCTGACCTCGTCGCCCAGCGTGGCCTTGAACTTCTTCAGGCGCTCCGCGACGTCGTCCGGCACCCGCACCGCGTCCGCCGCCGGCAGTTTGTACATCGCGTTCATCGCGCGGATGCGGTCCGCGAAACTCTGATCCATGGAGCACTCCCGTTGAGGCCGGGATCGTCCCACAGCTGGCGACAGCTGTCAGCCGGCAGCAGGCGTCGGCTCAGGTAGTGAACTGCGCACCCGGCGTCGAACGTGAAATCTCCAGCTCCTCCGGCGTCATCTCCGCGGGCACGTTCGCGAACAGCGGCGTGCTCAGGTAGCGCTCGCCGGTGTCCGGCAGCATGCACAGGATGTTTGCACCCGGCGGCGCATCGGCACAGACGCGCAGCGCACCGGCAAAGGTCGCTCCGGAAGTGATACCGACGAAGATGCCCTCCTGCCGTGCCAACTCCGCGGAATACTTCAGCGCGTCCGCACCGGGAATGGCGAGGACCCGCTCGATGACGCTGCTTTCCACCGCATCGGCGGTAAGCCTCGGAATGAAATCGGGGGTCCAGCCCTGCATCGGATGCGGCTTGAAGGCGGCGTGGGGAGCGGCGGGCGAACCGTCCGGACGGCGATCCTGCTGCAGGCCGCTGCCCAGCAACTGCGCATCCTCCGGCTCGCAGACCACGATCCGTGTCTCCGGCCGCTCGCGCGCCAGCACCCGCGAAACCCCCTTGAGCGTGCCGCCGGTGCCATAGCCGGTCACCCAGTAATCCAGGCGATCGCCCTCGAAGTCCGCCAGGATTTCGCGCGCGGTGGTGCGCGAATGCATGTCGGCATTGGCCTCGTTCTCGAACTGGCGGGTCAGGAACCAGCCATGCGCCTCGGCCAGTTCCACCGCCTTGGTCACCATGCCCATTGCACGGCCGGCGGCCGGTGTCAGTACTACCTTGGCGCCAAGAAAGCGCATCAGGCGACGACGCTCGACGCTGAACTGCTCGGCCATCGTCACCACCAGCGGATAGCCCTTGGCCGCGCACACCATGGCCAGGCCGATGCCGGTGTTGCCGCTGGTCGCCTCGATGACGGTCTGCCCCGGCTTGAGCTGCCCGGCCTGCTCGGCCGCCTCGATCACGCCCAGGGCCAGGCGATCCTTGACCGACCCCAGCGGGTTGAAGGCCTCGATCTTGGCGTAGAGGTTGACGTGCCGCGGCGCAAGCCGGTTGATCCTGACTACGGGAGTGTTGCCGATCGTTTCCAGGATGCTGCGGAATCTGGCCATGTGTTCCTCCGGGATGAGCGAATCGCTGTCGTGCCGGCGGCGCCGTGCGCGCCGCATTTTCATGCGGGAGCATAGCGGAGCGCGGCGGCGATGTGATCAGGCCATGCCAAGAGGAACGCGAGGCCCCCGGACCTTCCAGGAGGCGCCATGAATGCGGGGGACTATTGCTCGACCAGGTCGTAATCGGACTTGGCGGCACCGCATTCGGGGCACATCCAGTCGTCGGGGATGTCCTCGAAGCGCGTGCCCGGAGCGATGCCGCTGTCCGGGTCGCCGAGGCGTTCGTCGTAGACGTGCGAGCAGTAACGGCACTGGTAGCGGCGCATGGGCGTTCTCGGTCGGGATCAGGCGCGTGTCGCCGCGCCGGGATGGATGGTCGGGCGGATCGCGAAGCCGTGCTGCACTGCCAGTTCCTTGCGCTGCAGCTCGGTCTCGATCACCTGGTAGACGCGACCGTTGTTGTAGAACGGCGTCATCGGGTACAGGTGATGGATCAGGTGGTAGTTCTGGTATTGCAGCACCGGCCCCAGGAACCACTCGTGGCCGCGGCGGATGGTGGTGGCGCGGGTGAAGTTCTCTTCCTGCGAGACGTCGTGCGGCACATGCGGCAGCCAGAAGAAGCTGAAGCCGAGCATCAGCTGGATCAGGCGCGACGGCAGGAACCAGAGCATCAACACTTCCATTCCGTAGCCGGCCCAGACCAGGGCAGCGATCACGGTCGCGAACAGCGCCAGCCGCCACAGGCAGGCCCGCAGGAAGGGCTTCGACACCTTGTCACCGTTCTGCAGCGCGTAGACGAAATAGCAGAGGTCGATCGCCATCCAGCGGAACGGCAGCGACCACCAGGCGCCGTTGAACACGCGGTCGGGATCGCGCGGTCCGCTGGCGAAACGATGGTGCAGGATGTGCGCCCAGCGGAACATGCGGATGTCGATATAGGGCAGCACCAGGGTGATGCCCAGTTGCCCGACGCGGTCGTTGAGCCGGGTGTCCGTCGACACCGCGCGGTGGATGGCATCGTGGGCGACGCTGAAAGCGACATAGCCCACCACGGTATTGAGCAGGGTTCCGAGCCATAGCGGCCATTGGCCGCTGCCGCAGAACCAGTAGACGGAGACGAAGGTCACCGTCAGCACCGCGCAGAGGATCACGGTCGGCCAGGCCACCGGTGGTGCGCTGGTCAGCTCGCGGAAGCGGGCCAGCTGCGCCGGGCCCAGCTTGTCCAGGGGAACAATCACCTTGCTCATCTCGACCTTCCTTCGCCTTCGGCGCTAGTTGCAGCTTGCCGGCCCTGCCCGGGCCAGATCGTCACTCAGGGTTTCGCTGCATTCAGCAGCCGGCCGAGCAGCGGCTCGACCAGTTCGTCCAAAGTCCTGCCATGCACCAGCTGTCCGGCGACGTGCAGGGTCATCAGGCCGTGCAGGCCGATCCACAGTGCATGGGCCAGTTCCAGTGCCTCGCCGCGCAGCAGGCCGGCGTCGATGCAGCGTTGCAGCACCTCGACCGCGTGGTCGAACACCTGGCGCCGCGCCTGCAGCACCTCGGGATAGAGTTCCGGCGCCGGCTGGTGCGTGGCGAAGATCAGCAGGTATTCGGCCTGGTGCCGGCTGGCAAAGGCAATGTAGGCATCGGCCACCGCATGCACCTGCGCCAGTGGTCCGTCGGCACGCGACTCGTGTTCGCGCACGTAGCTTTCGAAGCGGCCCAGGGCATCGGCACGCATCCGCGCCAGCAGCGCGTCCTTGTTCTGGAAATACCGGTACGGCAGCGTGTGGCTGACATCGAGCAGCTCGGCCAGACGGCGGAAGCTGACCGCTTCCAGGCCCTCCTGGCGATACACATCCAAGCCGGCGGACGACAGGCGCGTGCGCATGGCTTCTAGTTCGACGTCGCTTAGCTGGGCTCTGGGCATGGGATTATTTAACCATGTTTATTTTACATTGTAAAGTATTCCAAAGACCGGGATTTCAAGTGCATGGAATCGGGCTGCCGTTGCTCCCGCCGGGGAAAGCGGGTCCAATTGCGCGCGTCAGGATGTACCGGCTGCAGGTAACGATTTGAATCCCAACACAATCAGTACGGAAGCCCGCCGGGACTGGCGCTTCTGCGTCGCGCCGATGATGGACTGGACCGACAGTCGTTATTTATGAATAAAATCAGCGCACTAAGCGCAGCGTTTCCCCTGTAGCACTTCTTGTAGCACCGCAATGGCTTTGGCGTTGGTCGCCAATGCTACCTGCG
>DATILC010000001.1:0-2473 GCA_035476855.1 Solimonas sp. | reverse complement strand
CGGCATGCGGCAGCAGGGCCTCGGCGAATTCCTGCGGGGTCTTCGGGCGGAACTCGCCCAGGTTGTTGTCGGTCTTCAACGCCACCGGCGGCGGCAGCACTGCAGCTTCGGTCACCGCCGGCAGCTCCGGCAGGCGCTCCGGCACGCTGCTGTCCATGGCGATGCGCGCATCGGCCTCGCCCATCGACTGGCTCATCTTCAGCTGGCTGACCAGCATGTCGGCCAGGCCGACGCCCTTGCCGCTGGACAGGGTCACCGACAGCTGCTGGTCGAACATGTCGCGGTAGAAATTGGTCTGCTCGCCGCCGCCGAGCACGTCTTCGCCCGGCGTGGCGGCGCGCATGCTCTTCAGCATCTGCTGCAGCATCAGCGCCTCGAACTGCTTCGCCGTCTTCAGCAGCGCCGCCGGATCCTGTTCGCGCGCCTGCGCGCGCAGGCCGGTGAACTGGCTGAAGTCGGTGACCGAATCGAGGGGCAGCGTGTTCATCAGATGATCACCAGTTCCGCCCGTAGCGCACCGGCTTCCTTCAGCGCTTCGAGGATGGCGACGAGGTCGCCCGGCGAGGCGCCGACCTGGTTCACCGCACGGACGATGTCGTCGAGGCTGACGCCGGCTTCGAACTTGAACATGCGGCCGCCGCTCTGCGAAACCTCGATCGAGGAATCGGGCACGACCACGGTCTGGCCTTCGGAGAACGGCGCCGGCTGGCTGACGCGCGGCTTCTCGGAAATGGTCACCGACAGCGAGCCATGCGAGACCGCGGCCGGCATCACCCGCACCAGGCTGCCGATGACGACGGTGCCGGTGCGGCTGTTGACGATCACGCGCGCCGGCGCATCGCCCGGCTGCACATCGAGATTTTCCAGCATCGACAGGAAGGACACGCGGCTGTTGCTGTCGGCCGGCGCACGCACCGACACCGTCACCGGGTCCAGGGCCTGCGCCACGCCGCCACCGAGGGCGTCGTTGATGCCCTGGGCCAGGCGCGTGGCGGTGGTGAAGTCGGGCACGTGCAGGTTGAGGCGGATGTCCGGCGAGGCGGTGAAGCTGTTCGGCACCACGCGCTCGACGGTGGCACCGTTGGGAATGCGGCCGGCGCTGGGGATATTGACCGAGACGCGCGAGCCGTCCTTGGCGGAGACACCGAGACCGCCGACGACAATATTGCCTTGGGCGATCGCATAGACCTGGCCGTCGGCACCCTTCAGCGGCGACATCAGCAGCGCGCCGCCGCGCAGCGAGCCGGAGTTGCCGATCGAGGAAACGGTGATGTCGATCTGCTGGCCGGTCTTGGCGAAGGCCGGCAAATCGGCATGGATCGCCACCGCGGCGACGTTCTTCAGCTGCGGGTTGACCCCGGGCGGGATGGTCACGCCCAGCTGCGACAGCATCGCCTTGAGGCTTTGCACGGTAAACGGCGCCTGCGTGGTCTGGTCGCCGCTGCCGTTGAGGCCGACCACCAGGCCGTAGCCGACCAGCGGGTTGCTGCGCACGCCGGCGACGTCGGCGAGATCCTTGACGCGCTCGGCCTGGGCCGGGGCGCAAAGCGCGAGCAGCAGGGCGACGACGGAGAGTTTCCTGATCATGGCAATCACCTCAGAACGGGAACCAGCCCGAGTTGAAGAAGCGGCTGGCCCAGCCCATGACATTGCTTTCGGCCACGGCACCCTGGCCGTTGTAGCTGATGGCGGCGTTGGCGACGCGATCCGAAGTGATGCTGTTGTCCGGGCGGATGTCGATCGGCCGCACGATGCCCTCGATGCTGACCGTCTCGCTGCCCTGGTTGATCTGCACCTGCTTGCGGCCGCTGATGACGAGGTTGCCGTTGGGCAGCACCTGCATCACCACCGCGCCGACGCTGCCCTGCAGCTTGTTCGACTGGCTGCTGTCGCCGTCGCCCTTGAAGCTCTTGCTGGAACCCAGCTCGGCCTCGAACACCGGCACGCCGCTGACCGTCACCGGGCGGCCGAACAGGGTCGGGCCGTCGATGCTGGCATTGCTGTCCTTGCTGGTGCTGGTGCTGGCCTTCTTCTGCGCGCTGGTGGATTCCACCAGCACGATGGTCAGGGTGTCGCCGACGCGACGCGCCTTCTGGTCCTCGAACAGGGCCATGCCGCCGGCGGCGTAGATCGAGCCTTCCGCGGCAGCCGCGGACGGTGCCGGCATCGGCAGCGACGACGGCGACGGCATCGGTGCAGCGGCGGCGCCGGTGCTGGCGCAGCCCTGCAGCAAGGGCGTCACCAGGCCGAACAGGGCGACCAGGAACAGGGCCTTGATCAGGCGTGTCGAGCAGGCGATCACAGGTTGTTGCTCACGTACTGCAGCATCTGGTCGGTGGTCGAGATCGCCTTGGAGTTCATCTCGTAGGCGCGCTGCGTCTCGATCATGTTGACCAGCTCTTCGACCACGTTGACGTTCGAGGCTTCGACCGAACCCTGGGAGGTGACACCGAGGCCGTTCTGGCCGGGCGTG